>NZ_JABBPF010000015.1 GCF_012927415.1 Polaromonas sp. | reverse complement strand
GCCACTGGGGGGCCCTTAAACACCGTGAGGATTTGCCGCTCCACTTCAAAACCGACGATGTTTTCAGCGCCATCGCCCTGGGTCATGCGCGGCACTTTCATGACCATCGGAAAAGGCGCGCGCCGCGACGCATCGGCAAAACTTGCCTGATAAATGTGCGCCATGCCGCCAGCATGCAGGCAGTCCCCCACCAGAAAGCCATCCATGAGCGTGCCGGCTGTGAGCAACTTCACAATCCCTGCTCCAGCCTGCGGGCGAAAAATTCCGGCAGGCCCGCCGCGCGGATATCCTGCGCAGCGGCCAGGTGGTCATACGCGACCCGGTGAAAAGTCAGCTCGGCGCGGTCCGGATCAAACATGGCATACATGGCCAGTGGATTGCCGTCGCGCGGCTGTCCGACCGAGCCGATGGTGGCAATCCAGCGGCGGTGCGGCAATACCGGAATAGGGACTTCGGGGGTGGGCATGAAGCGCATGAGTTGCTGGCGCAGACCGCGAAAATAAAGCGTCTGGTGATGCACATGGCCGCCAAAGACATAGCGAATGCGCGCGTCCGCACAAGCCGCGTCAAGGCTGGCCGCCGCCCGGTGCTCATTGTCCACATAGTGCCAGCGCTGTGGCGCATCGGCACTGGCATGCACCAGGAAAACCGAATTGTCGCTCGCGGTCAAGGGCAGGCCCGCCAGAAATTCCAGCTCTGCCGCGCCGAGCTGCGCATGCGTCCAGGCGGCACCGCCCTCGTCAGCGGCGAGCGCCTGGCCGGACAAGCTGACGGCCAGCGCGTCATGATTGCCTTGCACCACCAAAGCGCCCGCGCGAGCCAGCGCGCGGACCCGGCGCACCACGGCGGCGGGCTGGGCTCCGTAACCTACCAGGTCGCCCAGCACGGCAAAACGGCTTGCGCCAGACGCCTGGGCATGCGCCAGACAGGCGTCGAGCGCTCGAAGGTTGGCATGTATGTCAGAAAGCAATGCAATTTTCATGATGCGCTCTGAAGTTGTTTCCACAATCGGGCGGCCGGCTGATACGACGCTTTCTGCGCCGAACGCAGACCGTCGTGAGCGGCTCCGCGTCACCCTGCTGAAGCCTTGCCCCGATGGTAGCGCCGCGAGCCGTTCCGGCGACCCGCCAGGCTGCCCTGACACCGCTGGCCGCCAGCGAACGGCAATTCCCCCAAAGGCGGTATATTGCTATAAATTAAATAGCTGAACATAGCCGTACTTGTTGGACCTGCGGCCAAAAACACTCCTAAAACCAGTCAAAGCCAGTGTCAACCGGTCCAAACCGGATCGCCCGGCTGGCTCATGCTTTTCGCGGACCATCCACCACCTCGGCAGCCGTCCTGAACGCTTCGACCGCCGTCGGCACACCGCAGTACACGGCGGCGTGCAGCAGCACTTCCTGCAACTCGGCAGGCGTTGCGCCGTTATTGAGCGCACCCCGCAAATGGCCCTTGAGCTCATGCTGCCTTCCCAGCGCCGTCAGCATCGCCACCGTGATCAGGCTGCGGGTTTTGAGATCCAGGCCCGGCCGCTGCCAGACATCGCCCCAGGCCTTGGCGGTGATGTGCTCCTGGATCGGCCGGGTGAAATCGGTGATGCCCGCCAAAGCATTGGCGACAAATTCCTCGCCCATCACCTGCCTGCGGGTGGTCAGGCCTTTTTCGTAGTCGGATTCCATGCGGCAATTGCTCCTGAAAAACTGCCAGCATAACGGCCGGTTTCAGGTGTTTGCTGACGAAAGCCTTAAATATTGACGGATGAATGCGCGCTTGCCGTGGCGAATGAGCCTGACCTCAATAGTCTTTAGCCAATAGCTTGAGTCCATGCGCAACAACCGAACCACCAGATTCCGGTCAACAGCAACCACCGCGATGGTGCGATGGTGCGGTGGCACGATGCGGGTCGGCAACACTAACGGCAGCCGGATTGGCGATGAACCCAACAGGCACGGTCGACCGCAGGAGCAGCCTGACTCTGCAGAGCCGCCATGCTCAATCGACGGGGCTGCCGACCCCTGGAACCACCCGCATTGACGACTATTATTATTGGTAAACAGACAAGCTGTTTTTACCGCCCTGCGCCTTTTTGTTGAACATGCCGCGCGCTTCCAGAACGTATCATGGCCAGACCAACTTTTGCCCAAACCGGAAAGAGACAAGACATGCCAGTTCGCTACCCCGCGCCCGATTTGAACGACCTGCCCGACGACATCAAGGCCAAGGTACTTGAAGTCCAGGAAAAAGCCGGTTTCGTGCCCAATGTGTTTCTGGCGCTGGCCCGCCGCCCCGCCGAATGGCGTGCGTTCTTCGCCTACCATGACGCGCTGATGCTGAGGGAGGAAAGCGGCAACCCCGAGGGTTCATTGACCAAGGGCGAGCGCGAAATGATCGTCACCACCACGAGCGCGGCGAACCACTGCCTTTATTGCGTGGTGGCGCATGGCGCAATCCTGCGGATTCACGAAAAAAAACCGCTGGTGGCCGACCAGGTCGCGCTAAACCATCGCAAGGCCGACATCACGCCGCGCCAGCGCGCCATGCTCGACTTCGCGATGAAGGTCTGCCTCGAATCCGAGCAGATCGAGGATGCCGATTTTGATACGCTGCAGGCGCACGGCTTTAGCAACGAGGATGCCTGGGACATCGCTGCCATCACCGCCTTCTTTGGCCTCTCGAACCGCATGGCGAACTTCAGCGGCATGCAGCCAAACCCGGAGTTTTACCTGATGGGGCGAGTGCCGAAAACGGCCAAGCCGGTGGCCGCTGAAACGGGTTCCCCCGCCAGCCATTGACGCTGACAGCGTGTCTGCCCTGCGGCAAAACGCCGCAGGCCCGGGCCAGAATCGCTACGCACCGAAAGGGCCTCAGGGCGCCGCCCGCAAGGCCAGTACCGCATTGGTGCCGCCGAAGGCAAAAGAGTTTGAAAGCATGGTGCGAATCGCAACGCCTTCGCGCGCCACATTGGGCACATAGTCCAGATCGCACTCGGGATCGGCAACCCGCAAGTGCATTGTCGGCAAGGCCACCGAGTGCCGCATCGCCAGCAGCGACAGGACAAGCTCAAGCGCCGCGCTGGCGCCCAGCAAATGACCATGCACGGCCTTGGTCGCACTGATCGGGATGCGAGGCGCGCGGTCGCCAAATACCGCCTTGATCGCGGCGGTTTCAACGCTGTCATTGGCCCGCGTCCCCGTGCCGTGCGCGTTGATCGCATCAATCGCGGACACATCAATTGCCGCGGAGTCAAGGGCCGCGCGGATCGCGGCCGCCTGCCCCGCCACGCTGGGCTGGGTGATATGGCCGGTGTCGGTGGTCAGCCCATAGCCCACCACCTCACCGTAGATCGATGCGCCCCTGGCCACTGCGCGGTCCCAGGTCTCGAGCACCACCACGGCGGCGCCCTCGCCCAGCACCATGCCGCTGCGATTTTTCGAAAACGGCTTGCACGACGTGGCGGGATCATCGGCATCGATGCTTGCCACGGTTCGAAGCGCTTCCCAAGCTTTCAGTGAGCCCAGCGTAAGCGGCGCCTCTGCGCCACCGGCAACGGCAAGCTCAAGATCGCCGCGCCCCAGTTTTTGCCAGGCCTCGCCAATCGCCACCGCCGATGAAGAACAGGCGGTCGAGTACGTCAGGTTCGGCCCCCCGAAGCAGTGCTCTATACCGATCCACGCCGCGGGCGCGTTGTGCATGCCCATGAAAATCATGAATGGCTTGATGCGGTCTGAGGCTTCTCCGTAAAGAGTCTGGTAACCGCCGTCCAAGGTGTTGATGCCGCCCATGCCCGTGCCGAGGAAAACGCCGGTGCGGGTGCGGTCGGCGGCTGAAAACCCGGCGTTCGCATCGGCAAGCGCGCGCCTTGCGGCCACCAGGGCGAACTGGCTGACGCGATCAAGCATGCGCAGCTTGGGCGGCTCGAAATGTTCGGCCGCATTGAACTGCACGGTCGCGGCGAGCGGAGTGACCAGCCGCTGCGCAAACGGCAGATCGAGCCGGTGAATGGCGGACCGGCCAGCGCGGGCAGCATCAAAAGCTTCCTCCGCGTCATGGCCGAGTGGCGAAACCACGCCGACGCCAGTCACCGCCACCCGCCTCATGACGGATCGGGCTTGAGCAGGCCGGTGTCGCCCGCTGACGGACCCGCCACACCCGGCTCCGGCGCATCCGGGCGAGTTTTGCTGGCCAGGATCAATGCGTCGATGAAGCGGACCACATCGCCCACCGTCGGCAATTCGACCGGTTCCGGCGGCAAAGTGATGCCAAATTCGTCCTCGACATTAAACAGCAGCTCGGCCATTCCGAGCGAATCTATGCCCAAGTCAGCAAGCGGCGCATCGAGGGCCAGCTTTGACGGTTCGATCTTGTATTCCGCCACCAGCATTTTGCAAAGCCAATCGTAAGTTTCAGTCATGAAATGCCTTCCTTGTTCACTGAGGTGACTTGTACCGCGTCGGGCCATGCCAAAACCGGCTCTGCCGGTTTGCCGGCCAGGCCAGCCGCCAGCCATGCGATGCTTGCCGGCGTGGGCGCACAGCGCAGTTTGCCGCTCCAGCGTGCACCCTGCGTCAGCAGCGATGGCCAATAGCTTAAGCCCGCCAGCAAAGGTGCGCAAACAGCAGGCCGCATCGCCAGCTGCGCGAACATGGCGGCCCAGCGCAGGCGGGATGTGAAATGGTGACGCCAGTCAGCGTTGTAGCGGACGCGCACGTCGCGCGCCCATTGCGGAGCCGGGGTGTCGGTTTTCCGCGCGGCCGGACGCAAAAGCCGGGCGCACAGCAACCAGGCAGACTGCATGGCCATGCTCATGCCTTCGCCGATGATCGGGTGGGCCTCGCCCGCGGCGTTTCCGATGCGAAACAAGGGGTCGTCATCGCGCAGCCGGATGCCGGGATCAATCGGGCCCGACGCCAGCCAAACGCCGCCACGCCGCGCGGTGGCCAGCGCCTTGGCAACACCCTGGCACTCGCGCTTCAGCATGGCCTCGACCGCCTCCCCCGCACTCAGTCCCGGTGCCGCACTGCGGCAGGCCTCCCGCCGGTCCTGGCGGATGCAGCAAGCGAGTGTCAGGGTGCCCTGATCGCCGACCACCATGCCGCCATAACCACCCTTGAACGAAAGCACTGGCAGCAAGCCATCGGCCAGGCTTGCGCCGCTGAAGTTGGCCTTGAAAGCAAACAGGTCAGCCGGCTTGCGGGCAAAGCGCCGGCTTTGCCGGCCTGAGGGCAGCGCTTCCCACGAGCCGTGGGCGGCAATCAG
Organism: Polaromonas sp.; assembly: GCF_012927415.1. Classification (GTDB taxonomy): domain Bacteria; phylum Pseudomonadota; class Gammaproteobacteria; order Burkholderiales; family Burkholderiaceae_C; genus Polaromonas. Next base: position 90,935 of record NZ_JABBPF010000015.1, on the reverse strand, counting down.
CACCGGCGCATGAAGTGTGTCCTTTTCGCCGGACTCCACGCAGCGGATCTCGCAGCGATGGTCACCTGCCGACCCGCCGAGCGCCTGCACCGACCAGGGCTGCAGCACCACGGCCCCAGCCGCCCTGGCCTGCTCCAGCAGCAGCGTGTCCAGCGTTTCACGCCCCAGCGCCCTGCCCCACGCATGACGGGGGTCACTGGCAGCCGGCAGGTCGGCCATGATGGCGCGTTTGCCCTGCATCAAGGCCACCCGCCGCAGGGGCGGCCCGGCCAGGGCATCGAATCCAGCGCCAATACCGAGCGCGTCAAGCAGCGGCAGATTGCTCGCCGCAATGCATTCCCCGCAAACCTTGCGCCGTGGAAAGCGCTGCTTTTCGACCAGCGCCACCGACCAGCCAGCCCGCGCCAGCAGGATGGCAGCCGTCGATCCCGCCGGACCGGCGCCCACGATAACGGCGTCGAAACGGCTTGGCCGGTCGTTTTGCATCAGAAGGTTCTCCCGTTTTGGTTCGAGCGCCGCAAGGCCGAAAAACAGTGACTGAAAAAGCCGGCTGAATAATCCTTCAGCATCCACTCGGCGCCGCCTGGCGGCCAGAGCGCCGAAATCTCCCCTTGCTGAAACCCGGCGTGAACGCTCAGTACGGCGTCTTCACGCGTGACGGCGTTGGCACCCATCACGCCGACCAAGTGGCTGCCAGCCAGTGCAAGCACGCCACGGCGCGGTTCACAGGCCAGGAAGCTGTTGGTGCGCGTCGCAATCGCGCCCAGCAGCGCATCCAGCTGGACGCCCTCGAAGTGGTGAAGGAACAAATTCACGATGATGACATCCCAGCGTGGCTCAGCCCTTGCATCGTGCGGTGCGCTGTCACTGGCAACCCAGTCGAACACGTCGCATACCCGGGCGCTGGCGTGCCAGCCCAGCGCGGCATAGCCTGCCAGCGTCGCAGTGCTGACAAGGTTCTGCCGATCCAGCAGTTCCAGCCGTGCGGCTGGCCCATTCTTTTTCAATGCGCGGGCAACACACCGCATCAGGGTGCCATCACCGGCGCCGAGTTCAAGCACGCGAAGTGGCGCGGCCGCGCGGCGAGAGGCCGTCAGTTCGCGCAGCGCCCGCGCCACGATCCCGCGCGTCCCCATCGCCAGGTGCACGCGCTGCAGGTCGCGCCTGGAACGGATCGCGGACGGATCGTCTGCGGCCAGCCCGTCCAGTGTTTCAGCAGCGACGACCCGGCGCATGCTCATAAAAATTCCCCATGTGCTGGCCAGCGTCCGGCTTGCGTCGGGCGCCTCAAGTTCGTACTTCCAACAATGCGCCATGACAGCTGAAGCCGGCGCCGAATGCTGACAGCCACCACCATCCGTCGGGTGCGTCGTCGGCCAGTGCGGCCTGCAGCACGAAATAGACAAAAGCGCTCGACAGATTGCCGTATTCGCGCAGCATGGCGGCGCTGTAACGCAAATCCTCGTGCTGCAGACCAAGGCTGCGCTCCAGCGTGAGCAGGACGTCGCGCCCACCGGCATGCATGATCCAGGCGCTCATGTCGGCGCTGGCTAGTCCCGCGCGCTGAAGCACCGTGTCGCGCACGCGGACGGCATATTGGCCAGCCAGCGCCGGCACGCCGCGGGTCAGGATGTTGCGCAGCATGCCGGCGCGCTGCTCGAACTTCAGCGCGTCGCGCTCGGCCGGCTCGATCAGCGATGCGTTGTCCATCCATTCAATACGTCGGCCGGACGCGGCTGGCGTGCGCGACAGCACGGCCGCGCCAGCGCCGTCACCAAAAAGGCAGGCGCTGATCAACACACCAGGATCGTTGTCCAGGTACATGGCCGCGCTGCTGACCTCAACGCAAATAGACAGCACATGCTCGCAAGCGCCCGATGCCAGCAGCGCGCGGCCCAGCTGCAGGTTGGGCAGCGCTGCGGCGCACCCCTGCCCGACCAGGTCGAAGGCCTGGATGTCGGCGCGCAGTCCCAGACGCTCGGCCACGTGACCCGACAGGCCGGGGCACACATAGCCGGTACAGGTGCTGACCACCACGGCGCCGATCTGCCGCGCGTCCAGCCCGGCATCGGCCAGCGCCCGTGTAGCGGCCTGGGCTGCCAGCACGGGTGCGTGATCGAGAAAGCGCCGGGAAAGCGTGTCCGGGTCAATGCAGAACACTTCGGCCAGCGAATCAACCGCCAGCCGGCGCGCCTCGATGCCGTTGTCGCGCTGAAGAACCGTTCGCGCGACCAGGTGGGCGCGCGCGTCGAGCCGATCGAACCAGTCGGAACTCTGAAACGCCTCCAGACATTCGGCTTTGGTGTAGCGCGTGGCGGGTGTGGCGGTTCCGATTCCGAGGAAGAACATAAGGATAAGCGCCTGACAGACAGAAAAGATTCGAGAATACACCGCGCCAAGATCTACCCGCGCGGCCAATACCGCGTCGCACAGTAGGAGGGGGTCGCCAGCCTTGCCCACTTGAAAAGAGCCTTCGCCGCGAGGCGCGGAAAGCCCGCTTCGCAATTCGCGCAGCCAACCAGTTTGCTATTTATTCAATAGCACAAAGTAACCATAAAAAATGGACATACACGGTATTTTTCCTAAAATTCATGATTCCACCAGCTGGCGCATCCAGTCAGGCAGTGTTTTGGCCTTTTGCGCCGGAAAATCGACCCAGATAGTGGTGGCACCTCCCGCCGCGCAGATCACGCCGGGCCGGTCCACGCGTTCCATGGTGGCCCAGCTTTCAAAGGTGGTACGGCCCGGGTCGCTGACAAACATCTTGATCAGCACATCGCCCGGATACTCCAGCTGCCTGTAGAAATTGCAAAAGGCATTGACGATGACCGGGCCTTCGCCTTGTGGGTCGGGCTGGCAGCCAATGGCGTACATCCAGTCAATCCGGACGGTTTCCATGTAACGAAAATAAGTGCCGTTATTCAGGTGGCCCATCGCATCCATGTCGCCCCAGCGGATGGCAATGCGCATTTCGTGGACCAGCTTTTTCTTCTCGGGTATTTCAATTTTCATGTTGCGGCAAGTAGTTTGCACGGGCTCAGCGGTGAGCCCGTATCGAGGCCAGAATGCCCAGCGTGAATAAGGCGCAGGCGGCGAACTGTGCGGGAGCGGGCCAGTGGCCATCCCAGGCAAAAGAATACAGCAGGGCAAAAATGGTTTCGCTGACGATCAGCTGACCGCACAGGCTCGCGCTGAGCCGCTGGCTGGCCATGTTCCACAGGATGGTCGCCAGCCAGGTTGAGCCAAAACCTGCCAGTGCGCAGAGCAACACAAATCTTGCCCAGTCGTCGCGCGCAGCCAGCACAGTCACGCTTGAGCCGGCCGCCAGCCACATCAGCAGCGCGCCGAGGCCGGTGGCCACGCCCAGCCAGTTGGCCCAGTCGGTGGCGTTGACCTCGGGGTGGCGCTTGAGCCATGCAGAATTGAGAACCGCAAACACCGTCCAGCACACCAGTGAGACCATGACAAAAGCAATGCCGCGCCAGAAATGCAGGTTGGCCCCGGCTGTCATGCGCTGCGTGGAGCCCATCATGAGCAGCAGCCCCGCCAGGGTGAGCGCCAGCCCGGGCAGCAGTGACGACCAACGCAAACCCTGCGGTTTGCCCAGCAGCATGATCCACAGCGGAATCGTGCCGATAATAAGCGTTGGCACTTCGGTGCCGGCATCGCGCACGGCCAGCACCAGCAAGAGGTAATAGCCGCTAAACCCAAGCACGCTCATGAGCAGCGCGGCTGCCGCCTGACGTGGGGTAGGAAGGCTGCGGCTGCGCAAGCCGATAAGCATGACGGCGGCGGCCACAAAGCCGTAAACGGCGAAGCGCCCGGCGGTGAGATCGACCGAAGAATAGCCGCCGCCGCCCATGGGAAGCATGCGCGGCGCAACGAACACCAGACCCCACAGCGCGCCCGCCGCCAGACCCGCCAGAACCCCGCTCAGCACTCAAATACCGCCATCGGCAGGGCGCTTGGCCGCCGCGCCTGGCCGTCCCAGGCAAGGCCAGCCCCCCCGGAAGGCAGCGCGGCATCCGAAACGACGGGCATGAGGGCCCTGTTGTCAGACCCCAAAACCGTCATCCGCAGCAATGATGGCGCCGTTGACGAAATGGCTTTCACCGCTGGCGAGGAGGACTAGCAATGCGTCCAGATCCTCCGGCTTGCCGATGCGCTTGCGCGGCAGCATCTGGACCAGCTTTTTGCCCTGCTCGGTTTCCCAGTGATGGTGGTTGATTTCGGTGTCGATGTAGCCCGGGCAAATGGCGTTGACGTTGATACCGAACTTGCCCCACTCCAGCGCCATGGCGCGGGTCATCTGCACCACGGCCGCCTTGCTCATGCAATACACGCCAATCTGCGGCAACACGCGCAGCCCGGCCATCGATGCAATGTTGATGATCCGCCCGCCCCGATAGGTGCCCGGAGCCGCACCCTTCGCGTGGGCCAGCATGCGTTTGCCAACTTCCTGCGCAACAAAAAAAGCGCCTTTGACGTTGGTGTTGAAAACGAAGTCAAAGTCGTCTTCATCGACATCCTGAAGCCGTTGCGTGGTGCTCACGCCGGAGTTGTTGACCAAGATGTCGATGGGGCCGACTTCGGTTTCGGCATGGGCCACGCAGGCCTTGATGCTGGCGTGATCCGTCACATCGAGCATGATCACATGGGCGTCGCCCCCTTCAGCCTCGATCTGGGCGCGCAAGTCTTTCAGCTTGTCGATCCGGCGGCTGGCCAGCACCACGGCGGCGCCGGCGCGGGCAAGGGTTTTTGCAAATTGCGAACCCAATCCACCCGACGCGCCCGTCACCAGCGCGACACGACCCGAAAGATCGATGCTGAAAGCCATTAGAGACTCCTCTCAATATTAGGAATGCATACAAGCAATCGTCCGCTGAGTTGCCGGTTCACGACATAAAATCAGTCGCGAGTCCGACAACCCGTTCTGAAATTCATTATCAGCGAGTCCCCGATGAAACCCCAAGAGATTCTGGCCCAGTTTGGCCCCCGTGAAGCAATGGAATATGACGTGGTCGTTGTGGGCGGAGGACCTAGCGGCCTCGCCACGGCGATTCGCCTGAAACAGCTGGCGGCTGAAAAAGGCAAGGACGTTTCCGTCGTCGTGCTGGAAAAAGGCTCAGAGCCGGGCGCACACATCCTCTCGGGCGCGGTGATGGACCCGAAGGCCCTGAGCGAACTGCTGCCAGACTGGAAAGCGCTGGGCGCGCCACTGAACCAGCCCGTTACCAGCGATGAAGTGCTGTTCCTGAGCAAGACCGGCACAGCCAGAACACCGGCATTTTTCGTGCCGGACTGTTTTCACAACAAGGGCAATTACGTCATCAGCCTGGGCAACGTGACGCGCTGGCTGGCACAACAGGCAGAAAACCTTGGCGTGGAAATTTTCCCCGGCTTTGCGGCTGCCGAAGTGCTTTATAACGACGATGGCGCCAAAAATGGAGGTTTTCCCTCGGTAAAAGGCGTAGCCACGGGCAATCTGGGTGTGGGCAAGGACGGCGAGCCGACCGACCACTTCCAGCTGGGCATGGAACTGCACGGCAAATACACCGTGTTTGCCGAAGGCGCGCGCGGCCATCTGGGCCGCCAACTCATCGCGCGCTACAAGCTTGATGAAGGCAAGGACCCTCAGTCCTACGCGCTGGGCGTGAAAGAACTCTGGGAAATCAATCCGGACAAACACCAGCCCGGCCTGGTTGTGCACACCGCTGGCTGGCCGATGGACAGCCAGACCTACGGCGGCGGCTTCATGTATCACCTGGAGGGCAACCAGGTGACGCTCGGCTTTGTGACCGGGCTGGACTACAGCAACCCTTACCTCAGCCCGTTTGAGGAAATGCAGCGCTGGAAAACGCATCCCGCCATCCGGCAATATCTTGAAGGCGGCAAGCGCATCAGCTACGGCGCGCGGGCCCTGACGGCAGGCGGCGCGCTGAGCCTGCCCAAAACCGTGTTCCCCGGCGGTGCGCTGATCGGCTGCGAAGCTGGCTACCTGAATGCCGCACGCATCAAGGGCAGCCATGCGGCGATCAAGACCGGCATGCTGGCCGCCGAGGCCGCTTACGCTGCCGTGACTGCAGGACGCCAGCACGACGAATTGAGCGCCTACCCCGCAGCCTACGCCAAAAGCTGGCTGGCCGACGAGCTGAACCAGGCGCGCAACTTCAAGGCCTGGTTCAAGAAAGGACTGTACGTCGGTGCGCTGATGACCGGCATCGAACACTGGTTGCTGCCGCGCCTGGGCATCAAGAGCCCGCCATGGACGATTCACCGCAACAAGCCCGACTACGCGATGCTGAAACCCGCAGCGCAGTGCCAGCCGATCGTCTACCCCAGGCCTGACAACAAGATCACCTTCGACCGGCTGAGTTCCGTGTTTGTATCCAACACCAACCACGAAGAAAATCAGCCGGCTCACTTAACGCTGAAGGATGCCAGCGTGCCGGTCAACATCAACCTGGCCATCTATGCCGGCCCCGAAAGCCGCTACTGCCCGGCCGGTGTCTATGAATACGTGAAGAACGAGGACAACTCCGATCGCCTGCAGATCAATGCGCAAAACTGCGTGCATTGCAAGACCTGCGACATCAAGGACCCGACACAAAACATCGTCTGGGTCACACCCGAAGGCGGCGGCGGCCCCAACTACAGCGGCATGTAGGCGCTGCAGACGCGCCTTTTACACGCGCAGCAATCCGAGTGCTACCAGCTCAGCCGCTGTCAACCTGGAGAACCTGGAGTTCCGGGTTTCCATGCGCCCGCAAGCGCGGGAGCGGCTAACCGGACTCTGCTCGCGCTAGACTGCACCGTGAACGGATTCCGCTCCACTGACTCACCAGGAGACACACTCACCATGAACATCGTGATCACCGGCGGCGCCGGGTTTCTGGGCGCGAGGCTGGCCCGCCAGCTGCTTGCGCAGGAGGAATTTTCGCTTGCCGGCAACGCCCCGCAAACCATCCAGAGCATTACGCTGGTTGACCGGGTGGCGCCCCCGGCGGATCTGGCCAATGAGCCGCGCATCCGCGCCGTGATCGGTGACCTCAACCTGCTTTTTGAACGAAATACGGCTGGGGTCCAGGTAATACGGTCACAAGACGCTATCATTTTTCATCTTGCGGCGGCTGTCAGCGGTGAGTGCGAGGCGGATTTTGATCTCGGCATGCGGAGCAATCTGGACGCCACGCGCGCATTGCTGCAAGCCTGCCGCGCCTTGAAAACCTGTCCTACCGTGGTGTTTGCCAGTTCGCTGGCGGTCTTCGGTAATTCGCCCGAGCAACCGCTGCCCGCCGTGATTGACGACCGTACTTTGCCGACGCCGCAAAACAGCTACGGCATCCAGAAATTCATCGGTGAGCAACTGGTGGCCGATTACGCCCGCAAAGGTTTCATCCGCGGCCGCAACGTTCGCCTGATGACCGTCAGCGTAAGGCCCGGCAAGCCCAATGGCGCGGCGTCCAGCTTTCTGAGCGGCATGATCCGCGAACCGCTGGTGGGTCTGAGGGCATCCTGCCCGGTGCCGCCGGAAACCGCCGTGGCGCTGTCGTCGCCCGCCCGCACCATTGAAGGCCTGATACGCGCCGCGCAAGCGAGCGACGCCGAGTGGGGCGCCCGTAGCGCCGTCAATCTGCCGGCGCTCAAAACCCCCGGGGGCGAAATGGCCGCGGCGCTGGAGCGCGTCGCCGGCATTGCCGCGACCGCACTAATCGACTGGACACCCGACCCGGTGATTCAGAAAATCGTCACCAGCTGGCCTGCACACATCAACGCAGCTCGTGCCGGCGCTCTGGGTCTGCTGGCCAGTGAAAGCTTCGATGACATCATTGACGAATACCTGCGCGAAAATCCGGCTGCCGCGACATTCGCGCGGCAACCGTAATCCAGGGCTATTTGTTGACAAGCCGCGCCGGCACGCTCAGTGTCAGCAGCGCACCCAGCACCATCGAGCCAGCCAGCATGTACATGCCAGTGTTCGTGGTTTGAGTCAGGTCCTTCAGCCAGCCGACCAGAAACGGGCTGACAAACCCAGCGAGATTTCCGAGGGAGTTAATCAGTGCTATTCCCGCGGCTGCGCCGGTACCGGCAAGAAACGCCGTCGGCAGGCTCCAGAACAAGGGCAGGGTCGTGAGGATGCCCATGGTTGCCACGGTCAAGGCAGTCATGGCCAATACCGTGCTTTGCCCCCAAACAGCACTGAGCACCAGGCCGGCAGCGCCCAGCAGCGCGGGAATGGCAATGTGCCAGCGCCGTTCACGACTACGGTCAGCACTGCGAGACACCAGAATCATCGCGACCACCGCAGAGCCATAAGGAATCGCAGTCAAGAAACCGATCTGCAGCGCGTCTTTCACACCAGTGGCCTTGATGATCGTCGGCAACCAGAAGCTGACACCGTAAAGCCCCATCACGAAGGTGAAGTAAATCAGGCTCATCAACCAAACGCGTGGGTCAGCAAACACGGCGCGAATTGACAGATCCTGCTTGCCGGTGTTTTCCACGACGATATTGCGCTCCAACAACGCTTTTTCCTCGCTCGTCAGCCATTTGGCTTGTTTGATGCTGTCATCAAGATAGAAAAAGGTGACGATGCCCACGAGGACTGAGGGCAGACCTTCCAGAATGAAGAGCCATTGCCAGCCCTTCAAGCCGTTGACACCCGCAAAGCTTTGCATGATCCAGCCAGACAACGGGCCACCAATCACGCCTGACAACGCAATCGCGCTCATGAAAAGTGCGGTCATGCGGGCGCGGCGGGCTGCCGGATACCAGTAAGTGAGATACAAAATGATGCCGGGAAAGAACCCTGCCTCGGCCACACCGAGCAGGAAACGCATCACATAAAAACTGGTTGCAGACTCAACAAACATCATGCCCGCAGAAATCACCCCCCAGGTCACCATGATGCGCGCGATCCACACACGAGCGCCGACCCGATGCAGGATCACGTTGCTCGGGACTTCGAACAGGAAGTAGCCAATAAAAAAGATGCCCGCACCCAGGCCATAAATCGTCTCGCTGAATTTCAGGTCTTGCAGCATCTGCAGCTTGGCGAAGCCAACATTGACGCGGTCAAGGTAAGCCACCACATAACAAATCAGCAAAAAAGGGATTAAACGCCACCCAACCTTGTTGTAGGTCGCAGTCTCAAAGCTGTCTGGAACTGAACTTGCCTCCCCCCCACTAGCACGCGAATTTATTTCCATGTTGTCTCCTCGTTGTGAAGCCATTGGGTAGAGTTCCACGATGGAGTGCCGCCCAACCGCCTAGCGAAGTCTACTGCCACTTTTTACTCTCCGCCCGGACGACGATCAGGTTAAGCATGGCCGCGTCGAAAAGTTCAAAAATAATTTTTGCGTCGGTCATTTTTGCGACTATTTCTAGGGTTTTCCCCTGCTTTAAGGCGATTCCCGCCGCTGCGCAAAACCGACTGAGGCTGCGCTATGCTAAAACTTGGCGCAAAAGCGCGTGAAAAGCGCCGACAGGCCTGTTGGCTGGTGGCTGACGGCAGCCGCTCTCTGCGGGAGTTCAGACTCTGGATTGACTGAGGCAGCGAACAGATGGCACTGCATCCGTTACACTCGGCCGGTCAGGAGAGAGTTTTCACCACGAAAACCGCCGAAGGCGCATGTGTCACCCTCAATGGTGCACTGAACGCTCAGGCAAAAGGACTGGCAACCGCCCTCCAGCGCACAGCGCCTGAGGGCGTTCCCTACTGGAGAGAGGTCGCTTTCAAAGCGGCCCACCGAAGGAGCAAACCTGCATCGCCAGGCGAATCTCTCAGGTAAAGTGGACAGCAGGGGCAGCGCATGGTTTGTTGACCATGGATCCATGTTTGCCCCCGGAGAACGCCAGTGTCCGATCCAGCGCCTACCCCCCCTGCCACGCCGCAAGATCTTCTACAGACCCCCCTGCATGACTTGCATCTGGAACTCGGTGCGCGCATGGTGCCGTTTGCCGGTTACTCCATGCCGGTGCAATACCCCGCAGGGCTGATGGCCGAGCATCTGCACACACGCAGCGCCGCCGGTCTGTTTGATGTGTCGCACATGGGCCAACTGCGCCTGGTCGGGCGTGATTCAGCCGCCGCGCTGGAGAGCCTGATGCCGGTGGACGTGATCGACCTGGCCGCTGGCAGGCAGCGCTACGGCCTGCTGCTCAATGAAAACGCCGGCATCATCGACGACCTGATGTTTTTCAACCGCGATTACGCCAATGGTGGCGACTTGTTTATCGTCGTTAACGGTGCCTGCAAGGTCGGCGATATTGCCCATATCCAGCAAAAAATCGGCGCTCGCTGTGAGGTCATTCCGCTGCCCGGGATGGCGCTGCTGGCATTGCAGGGACCGCAGGCCGTGAACGCCTTGCAGCGACTGGCGCCCGGCGTTGAAAAACTGGTCTTCATGAGCGGCGGCCGCTTCACAGTAGCGGGCTGCGACTGCTTCCTGACCCGCAGCGGCTACACCGGGGAAGACGGCTTTGAAATTTCCGTGCACGCCTCGCAGGCTCTTGCCCTGGCCCGCTCGCTCTTGGCGCAGCCCGAGGTCAAACCCGTCGGCTTGGGCGCGCGCAATTCGCTGCGCCTGGAAGCCGGCTTGTGCCTTTACGGCCACGATATCGACGCCAGCACCACGCCGGTAGAAGCCAGCCTGAACTGGGCCATCCAGAAAGTCCGTCGCACGGGCGGCGCGCGGACCGGCGGTTTTCCGGGTGCTGAAAAAATTCTTGCCCAGCTGGACCACCCAGTCACCACTTTGACTAGAAAACGTGTCGGCTTGATGGCCCTAGAGCGAATTCCGGTTCGCGACCAGACGGAGCTGCAAAGTACGGACGGCATGCCCATCGGTGAAGTCACCAGCGGGCTGCTCGGCCCCAGCATCAACCGGCCGGTCGCCCTGGGCTATGTGAAACCGGAATTTTCCGCCGTCGGCAGCCGACTTAATGCCATGGTGCGCGGCAAACCGGTAACCATGGAAGTGACGGCCACGCCTTTTGTCCCCAGCCGCTACTATCGCGGCTGATTTCGTTTTTTACCGTTTCATTTCCAATTCATCGAACCTGCGGAGAACCCCATGACTGTCAAATACACCGAAGACCACGAATGGCTCAAGATTGACGGCGACACGGCTACCGTCGGCATCACCGTGCATGCGCAAGACGCGCTGGGCGATGTGGTGTTTGTCGAGCTGCCCGCCGTGGGCACCGTCTTCGCGCAAAAAGACACCGCCGGCGTAGTGGAGTCAGTCAAGGCTGCGGCCGACGTCTACATGCCGGTCAATGGCGAAGTCATTGAGGTCAACGAGGCCCTGCGCGCCGATCCTTCCCTGGCCAACAGCGACCCGCTGGGCGGGGGCTGGTTTTTCAAGGTCAAGCTGTCCGATCCGATCCAGCTCGACGCCCTGATGGACGAAACCAGCTACACGACTTATTCGGCTGCCGCCTGATTTTTTGCCACTGCCTTACACAAGACCGCTCTATGTTGATGCAATCCGCCAAGCCGCTCGGCGAGCTTGAAAACCCCTCCGAATTCATTGCGCGCCACATCGGCATCGACGAGCAGGACGAAGTCCACATGCTCAGCGTGGTGGGTGCGGCCTCGCGCCGGTCACTGATCGACGGGATAGTGCCGCGCTCGATTGCGCGAAGCAGCGCCATGGTCATCGCGCCACCGGTGACGGAAGCCGCAGCGCTCAGGCAGCTCAAGGCGATGGCGGCGAAGAATCAGGTGTTCAAGAGCTTTATCGGCCAGGGTTACTACGGCACCTTCACGCCCGGCGTCATCTTGCGCAACGTGCTGGAAAACCCAGCCTGGTACACCGCCTACACGCCTTATCAGGCTGAAATTTCACAAGGTCGACTTGAGGCGCTGCTCAACTTCCAGACCATGGTGTGCGATCTCACCGGCATGGCCGTTGCCAATGCGTCAATGCTTGACGAAGCCACCGCAGCCGCCGAAGCCATGACACTGGCCAAACGCATTGTGAAGAGCAAAAGCAATGTCTTCATCGTGGCAGGTGATTGCCATCCGCAGACTCTTGAAGTCATCCAGACCCGCGCCAAGCCGCTGGGCATCGAGGTCAAGGTGAGCACCGCGCTAGCCACCGTGCCGCAGCTGATGGCCGAGGGTGGCTACTTCGGCGTGCTGGCGCAATACCCGGCCACCACCGGCAGCATTCATGACCTGCGGCCGCTGGCTGGCCAGGCACACGCCGACGGTGCCGCACTTTGCGTGGCGGCTGACCTGCTGGCGCTGACCTTGCTGGCACCACCGGGCGAATGGGATGCCGACATCGTGCTCGGCAGCACGCAGCGGTTTGGCATGCCGATGGGCAATGGCGGCCCGCACGCGGCCTACCTGGCTTGCCGCGACGAGTTCAAACGCTCGCTGCCGGGCCGCTTGGTCGGCGTCAGCGTGGATGCGCACGGAAACCCCGCCTATCGGCTGGCGCTGCAAACCCGCGAGCAGCATATCCGGCGTGAAAAAGCCACTTCCAACATCTGCACCGCGCAAGTGCTTCCCGCCGTCATGGCGAGCATGTATGCGGTCTATCATGGCCCGCTGGGACTGAAACGCATTGCCGAGCGCGTCGCCGCTTACACCGCCATTTTTGTGCGCGGCCTGCAGACGCTGGGTTACGAAATAACCAACTCTGGCGTGTTTGATTCGGTCACGATCAAGACGGGGGATGCTACTAATTTAATAGCTGAACGTGCCCGTCAATCAAGGACTAACTTGCGTTTCAGGTTAAATAATCACCTGGGTGTGTCGCTGGACGAAACCACCAGCCGCAGCGATATCGAGCTACTGTGGTCCTTCTTTGCCCAACCCGGCCAGACCGTGCCTGTGGTCAGCGCCTTCGAAAAAGGCATTGAGTCGCTGATTCCGTCCGACTTGCGCCGCACCAGTAAATTCCTGACGCATCCGGTGTTCAATTCCCACCATTCCGAAACAGGGATGCTGCGCTACATCCGCATGCTGGGCGACAAGGACCTGGCACTGGACCGCAGCATGATTCCGCTGGGTAGTTGCACCATGAAGCTCAATGCGACCAGCGAGATGATTCCCATCACCTGGCCCGAGTTTGCCGATATTCACCCGTTCGCGCCGCAGGACCAGCTGCAAGGCTACGCCGAACTCGACCAGCAATTGCGCGACTGGCTGTGCCAGGCCACGGGTTATGCCGGCATCAGTCTGCAGCCCAATGCCGGTTCGCAGGGCGAATACGCCGGCCTGCTGGCCATCAAGGCCTATCACGATGCCAACGGTTCAAGCCACCGCCATATTTGCCTGATCCCGGCTAGCGCCCATGGCACCAATCCGGCAAGCGCGCAGATGGCCGGGCTGCAGGTCGTGGTGACCGCCTGCGATGCCAGTGGCAATGTGGACATGGCCGACCTTAAGGCCAAGTGCGAGCAATATAGCGCCCATTTGGCCTGCGTGATGATCACCTATCCCAGCACGCACGGCGTGTTTGAAATTCACGTCAAGGAACTCTGCCAGCTGGTGCATTCACACGGCGGACGGGTCTATGTGGACGGGGCCAACATGAATGCACTGGTGGGCGTGGCGGCACCCGGGGAATTTGGCGGCGATGTGAGCCACCTGAACCTGCACAAAACCTTCTGCATTCCACATGGCGGCGGCGGGCCGGGCGTGGGTCCGGTGTGCGTGGTGGCGGATCTCGTGCCCTATCTGCCTGGCCATGCCACCGCGGGCCTGCCAGTGAATGGCGTGGGGGCGATCTCGGCAGCACCTTTGGGCAATGCGGCGGTTTTGCCGATCAGCTGGATGTACTGCCGCATGATGGGCCCCGAAGGCCTGAAGCAGGCTACCGAGGTGGCTATTTTGAGCGCCAACTACATCAGTTCGCGCCTGAAAGATCACTATCCGACGCTCTACGCCAGCGAAAATGGCCATGTTGCGCACGAATGCATACTTGATCTGCGATCGCTCAAGGACAGCAGCGGGGTGAGCGCCGAAGACGTTGCCAAACGCCTGATGGACTACGGTTTTCATGCGCCGACCTTGAGCTTCCCGGTGCCCGGCACGCTGATGGTGGAACCCACGGAGAGCGAAACTCTGGCCGAGCTGGACCGCTTCATCAACGCCATGATTGCCATTCGTCAGGAGATTCGCAAAATCGAAGACGGGCATTGGCCGCAAGACAACAACCCACTCAAGCACGCGCCGCACACCGTCACCAGCCTGATGGGCGCCGACTGGGAACGACCCTATTCCCGCGAAATCGGCGGCTTCCCGCTGGCCACGTTGAAGCAGGTCAAGTACTGGCCGCCAGTCGGCCGGGTGGACAATGTTTATGGCGACCGCAATCTGTCTTGCAGCTGCGTGCCGGTCGGCGACTACGCCTGATTCAGCAACACGCCGCGCTGTAGCGTTTCGTAACAGTGGTTCTCGCAAGATGGGGATAATTCAGCAGCACAACTTCAGTGCGCTGGCCCATCAATCACTCACCTTACCTGCCTAACCCCATTCACAATGAAAATCACAAAGACCTTGCTTGCCCTGAACGTTACCCTGCTGATTACCGGCACCGCGTTTGCCGCAGCACCTTCAGAAACACTGGCCTCGGGCGTAAAAATTGTCCATGAGGTGGACGGTAACGGCCCTCAGCCCAAGGCGTCGGACACCGTGCGTGTCCATTACCGCGGCACGCTTGCCGATGGCAAGGAATTTGACAGTTCCTTCAAGCGAGGCACGCCCGCCACCTTCCCGCTCAACCGCGTCGTACCCTGCTGGACCGAAGGCATGCAAAAAATAAAGGTCGGAGGCAAGGCAACATTGACCTGTCCGCCAGCCACCGCCTATGGCGATCGCGGCGCTGGCGGTGTCGTTCCACCCAACGCAACGCTGACTTTTGAAGTCGAACTGCTGGGAATCGAAAAATAAGCGCGGCCAAAAAAACCCGCGCCGACTACAAGTCCGGGCCAAGCACTGAGAGAAGCGCCTCATTGAAGGCGTCAGCCCGCTCGAACTGAACCCAGTGGCCTGCCCGTTCAATCAGCCTGAGTGATGCGAAACCAACGGCCTGCCGCAGGGCGGGCTCAAGGGCCTGCATGCGGCCCCTGTAAAGCGCATCTTCATTGCCGTAAATGGCATCAACGGGGCAACGCACCTGTGCCAAGCGTCGAGCCAGCAAGTCAGTGCGCGAAAGACTACGCCCTTTCATGCGGTCGCGCAGCAAGTTGGCCACATGCAGGCGCAAGGCCAGCTCGGTTATCGCCTCCGGACGATAGAGCATTAGCGCCGCCAGGTTGCTGCGATGAACGGCATCGCGCTGGGCCAGCTCAGGCAGGTGCCGCCAGGAACTCAGCCGGATGGCCTTCTCTGGCGCTATGCCCAGCCCGGGCGCCCCAACCAGAACCAACTGACTGGCGCGCGACGGAAACTGCGCGGCGATAAAACCTGCCACCATGCCGCCGAACGAAAAGCCCACCAGATCACACGCGCGATGACCAAGCAGAATTTTCAGACCCTGCTCGATCGGTTCAGGCACTGCATCAGCATCGGTGCCGAACAAGGGCATGGCCGAATCACCAAAACCCGGCAAGTCGGGCACAAGCACCTCGCGTCCCGACTGGACCAGCGCAGGAATATTGCGCAGCCAGTGCGTCCAGCTGCCGCTACCGCCATGAAAAAGCACGACGGGCGAGAGACATTGCCTGCAGCTTTGTTCACCCCAACGGTGCCAGACTACAACGCCTGATCCGCCAGGTGTTTCTGCGCGGGTAGCGAGAAGCAAAAGCGCTTGCGCTTCAGCGGGCAACGCCGGTTCTGTCAATCGACTCATATCTTGTTTATGCCCAGCGGCCAGTGCCCAGAGCCATTACAGAAACAGGGCATCAAAGCCGTCGACGGGCTCAAAACGCTTGTTGCGGTAACACAAACGGGTGGGACCGGGAAGCGCCTGCTCACGCACCGAATGGCATGCATCACCCGGATAGCAAATCACCCTGCTGCCCTCAAGCTCAAAAGGCTCAGGCTGGATCACCGGCGGCGGCCGGATACCCGCCGCCGCCAGCACGCTGCGCACATCGGCATGACGCGACAGGTGCGCCAGGCTCATGATCTGAGGCGGAGCCAGATCGATCTGGCCAGACCAGTATTGTTCAAGCGCCGTTCGCGGGCTGAGCCAGATACTTTCGGTGGTTTCAAAGTTGTCGTGGCGCGCTACCTGACCTGGCGGCATGGCAGCCACAAAAAATCGGGTGTCAAATCGTTTATTCATCACTGAGGGCGCGGTCGGCGTGATCCAGCGTGACCAGGGCACGATACTCCGGGTCTGCATGCGCAGCCCCGTCTGCGCCAGCACCGTGTTGAAAGCATGACCTGCGCGCAGCAACGCAGCTGCCCGCGAGAGCCAGTCTGCAGAATCAAGCGTTTGCCTGGTGGCCTGCTGGGCAAATAGCACACCGGACTCTTCGAAAGTTTCCCGCAATGCCGCCACATACAGCCCGCCAGCCGTGCGCTCGCTGATGTCGGCCTCGTTCAGCGTGGCATGCAGCCGGCGCAGGGGTTGGTCCAGATGAGCCGCCATGTCAAGCTCGGCATCCGCCGCATCGACCTTACCTCCCGGAAACACATAGGCCCCGCCCAGCACGTCGGACCGGCTGTGGCGTTTCATCAGAAACACCTGCAGTCCCGCAGCCACGTCTCGCAGCATCACCACGGTGGCTGCGGGGCGAGGTGCTGTGGTGATGATTTCCCGATTCAATTCCATGACCTGCTTTCATTGGGGCTGCCGCACGGGCAACTGCCACGCATCCTGCGCTGCATAGGCTATCAGATTCGCAGCCGCCGGCCAGGAACCGGAGACTGACGAAACCCGCTGGTCCAACAATCATCTGACATTGACTATGCCGCCAGGTCCTGCAGCCACTGCATAGGTTGCACCAATTTGTCGCTGGTGACTTCGCGAGCATTGTGAAATTCGCTTTAGCGCAGCGTATTCGGCAACGCACGGACCGCGTTGCGGATGGCGCGGGCACTGACTACCGGAATCACTTGGTCCACCACGCCATGACCAACCCCCAACTGCCTGCCCTCCAGCTAGCTGAGGGAGCCATCAGCGGGACGATCTGATCGAACACACGACCATGCAGCACTCTGGCGCGTTCGGACAACCGGGCTGGCGTAAGGCTCTCGGGCGCCATTCCAGGAAAAGGCCTCACCGCAGCTTTCCGCGCAGCGCCTTGGTGGCCGACCGCTGGCTTTTACCTTCCAGGCGGCGCTGTCTGGAACCGTAGCTTGGCTTGGTCGCGCGCCTGGCTTTGGGCGGATTGGAGACACCATCGACCACTTCCTGCAAGCGCGCGAGGGCATCACTTCGGTTCATCTCCTGCGTTCGATGCTGCTGCGCCTTCAGAACCAGTACGCCTTCCTGCGTGATGCGATTGTCGCTAAGGGCCAGCAGACGGCTTTTAATCTCTTCGGGCAGCGACGAGGCCGCGATGTCAAAGCGCAGATGCACCGCGCTGGAAACCTTGTTGACGTTTTGCCCGCCCGCACCCTGCGCCCGGATGGCACTGAATTCCACCTCGCGCTCGTCCACCAGAAACTTCAGGGGTGGCATGCGTCAGCGCCTGCAGGCTTCGGAAGTTCACTCAAGTGAGTCAGACTGTCTGTGTCAGCTCAGCCAGACCCGCGATTGCCAGGGCATAACCTTTGATGCCAAACCCGGCCACCACGGCCTTGGCGACGGGTGAAATATAGGAATGATGGCGAAACGCCTCACGCGCATGCACGTTGCTGATGTGCAGTTCAATCAACGTCACACCAGACCCCTTGATGGCGTCGTGCAACGCTACGCTGGTGTGCGTGTAGGCGCCAGCGTTGAGCACTACACCCGCCAGTGTGCCGGCCGCCTCGGCTCGCCCTGCGTCATGAATCGCCTCGATCAGTATGCCCTCATGGTTACTCTGGCGAAAATCGAGCTTGAAACCGTGGGCGGCGCAGGCCTTTAAACACAGCGCCTCCACGTCAGCCAGCGTTTGCGAGCCGTACACGGCGGGTTCTCGCATCCCTAGTAAATTGAGGTTGGGACCATTCAGGACAAGGGCTGTTTTCATGACAGAGTCTTTCAGTGTGTGATCGGATTCCAGGTCGCGCATGCCGGCCAACAGCGCCCTGATTATCCGCTGGCGCAGCCGCGCCGCGCCGCTCAACGGCATCAGCCGGCTTGCTGCATGCCCCGAAGAAAAGGCTCCAGCAATTGGACGAAGGCTTCAGGCTGCTCCACGGCACTGAGGTGGGCCGCCGCCATTGTGCGCAACTGCGCGCCCGCAATGCTGTCGGCAATGGCTTGCGACATCGCCAGCGGTGCAGCTTCATCACGCGTGCCGCCTATCACCAGCGCCGGACAACGGATACTTTGGTTGCTGGCGCGAAAGTCGATGCTCGCGACCGCCCCGCAACTCGCCGCATAAGCGGCAGCGTCTGTTTTTTCCAACCGGCTCCGCAAGGCTGCCACGCACCGCGCGCCGCCACTATCGGCCCGGAATTCCGCAGTAAACCAGCGCTGCATGGCGCCGTCGGCAATCGCTGCGACACCCTGCGCCACCACCGTATCGACGCGGGCCCGCCACATGGCGCGCGCGGCACCGTCGTACCAGCTGGCCGAATTGGCCAGCACGATGCTTTGAACCCTCTCTGGATACCTGGCCGCCAGGGCCTGCGCGGTCATGCCGCCCAGACTCAGCCCGACAAAATGCACCGGACCTGCTGCCTGGCTGGCAATCAGGTTGGCGGCATCATCTGCAAAAAGGTCGATGTTGTAGGGCCCGGGCGGTGCTTCGGATTGACCATGGCCGCGGTGGTCATACCGCAAGACGGTGTATTGATTTTTCAGCAAGGCGCTCACGCTGTCCCACATACCCAGGTCGCAACCCAGCGCGTGGCTTAAAACCACCAGCGGGCCCTGACCCTCCCGGGTCCAGTTCAAGACGGGTTTGTGCATGGTCTTGTTCAATCTGCGGCGGCCAAAAGGCCTTTTTCACGCAGAATTTCGCCCGCCACTGCAAACGCATGGTTGGCGGCGGGGACGCCGCAATAAATGGCCGCCTGCAAGATCACTTCCTTTATGTCCGCTGGCGTGAGCCGGGACTCCGGCGGACCACCCAGCGCGGCGCGCACATGCAAGGCAAATTCCTCGTGGGCCTTCAGCGCGATCATGGTGGACAGCACCATCAGGCGCCGCGTTTTGTCACCGAGGGCGGGGCGTCCCCAGATTTCGTGCCATGCATAGCGCGTGATCAGATCCTGGAATTCGCCATTGAAAGCATTGCCGCCAGCCTCCGCCTTGTCTACCCATGCATCACCAAGTACCCGGCGCCGGTTGACCATGCCTTTGTCGTAATCACTCATCCTCATGACCTCGTGCTTTCCTTGTATTGATCCGTTTGCCGGTGCGACGTTTCAAAAACCAATCCCCGGAGGTCGGAGCAGGTGTTCAGGTTAATCTGCAATAGCGCGGCTACGCCATTCCCCTACCCACCGCACCGCTGGCACGCCCTACCTGAATGCCGGTCTTGCCGAAGGCTGGACTGAACAAGGGCAACGTCACTCACATGCAGCAAGGCGGCGGCATTTTTTAAAGACTTTTCGCGCACCCATATTGCTATTTATTCAATAGCACCACAATGCCATACTTACTGGACATACTGCCGATTTCATCATAAACCGTTCCTTCTGGGAGCGGCCAACTGAAATCAAGCTCGCTGGTTCATGATGTCGGGCGTGCTGACCCGCACATCAGCGTTCTGTGCGCGGTGGCGCAGCGCGTGTTCCATCACCACCAGCGCCAGCAGCGCCTCGGCAATCGGGGTCGCGCGAATCCCCACGCAGGGATCGTGGCGGCCTTTGGTCACCACTTCGGCTGGATGACCAGCGGTATCTATCGACTGGCGCGGCGTGATGATGGAGCTCGTTGGCTTGATCGCAATCGACACTTCCAGGGCCTGCCCGGTACTGATGCCGCCCAGCACGCCACCAGCGTTGTTCGACATGAAGCCGCCGGGCGACAGCGAATCGCCATGGGTGGTGCCGCGCTGCATGACGCTGGCAAAACCTGCGCCTATTTCCACGCCCTTGACGGCGTTGATACCCATCATGGCAAAGGCAATATCGGCATCAAGCTTGTCGAATAGCGGCTCGCCCAAGCCCACTGGCACCCCTGCAGCGGTGACGCGAATGCGCGCACCGCATGAATCACCGGCCTTGCGCAGGTGATCCATGTAAGTCTCAAGATTTGATACGTCGGCCGCCGGCGCAAAAAACGGGTTGTGGGAAACATGATCCCAGGACTCGAAAGGAATCACAATGTCGCCAATCTGCGTCATGCAGCCGCGAAACGTCGTGCCGTACTTTTCAAGCAACCATTTTTTGGCCACGGCACCGGCCGCGACCATTGGCGCCGTCAGACGGGCGGATGACCGGCCACCGCCGCGCGGGTCGCGCAGACCGTATTTGTGCAGGTAGGTGTAGTCTGCGTGTCCAGGGCGAAAGGTTTCAAGGATGTTGCCGTAGTCCTTGCTGCGCTGGTCGGTGTTTTTTATCAGCAGGCAAATCGGCGTGCCGGTGGTCTTGCCCTGGTACACGCCCGACAGGATTTCAACTGCGTCGGGTTCATCGCGCTGCGTGACGTGGCGGCTGGTACCCGGACGGCGCCGGTCCAGGTCACGCTGGATATCGGACTCGCCGAGCAGCATGCCCGGCGGACAGCCATCGATTACGCAGCCAATGGCCGGGCCGTGGGATTCACCAAAGTTGGTGACTGCGAAGAGGTTTCCAAAAGTATTGCCGCTCATGGGATGGATTATCCCAGAGCGCGCGGCAGGCCGGCGGCTCAGCCGTCCTTGCCGTCTTCCTCTGCGGGCCAGTCGCGGATATAGGCTTTGAGCATCTTGTTTTCAAAATTCTGGCTGTCCACCACGGCCTTGGCGACATCGTAAAAACTGATCACGCCCATCAGCATCTTCTGGTTCATCACCGGCATGTAACGCGCATGGCGGTCCAGCATCATGCGGCGCACCTCGTCCATGTCGGTTTCGGAGGTGCAGGTCA
Source organism: Polaromonas sp. (assembly GCF_012927415.1). Classification (GTDB taxonomy): domain Bacteria; phylum Pseudomonadota; class Gammaproteobacteria; order Burkholderiales; family Burkholderiaceae_C; genus Polaromonas. The sequence continues at coordinate 69,853 of NZ_JABBPF010000015.1, read as the reverse complement.
GCGGGTGGTCGTCCATAGCCTTTCGCACCAGCGTCCCGCCGATTTCGCCGCCATTGTTAACGAGGCAAAGAATCACCTCACGAAAAGTCAGCATGCCGACCAGGTCACCATGCTCCATGACGACCAGTGAGCCGATATCTTTTTCGGCCATGATCTTGGCCGCCGTGGCCAGGGGTTCGTCCGGCTGGACGGTGTAAAGCGTGTTGCCTTTCACGCGCAGAATGTCAAGAACCTTCATCGCTTTCTCCTCGGTTGCTCTGCCAGATGGTTCTGCCAGCTTTTTTTCATGGCCCGGACAAATTGCTGCACCGGGAATGTCGACTCGAACCAACTTCAAATATAGCCCACAATCTCCTCAGCCGATGTAACGATTTCAACCACCTCCCTAGCTCGTCACTGGCCCGTCCCTGGGCATTTAAGCGCCATCCCGCGACGTTTTTATTTGTCTTTTTTGAACTGGAAACGAACCCATGCCCGGTTATTCAGATCCTGGTTTTGACACGCTGGCGCTGCACGCTGGCGCTGCACCCGACCCGGCCACTGGCGCGCGCGCCGTGCCGATTCACCTCACCACTTCCTTCGTGTTCGAATCGAGCGACCACGCTGCCAGCCTCTTCAACCTGGAACGCGGCGGTCATGTTTATTCGCGTCTGAGCAACCCGACCAATGCGGTGCTGGAGCAGCGCGTATCGGCATTGGAAGGTGGCATAGGTGCGATCGCCACTGCCAGCGGCCAGGCCGCGCTGCACCTCTCCATTGCCACGCTGATGGGTGCTGGCTCGCACATCGTCGCCAGCACCGCGCTGTACGGTGGCTCGCAGAACCTGCTGCATTACACGATGCGCCGCTTCGGCATAGCCACCACCTTTGTCAAACCTGGCGACATCGACGGCTGGCGCACGGCCGTGCAGCCCAATACCAAGCTGTTTTTCGGCGAAACCGTCGGCAACCCGGGCCTGGAGGTGCTGGATATCCCCACGGTGTCGGCCATGGCCCATGAAGCGGGCGTGCCGCTGCTGGTCGACTCCACGCTGACCTCGCCCTGGCTCATCAAGCCCTTCGATCTTGGCGCTGATCTGGTCTATCACTCGGCCACCAAATTCCTGAGCGGCCATGGCACTGTCATCGGCGGCATCGTGGTCGATGGCGGCAGTTTTGACTGGGACAAGTCAGGCAAGTTTGCCGAATTGACCGCACCTTACGACGGCTTTCACAACATGGTCTTCAGCGAGGAAAGCACCGTGGGTGCTTTCCTGCTGCGCGCGCGCCGCGAAGGCCTGCGCGACTTTGGCGCCTGCATGAGTCCGCACACTGCGTGGCTGATCTTGCAGGGTATTGAAACGCTGCCGCTGCGCATGGCGCGCCACATGGGCAACACTGAAAAAATCGTTGCGTTTCTGTCCCGCCAGCCCTTTGTGTCGCGCGTGGGCCATCCCTTGCTGGAGTCGCATGCCAGCCATGCGCTGGCCAAAAAACTGCTGCCGCGCGGTGCCGGCTCGGTGTTCAGCTTTGACCTCAAGGGCAGCCGCGAACAGGGCAAGGCTTTCGTGGACGGACTGAAGCTGTTCAGCCACCTGGCCAACGTCGGCGACTGCCGTAGCCTGGTGATTCACCCCGCCAGCACCACGCATTTCCGCATGAGCGATGAAGCGCTCGCCAGCGCGGGAATTTCGCAGGGTACGATTCGTCTTTCCATCGGACTCGAAGACCCGGACGACCTGATTGACGACCTCAAGCGCGCCCTGAAAACGGCAGAAAAGGCAGCTGCATGATGCATCTCACCGTCAACGGCCACAAAACCTACTGCTACACCGGCGGCAAAGTTTTCGATGCCAGCCAGCCCACTGCGGTTTTCATTCACGGCGTGCTGCACGACCACAGCGTCTGGATTTTGCAAACGCGCTATCTGGCGCACCACGGCTGGAATGTGCTGGCCGTGGACCTGCCGGGACACTGCCGCAGCGAAGGCGAAGCGCCGTCCACTGTGGAAGAAGGGGCTGACTTTGTGATGGCGCTGCTGCAGGCGGCAGGCTTGCAGCGCGCAGCGCTGATCGGCCATAGCTGGGGTTCGCTGATCGCGCTGGAAGCCGCGTCTAAGCTGAAGGATCGCGTCAGCCATCTCGTGCTGGTTGGCACCGCCTTCCCGATGAAGGTTTCTCAAGCACTGCTCGACAGTTCGCTCAACGAGCCTTTGAAGGCCCTGCGCCTGGTCAATGTTTTCTCTCGCAGCACACTGGCGCCTCCGTCTTCAGCAGTCGCTGCTGGCACGTGGGTGTATGGAGCCAGTATGGCATTGGGTCGCCGTGTGCTGGCCGGCAACCCCAAGGTCAATGTGTTTCACCGCGGTTTCAAGGCCTGCGACAGCTACGCCAATGGCGAGCAAGCAATTCAGCAAATCACCTGTCCAGTTCTGTTTGTGCTGGGCGCACAAGATCAGATGACGCAGCCCAAAGCGGCTCAGAGCCTGGTCACCGCAGCCCGAAACGCGGGCAAGTCAGTTCAAATTGCCAGTCTGCCTGTCGGCCACCACCAGATGAGCGAAGCGCCGGACGAAACGCTGTTTGCGATTCGGGATTTTCTCAAGCCCTGAGCCGTAAGCCCTGAGCCTGCCGTTGACACGGCAGGCCACCCTTTCAGTGAAAGGTGGAGCCTGCGCCATCAGTCCACAGAGAGGGAAAATTGCTCAGTCAAGCTGCTCACCGACCGTCGCGGTTCGCCCTTTCAAATCATGAAGCTGACCAAAGGTGCCGTCAAGCAACCGCTCCATTTTCTCGGCTGCGCCACTGATGGCGTGGTCAAGCGTTTCTGCAACATGCGTCACCACCAGCGGCTGCATTCCTGCAGGCCTGGCCTCCAGCACACACTTTTTGCTGTCCGTGCGGACTTTTTGACTGCTCTCGCCACTCAAGTGGGCCTCCACGCGGGTGATGTTTTCGCGAAAGCGGCTCAGTTTGGCTTGAAGCAGGGTCTGGACATGGAGGCCCAGCCTCTCGCCACCCTCGATATTCTTGTCGGTATGGGTGTGGATTTGCATATTGCGTTTTCCTTGCAGCGAAATGAGTCTGCATTTCTGCAGAATATCGGGATGCGGATCGCTTGAGTTTTTCCCTGACATCCCGGGTAAACCGAAATTCATCCTAACTCAAAGTTGTAGCCGCATGCAAGGCAGGGCGACCCGCATCGGCTTGCAAAATCGACGCACCGACAGGCGCCCGGCTTTTGGCGTCAAAACATGACCGCATGGGCAGGCTTCAAGAGTCAGCGGGGAAAAGCCCTGATGTTGGGGCACCTGGCGACCCATTTTTTGGGTTAACCCGCAAGGGGGGCCAGGGAACCCGAATGGTGCCCACGTACGCCGCAAAATCAGATACCTTGCGTCGCCGAGTTGGCGCAAATTGCGCGCTCAGCCGTTGAGGAAGTGGAGGTCCGGTTTATCCACGACGCCAACTTTCTGCATGTTTCCCTCAGATCCGCGGACTCGACAAGGCCTTGGAACGACTACGGTCCTGTGCCTCAAAAAGGAGGATGCCTTCGTTGGGATCCTGAGCGTCGCGAAGCAGGTACTTTTCCGTAAGACCAGCCTCAACGCATTTTGGCAGGTGAGCGTCGTAGCCGCGCGTCCATTGCGAAAAGTCGCTGACCTTGTGTCGGATGAGCAGGAAACTGGCCATGAAAGTTCTCCTGACGAATGAAGTGCTGATAAACAAAACAAGAAAGTACCGGGGCACGACCTACGCCCAATGACGGCAAGGCAAAATCCTCGCCGATGACGTCCAGCGGCCCCGCAAGTCACTGGGGAAAATGGGGCAGGCTAGGCCATCTTGCCGAGAATTCCGGTCATCTCGTCCTTGGTAAAGGCGCGCAAAGTCTGCATGCGGACATTGCCCCCGCCAGCGATGGCCAGCGCGAAAGCCGTGGCCGACTCGTCATCCGGTGCTTCGAGGGTCACGACCAGATCGTATTTGCCGAGCGTCCAGTAGATCTGGGTCATGCTGGCGCCGAACTTTTTGGCCGCTTCCTTGACGGCATCCGCGCGTTTTAAGGTTTCCTTGACGCTGCGAATACCCTGATCGGTAAAGCTGGAAAGTGCAATATACGTCCTCATGATTATTCTCCTTGTGGAAACTGGGACCTCGGACATCAAACCGGCCAGCGGCGGTCCCGATACGCTGGCCGGAAAAGGCGATTGCGCAATGGCCGATGCAACGCAGGACAGCCCACGCCTTGGCCTCTGACGGTGATGACAGGCTCAGTACAGAAAGCCATACAGCAGCTGAGTTTGTAGCACTGGCACCGGTGGCGGGCAAGGTGTGAAGAGCGCGCTGTAAAAGCGCCTTACAAGACTTACACCCGGTCTTGCCGATGAATCGCCATCCACCACAGCGCTGATTTTCCAGTCAAGCGACGGCCCTGCTCGCTATTAATACCATAGCAAACAACAGCGATAAAACATCGACAACAAGCAATTTTCGTGCAAAAACGGCGAAACTGCCGGGTGCCGCAGCGCGAAAGTTCAGTCCTTGACCCAGAACGCAGGCGCTGTCTGCACGGCGCCCAGCAACTGCCGCGTGACGGTGGAATGGGGCTGTGCCTGAAGGCCTGAGCGAGCCAGCGAGTCAAGCAGTCGCGCCAGGTTTTGTGGCTGCGGCGGCAAGGGGCCAAAAAACCAGGTGCCTCGCGCATCGGCCATTAGCACCGTGGGGAAAGTCTCCACGTCCAGATCACCGACCAGGTCTGCCTGGTCTTCAATGTCCAGCCAGACAAACCGGACCGAAGGGTAGCGGGCCGCCATGTCCTCGACCACGCCCCGGTAGTCGCGGCAAAGGCCGCACCAGTCCGCACACAGGCAGATTACCCAGGTGGGAACGGGCTCCGGCGGAATAATGGCTGGTGCAGGCAGGTGGCTCATGTGGATGTGAATTCAGGGCTTGGTGGCAGGTAGGCGGATGGCGGATTACGGATGCCTGGACCCTTATGAGCGCGCGTTTTTCATAGCGCATCGCGCAGACGAATCTGGGACCAGCGGGCTTTTTCCCATAAATTGCCGACCGATTGCGCCTTGTCCAGCAGCAACAGCTGCATCAGAGGCTCCAGCGCGGTCGCATCGGGGTTGACCAAAAGCAGATAGCGCGACTCGGCCTGCCCCTGGGCATCGTTGAGCTGGCCAACCCAGTCCAGCTCTACCAGCGTTTCCAGCACCGGCTCCAGCTGCAGCACGTCCACGTCAAGCAGTGCTGCCAATTGCGCGGCGCTCACGCCAATTCGTGCGGTAGCACGAGCCTTGTCCAGATGCTGCAGGATTTCAATGGACAACTGAAACAGCCAGCCATGGGCACTGCCGCGTCGCGAAACGCCGGCCAGCAAGCTGGGCAGGTACGCCGTAATGACTGCGCCCATCAGCACGATGACCCATGACACATAAATCCAGACCAGCAGGATTGGCAAGGCGGCAAAGGCACCGTAAACAAGGGAGTAGGTCGGCACCGCAGCCAGATAGATGCCCAGTATTTTCTTGCCAATTTCAATACCCGCGGCAACAAACACACCGCCAGCGAAAGCATGCGCCCATTTGACGTAGGTGTTGGGAACGTAGCGGTACAAGGCAGCCATGCCGCTGACGACCAGAAAAAACTGGGCCAGGTCCAGCAAAAAACGCAGGCTGATGGGCAAGGCGCCCACCAGCCCGCTGGAGGCTGAAACCACATACGACGTAACCGCCAGACTGACTGCCAGCACCAACGGCCCGAGCGTGATGGCAGCCCAGTAAATCAGCACCCGTTGCGCCAGCGGCCGGGGTTTTCTCACGCGCCAGATGCCGTTCAGGGTGCGGTCTATAGTCAGAATCAGAGCAATGGCCGTGACCAGCAGCACCGCCAGACCGGCACCGCCCAGTTTGCTGGCTTGCAGGCTGAACTGGGTCAGGTAACCCAGCACCTGGCGGGCAATGTTGTCGGGAATCAGGCTCTGGACGAGCCAGTTCTTCAACGCGCCCTGCAGCTTCGAAAACATCGGGAAGGCGGTAAAAATCGCCAGCGCGACTGTAAAGAAGGGCACCAGCGCAATCGAAGTGGTAAAGGTCAGGCTGCTGGCGGTCAGGCCCATATGGTCTTCACGAAAACGCTGGCGCAGGGTAATGGCGGTATCGCGCCAGGGAAAATGCGACAGCTCGTCGAGCAAAGCCTGCAAAGACTGCTGAAATTTCATCCCCGGTATCATGCCATTGACACTCTTATGAACATGAACAAAACAAACCGGATTGAAATGACACGCTGGCTGGCCCTGGGCAGCCTGGGCGGGCTGATCGTCCTGGGTCTGGCCTGGGAAATGTGGCTGGCGCCGATACGGCCTGGCGGATCGCTTCTGGCGCTCAAGGTGCTCCCGCTGTGCATTCCCCTGGCCGGCATTCTGAAAAACCGCATGTACACCTACCGCTGGGTCAGCCTGATGGTGTGGATTTACTTTACTGAAGGCGCAACGCGCGCCTGGAGTGACCGCCCACCGGGCAACTACCTCGCCATGCTGGAAGTGCTGCTGTGCCTGCTGCTTTTCACAGCCTGCGCGCTGCATGTGCGCATACGCCTTAAAAACTCGCCCGCCTCCGACGCTGCAGCGACGAGCCTGCCATGACCCGAACCGACGATTTTCTGCAAACCCTCGCGCAAATCACCGGCCAGGCGAATCTGCTGACAGGTGGCGACCTGAGCGCTTACACGCAGGACTGGCGCAAGCGCGCCCATGGCAAGGCACTGGCAGTGGCACGCCCCGGCAACACGGCGGAAGTGGCCGCCATCGTCAAGGCCTGCGCTGCTGCCGGCGTGAGCCTGGTGCCGCAAGGCGGCAACACCGGCCTGGCCGTCGGCTCCGTGCCGGATGAATCAGGCACGCAAGTCGTGCTGAGCCTGCAGCGCATGAACGCCGTGCGCGCTATGGATGCGGCCAACCTCACGGTGACGGTCGAAGCCGGCTGCATCCTGCAAAACCTACAGGATGCAGCCGAAAAGGCCGGCTTTCTTTTCCCCTTGAGCCTGGCCGCCGAAGGCAGCTGCACGATTGGCGGCAATCTGGCGACCAACGCCGGTGGCACGCAGGTGGTGCGCTATGGCAATGCGCGCGATTTGTGCCTGGGGCTGGAAGTGGTCACAGCGCAGGGCGAAATCTGGCATGGGCTGTCGGGGCTGCGCAAGGACAATACCGGCTACGACCTGCGCGACCTGTTCATCGGCAGCGAGGGCACGCTGGGCATCATCACCGCCGCCACGCTGAAGCTCTACCCGCAGCCCGCAGCCCGGCTGACGGCCTGGGCTGCAGTGCCGTCGATGGAAGCCGCCGTCGCCCTGCTCGGCCTGTCGCACCAGCACCTGGGCGCGGGCCTGACGGGGTTTGAAGTCATGGGGCAGTTTGCGCTGAGCCTGGTGGACAAACACTTTGCCCAGCTGCGCGTGCCGTTTTTCGAAGCGCCTGCCGCGCCGCCGGACCGCCCCGAGCAAGGTACGGCAACATCGGGGAGCAGCGAACCCAACGCAGTGCAGAGCGTGGGGCCCCCTTATTGCGTGCTGCTTGAAAACTCCGATCACGAATCCGAGGTCCATGCGCGCGCCCAATTCGAGCGGCTGCTGGAAACCGCCTTTGAGCAGGGTTGCGTCAGTGATGCCGTGGTGGCCGAAAACCTGACGCAGGCTGCGAGCCTGTGGCACATCCGCGAGAGCATTCCGCTGGCGCAGGCCGAGGAAGGCCTGAATATCAAGCACGACATTTCCATTCCGGTCTCGCACATTCCGCAGTTTGTGACCGACACCGATGCCCTGCTGCAGAAAAATATTGCCGGCGTGCGGTTGGTGAACTTCGGCCACCTGGGCGACGGCAATCTTCATTACAACGTGCAGGCCCCTGAAGGCAGCGACGCCAGGGCCTTTCTCAATGAGCAGGAAGAAAACGTCAACACACTGGTGTATGACTCGGTAGCCCGTTTTGACGGCTCCATCTCGGCCGAACACGGCGTTGGCAGCCTTAAAACCGACAAGCTGCCACGCTACAAATCGCCGGTAGCGCTATCGATGATGCGCGCTGTTAAAGAGGCGCTCGATCCGCAAAACATCATGAATCCGGGGCGAATCGTGCGCATATAATCCGCGCATGTTTCATGGAGTACCGTCATGCCGAACTTGAAGAATGGCGCCAAAAAGGCTACCAATCTTTCACTGAACTCGAAAGTGCTGGAGCTGGCCCGCGAGTTGGGCATGAATGTTTCGCAAACTGTCGACGCTCTGCTGGCTGAAGAGGTCAAACGACGTTATTGGGGAAAGTGGCGCGATGACAATCGCGAGGCGATGGACGCCTACAACCAGCGAATCGCGCAAGAAGGACTGCCGTTGGCGAAGTACCGCAGCTTCGCACGCAGTCTTGGTGACGGCCAAAAGGGCTGAGCCATGGCCCGATACGACGTGTACAACAATCCTGACGCGAACGAGCGTACCACCACGCCCTACTTGCTGGACGTGCAAAACAACTTTCTCGAAGTCGACACCCGTGTCATGGTTCCCCTGCATGACGCAGGCCGTTTCCGCTCAGCATCGGTGCGCGACCTGAACCCAGAGCTTGACTTGCAAGGTCAAGCCCTGATCATGAATACCGCCGCCATCGGTGCAATTCCTTCCAGTGATCTCCTTCGCCCCCTCGCCAGCCTTGCCAATCAGAGCGCTGTCATCCAGAACGCGCTCGACACCCTGTTTGGAGGCTATTGATGTCCGACCGCCCTGTCCGCTCCCAATACGAAGATTTCATGCGCCATGTCGCCGCGCAGGGCGTGTTCAAAGCCGACCGCACCGGCACTGGAACCAAAAGCGTGTTTGGCTACCAGATGCGCTTTGACCTGAACGAAGGTTTCCCGCTGGTCACGACCAAAAAGGTTCACGTCAAGTCCATCGTTCATGAGCTACTGTGGTTTTTGCAGGGCTCAAGCGACAACAACTGGCTGAAAGAGCGCGGCGTCAGCATCTGGGACGAATGGGCGCGAGAAGACGGCAGCTTGGGCCCGGTCTATGGCGTGCAGTGGCGCAGCTGGCCGACGCCCGATGGCGGCCACATTGACCAGATTGCAGAGGTCATCAAGGCGCTCATGACCAACCCCGACTCGCGCCGCATCATCGTCAGCGCGTGGAACGTGGCTGATCTGGACAAGATGGCGTTGATGCCCTGCCATGCCTTCTTCCAGTTTTATGTGGCCCCGTCTGAAGTGGCTGGCCAGCCGGGCAAGCTCAGCTGCCAGCTCTACCAGCGCAGCGCCGATATTTTTCTCGGCGTGCCTTTCAACATCGCCAGTTATGCCCTGCTCACGCACATGGTGGCGCAGCAGTGCGACCTGGATGTGGGTGACTTCATCTGGACCGGCGGCGATTGCCACATCTACAGCAACCACCAGGAACAGGTAGCACTGCAACTGAGCCGCGCGCCCCTGCCCTATCCGATGCTGCAGATCAGGCGCAAGCCGGCTTCAATCTTCGACTATCAGTTCGAAGACTTCGAATTTCTGGACTATCAACACCACCCGGCCATCAAGGCGCCGGTGGCGGTTTGACTGGCCCGCCATCATGCCCCGCATCAATCTGATTTACGCCCGCGCCGCCAACGGCGTGATTGGCAACAACAACGCCATGCCCTGGCACCTGCCGGAAGACCTGGCGCATTTCAAACGCCTGACCCTGGGCCATCCCGTCATCATGGGACGCAAGACCTGGGATTCACTCCCGCCCAAATTCCGTCCCCTTCCCGGTCGCGACAATGTCGTCATCACCCGGCAGCCCGACTGGCACGCAGCGGGCGCTGCAGCGGCCTCAAGCCTGGCCAGAGCACTTGAACTGTGCGCGCGGGCTGAAGAAGTCTGGGTCGTGGGCGGTGCGCAAATCTACGCCCAGGCCGAGCCTCTTGCAGACCGTGTAGAAGTCACGGAAATTGACCGTAACTTCGAAGGCGACGCGTTTGCGCCGCCGCTTGGCCGCCAATGGGGAGCAGTGGCGCGCGAAGATCACATATCCACCACAGGCCTGAAATTCAGTTTCGTCACTTACCAAAAACAATCGGAAAATTAATATGTCTGGACAAGAATTTCACGTACACGGGCCGCACGATCATGAACTGGAGCACGCCGCGCAGGGCGCACATGACGGACCCGACAAGGGCGGCATGATCGCGCAGATTGCGGTCGTCACCGCCATCATCGCCACGGTGGGGGCTTTGTTTTCCTACCAGGGTGGCGCCACGCAAGCCAATGCTGGCCTTTACAAAAACAACGCCGCCATCAAGAAGACCGAAGCGTCCAACCAATGGAACTTTTTTCAAGCCAAAAGTACCAAGCAGTCGCTGTCCGAATTTGCCCGGGACCTGGCGCCCGAAGACAAAAAGGTCGCCTACCAGGGCAAGATTGACCGTTACGAAAAAGAGAAAAACGAAATCACGGTGGCCGCCGAGAAACTGGAAAGCGAGGCCACCGTCTGGGACAAATCGTCCGACGAGCAAATGCACCAGCACCACCGCTGGGCACAAGCCACGACCGTGCTGCAGGTCTCGATTGCCCTGGCAGCGATTGCCCTGCTAACGCGCAAGAAGTGGCTGGAGTACGGCATGTTTGCGCTAGCCGGGGTCGGGCTGGTGCTGGGCGCTCTTGCGGCGCTACATATTTAATAGCTACTCATGCCGATTCTGATTGGACCTAAGCGCTAAAACAATGAAAATTGCCACCTGGAACGTAAATTCACTGGCGGTGCGGCTGCCGCAGGTGCTTGACTGGCTCGCGACGCACCCGGTCGATGCGCTGTGCCTGCAGGAACTCAAACTCAGCGATGACAAGTTTCCGCTGAAGGAGCTAAAGGAAGCTGGCTACCAGAGCGCGGTGTTCGGCCAGAAAACCTACAACGGCGTCGCGATTTTGAGCAAGACGCCAGCGCGCGGCATCGTGAAAAACATTCAGGGCTTTAGTGACGAGCAGTCACGCGTGATTGCCGCCACGCTGGACACACCCGCTGGCGAGTTGCGCGTCATCAACGGCTATTTTGTCAACGGCCAGGCGCCGGCAACAGAGAAGTTTGCGTACAAGATGAAATGGCTGGACGGCCTGCGCGACTGGCTGCGCGAAGAACTCGCGGCGCACCCGAAACTGATACTGCTCGGCGACTTCAACATCACCGTGGATGACCGCGACACCTATGACCCGCAAGGCTTGCGCGAAACCATCCACCACACCACCGAAGAGCGCCAGCACTTTCAGGCGCTGATTGACCTGGGTTTGAGCGATGCCTTCCGGATGTTTGAGCAGCCCGAGAAAAGCTACTCGTGGTGGGATTACCGGGAGATGGCGTTCCGGCGCAACCGCGGCCTGCGAATTGACCACATTCTGGTCAGCGAAGCGCTCAAACCACAGGTTCGCAGTTGCGTCATCGACAAGCTGCCGCGAAAGAACGAGCGGCCCAGCGATCATGTACCTGTCGTTCTGGAACTCGTTTCTCTATAAAAAAAGTATCTGCTTTCTCGCGTGGTGCCTGATAAAACGCCAATTTTCACCAGGTTTTGACCGGATCACTTTCCGAAACTCCAGCGCGGGTCCCGCTGTGCAGTCAGGCTGCAAGTCCCGGCTCGTCATGAAGGCCGCCAACACGAACAGGAGGCAGGCGAACGCGCGGGCGCAGCAAGCCGGTGAGAAAGCCGGAGCAGGCAGCCCAACGCGAGCAATTGGACAAACAGAATCGGCGCTATTCCCTTGACTTTAAAACGCCACGGCCTGGCCGTCCTTGCGCGGGTCTGAGCCTGCAATGTAGGCGTCGCCCTGCCTGAGCACCAGTTGCGCGCCCCCGAATGCGAACACGCCGCTGCCAGACTCGACAGTGACCTCATGCCCGCGCGCAGCAAGCTCGCTCGCCACACCGGCGTCAAAGCCTGGCTCGACCGCCACCTGACGGCCGCCAGTCATGCGCCAGCGGGGGGCGTCAGCTGCAGCCTGAGGATTCTGCGCGTAATGCAGCACGCGCAAAGCCATTTGCACATGACCCTGCGACTGCATCGGTCCACCCATCACACCGAACGCCATTTGCGGCGTTCCATCGGCATGCATGGCGAACGCCGGGATGATGGTGTGCGACGGACGCTTGGCGGGCCCAACTTGGTTGGCATGCCCCCGCTCCAGGGAAAAACCATGCCCCCGGTTCTGCAGACTGATGCCCGTCCCGGGCACGACAATGCCCGAACCAAAGCCCATGTAGTTGGACTGAATGAAGGAAACCATCATCCCGGAGGCATCCGCCGCTGCAACGTAGACGGTGCCGCCCGGCTTGGGCCTACCGTGGCCGGGGTCGCTGGCACGGTTGCGGTCAATCAGTCTGGCGCGCTCGGCCAAGTAGGCCGGGTCCAGCAGCGCGTTGGGCGAGACCTGCATCGCGTCTCTGTCAGCGTTGTACCGGTGCAGGTCGGCCAGCGCGAACTTCATCGCCTCGATCGACAGATGCACTGTATCGATGTGGTCGAGCGGCTGCTTGCCAACACCCAGGGTTTGCATCATGCCCAGCGCCATGAGGGCGGCAATGCCCTGCCCGTTCGGTGGCAGTTCGTGGACCACTGAACCGGCAAAAGGCTGCGCCAGCGTGCCGCACCAGTCGGCGCGGTGGTTCGCCAGATCGTCCTCGGTCAGCACCGCGCCATGCGCCCGGGCATGTGCCGCGATGCTTTGGGCAAGCGCACCGCGGTAAAACGCCTCGCCATGGCTGTCGGCAATGGCTTCGAGCGTGCTCGCATGGGCCTCGCTGCGAAACACCTCGCCGGCATGAGGCGCGCGGCCGCCGGGTAAAAAGCATTCGGCAAAGCCGGGCTGGTCGCCCAGCCGCGCACCGCCCATCGCCCACAAATGCGCGATGACGGGCGATACAGGAAAGCCGTTGCGCGCATAGTCAATGGCGGGCCTGGCCAGATCGGCAAACGGCAGGCGGCCGAAACGGCGCGAAAGTGTGCTCCAGGCGGAAACCGCGCCGGGTACGGTGACGGCGTCCCAGCCTTTGTCGGGCATGGCGCCGTGGCCGACAAAGCGGTCGGCGGACCAAGCTGCAGGCGAACGGCCTGAGGCGTTCAGCCCGTGCAGTTCCTTGCCATCCCAAACCATGGCAAAACCATCGCTGCCGAGCCCGCAACCGGTCGGCTCGACGACGGTCAAGGCCATCGCCGTGGCGATGGCGGCATCCACCGCATTTCCACCGGCCAGCAGCATGCGCAGGCCGGCCTGTGCAGCGAGTGGTTGCGAGGTGCTCACAACGTTGCGCCCCAGCACGGCAGAACGGGCGGAAGGGTAAGGATTGGTGAAGTTCATGGTGGATGAATCAGGCATCGGTAAGTTTTTCATTTCAGGGTTATCTTACGGTCGCGAATGATGCGCGCCCAGCGTTGGCTGTCGGCAGACACTATCGCGGCAAACTGTGCGGGTGAGCCCAGCAGGGCGGGTTCCACGCCGAGTTTGCCCAGACTTTCCAACATATCGGGCCGTGGGCAGCTTTTTCGAACGCGTCGTGCAAACGCCCCACCCATTCAGGCTTCATGACGCGCGGTGCATAAAGTCCGAACCAGGTCACTGAAGAGAAACCTGGAAGACCGTCTCGGCAACGGTCGGCAGTTCGGGCGCCAGGGCGGAACGCTTGGCTCCGGTGACGGCCAGTGCGCGCAGGCGACCGCTCTTGACATGCGGCATACCCGACGCAATGGCATCGATCAGCACTTGCACCGAGCCGGCAATCACGTCCGGAATCGCCAGTGCCGTACCTTTGTAGGGCACATCGGTGATGAAAACGCCAGCTGGGCCTTGAAGGCTTCGATCGTCAGATGCACGATGGTTCCGTTGCCGCTGCCGGCGTAGTTAAGTTGACCGGGGTGTTTTTTGGCATAGTCTATCAACTCAGCCACCATTTTCACCGGCAGCGACGGTGTCACCAGCAGCACACTCGCGGCGTCGGCCAGATGCGCAATCGGCGTGAAATCCTTGATGGAGTCGTAAGGCAAGGGAAAAAGGCACCACAAGCCGTACCGGTCTCTCGGGCCAGGCCTGCGCCTGGCTGACCGCAGATGCGCCGACCAGCAAGGCAGAACCCAGCATGCGGAGGCAATTGAACAAAAAACGCATGTGAATTTCCTTGATGGATGGGGCCAGCGATATCCCCGAAGTTGCCAAAAAGGTCAGGTTTGGAGGCATCATATGAAGACTTTAGCCTTATCACAACCAGAGATTTTGCAACGTTTCCTTGCCAAAACAGCAAACCAGAACGGGCGGACATATGCAACTGCCTGTTGATGATTTGTCAAAGTCGAACGGGCAACAATGTGGCGTCAAAGCACCAGACCCCCACCGCCTAGCACTGGCCGGACAGGCGTTGCTCGAGATGGTCAAGGAACAACAGCACGGCATGCGGCAGACTTCGGCCGGCCAGCGTCCGTACCTCAATGTCGCGGCAACTGTAAACAATGTGGTTTTTCGATGGCTCGCGTGCACTAGCCCATTGCTGACGCGCCGACGAGTGGCTGTACTTTCAGGCGCCGATTGACCGTCGCCGGGTCAGCTAAGCACTCATGCCAAGCGGCTTCAAAGCTGCGTTATCGACGAACTTCCGCGCAAAAACGGGCTGGCTTAATGACGCACTGCAGTGATGGTGGAACCCGTTTACAGGCCCGACGATCGGGTCAGACCGTTGACCAACAGAACTTTCTTGCTATACAAATAGCAGCATAGTGGGCCGGTCGCAGGTGTGCTGCAACCCTGCGTCATTCAAGATTTAACTCCTGGATCTTGCGCGTGATGGTGTTGCGCCCAATCCCAAGCTTGTGTGCCGCCTCAATGCGGCGGCCGTGCGTATTGGCCAGTGCGGTCTGGATCAGCCGGGATTCAAAGCGCCGCGTCAGCACATCCCATACATCGCTGCGCCCAGAGGCTAGCAAAGCTAGAGCCTCGGCTTCCAGCCCAATCTCCCACACGGCCAGGGTTTGCCCGCCAACACCGCGGTCCAGGCCGGCAGGCGCCTCGGGCATGTGCGCAGACGGCAGCTGTTCTGCTGTCCTTGCGGCTTCGGGCTTGGCAATCTCCGTTGCTTCGAACCGCGCTGGGGTCTGACTGTCCAGAGGCGCAGCGCTCAACACTTCAGGCGGCAGGTCTTTGGGCTCAATCACCTGGGCGGGTGCCATTACAGTCAGCCAGTGACAGATATTTTCAAGCTGACGCACATTGCCGGGAAACGCGAAATGACTCAGCCGCTGCAAGGCGGCGTCTGAAATACGTTTGGGCTCCACGCCCAACTGGCTGGCACTTTGCTGCAAAAAATGCCGCGTCAGCATAAAAACATCCTCGCGCCGCTCGCGCAGGGCCGGCAGGCGCAGGCGAATCACGTTGAGGCGGTGAAACAGGTCTTCCCGAAAGCTGCCTTCCTTGACGCGCTGCTCCAGGTCCTGGTGGGTGGCTGCTATCACGCGCACGTTGGCCTTGACCGAGTTGTGACCGCCCACGCGATAAAAGTGGCCGTCGCTGAGTACCCTGAGCAGCCGGGTCTGAAGGTCAAACGGCATGTCACCGATTTCATCGAGAAAAAGAGTTCCGCCATCGGCCTGCTCAAAACGACCGCGCCGCAGTGTCTGCGCGCCAGTGAAGGCACCGCGCTCGTGGCCGAACAACTCGCTTTCCAGAAGATCTTTCGGGATGGCTGCCGTATTGATGGCAATGAACGGCCCGTTAGCGCGTGGTGAATGTTTGTGCAGTGCGCGCGCCACCAGTTCCTTGCCCGAGCCTGATTCGCCGGTGATCATCACCGTCACCATACTCTGGCTAAGGCGGCCTATGGCGCGAAAAACGTCCTGCATCGCTGGTGCCTGGCCCAGCATTTCAGGCGCTGCGGCCATGCGCTCTTCGGCTACCTCCTCGCGCTGGCTTTCTTCGACAGCGCGGCGAATGAGCTCGACCGCCCTGGGCAGGTCAAACGGCTTGGGCAGGTATTCGAAGGCGCCGCCTTGAAAGGCCGACACGGCGCTGTCAAGGTCGGAGAACGCGGTCATGATGATCACCGGCAGGCCGGGCAACTTCAACTTGACTTTTTCGAGCAGGTCCAGGCCGGAGCCGCCAGGCATACGGATGTCGCTGACGAGAATTTGCGGCCCGTCTTCTTCGGTGGCACTTTCGAGCGCGGCCAGCACTTCACGCGGGTTGGTGAAACTGCGCGTCGGCAGGTTCTCGCGGAGCAAGGCCTTTTCCAGAACAAACCTGATGGACTGGTCATCGTCAACAATCCAGATCGGCTTCATGTTCTTGTCCTTTAGTACTAACGTTTAACTGAAAAAAAGGACAGATTTCAGGGCAGAGGAATCAGCAACTTGAAATCTGTGCGGCCAGGGACGCTGTCGCACTCAATCAAACCGTGGTGTTGCTGGACAAAAGTTTGCGCCAATGTCAGGCCCAACCCCGAACCGCCGTCACGCCCTGACACCAGGGGATAGAAAATTCGGTCTTTGATGGAGTCCGGCACGCCCGGTCCATTGTCAATCACATGCAATTCCAGTGCCAGGCGATAGCGCTGCTTGCCAAAAGTGACCTGGCGTGCGATCCGCGTCCTGAAAGTAATCTGCGCATCGCCCGCCGCAGTGCGCTCGGCCAGTACCTGGGCAGCGTTGTGGGCAATGTTGAGCACGGCCTGAATCAGCTGTTCCCGGTCACCCCGGAATTCGGGAATCGAGGTGTCGTAGTCCCGCGTGACCCGAAGTCCCTTGGGGAACTCCGCCAGAATCAGCGAACGCACCCGCTCGCACACCTCGTGGATATTCACATCGCCCACAAGATGGGGGCGACGGTGCGGCGCAAGCAGGCGATCAACCAGGGTCTGCAGGCGGTCCGCCTCATGGATAATAACTTGGGTATATTCGGTCAGATCCTTGCTGATGTCCATCTGCAGCAACTGCGCCGCGCCACGGATGCCGCCCAACGGGTTCTTGATTTCATGCGCCAGGTTGCGAATCAACTCCTTGTTGGCCTGGGCCTGATCCATCAGGCGCTCTTCACGATCCTGCTTGGCCTGCTGCTCCAGTGGCAACAGCTCCACAATCGCCTCGCCCGGCGTATCGGTTTGCGCCACCACCACATGCACCGGCAAGGGCTCGTGGTTCAGGCGTCTGAGCCAGGCGTCATAACGCAAGGCGGCAAATTCATTGCTGCCAGCCCCCTCCAAGGCGTGTTTGAGGATCAGGGGTTCGGTAAAACAGTCGGGTAGCTGCGAGCCTTCGATGGTGCGTCGCGAAGTCCCCAGCGCGTCTTCCAGCGCTGCATTGGCAAACACCACGCAACCATCCGTCTGAACCACTGCCACCAGCGTGGCCAGCAGGTCAAAGGCCTGAAAACGCAGGGAACCGGTTTTCGGAGGAGCTGATGAAGCTGTAGGAATGTGAGCCTTGTTCAACGCCTGTATTCTGGCGTAGACGGGTTGGAAGCCGCGCTCAATTTGCGGTGGGCAGCCGGGAAATTTCGCGTTTAAGACCTGCTATATCGCTTTGGTTGCGCGCGATGCTGTCTTTGAGATCAGCCACACGGTCAAGGTAACGCTGGTAATTGCGCCCCTCTATGCCCTGTTTTTCAGGCTCTCCGTTGTTGTACTCTTTTTGCTGATCGGCAAGTTTGGCTTCGACCTTTTTCAGCTCCGATTCAAGGATGCTGCGCGAGTCGCTGTCGCGCACACGTTGTTCCGGACCACTTTCGGTGCGAGGGCTGCTTGAACCAGCATTTGGCGCCACGCGCGGCGGCACTTTTGCCACGGGCGAGCCTTGCACCACCGTAACGTTGCCGCCAGAAACCAGCTTGCAATTGCGACTCTGGGCGTCCTTGGCGTTGTTGATGTATTCAGGCGCTCCACCAGCCACGCCGGCACAACGGTAAATCTGTTGCGCCGAAGCCGCACCACCGGCACAAGCCAGCAACAGGGAAGTAAGGGATAAGAATAAACGGTGTTTCATAGTCAACTGCCAGCCTGTAGGCTGCCTTCAGTGCCTTATCGGGGTCGGGGTGGTGCTCGAGTATGCGGCAAAGCGGCAAAAATACAAAATCGGCGCGGCCATAACTTTGTTTCCCATAAAAAAAGGACGGCCGGCGCCGTCCTTTCTTACAGCCGGCCAATTCAAAAAATGATCAGCCGGGAAACGAAAATCAACTTTTACAGGGAGTAATACATCTCGAACTCGATCGGGTGCGTCGCCTGGCGCAAACGCGTCACTTCACCCATTTTGAGCTCGATGTAAGCGTCGAGCATGCTGTCGGTGAAAACGCCGCCCTTGGTCAGGAAGCCACGGTCCTCATTGAGGCAATCCAGCGCCTGGTCCAGGCTGTGGCAGACGGTTGGAATCAGCGCATTTTCCTCGGGCGGCAGGTGGTAGAGGTCCTTGGTGGCGGCTTCGCCTGGATGGATCTTGTTTTCCACGCCATCCAGACCGGCCATCATCAGGGCCGCAAAGCCGAGGTAGGGATTCATCAGTGGATCAGGGAAACGCGCTTCAATGCGGCGACCCTTGGGGTTGGCCACATACGGAATACGAATGGAAGCCGAGCGGTTTTTGGCCGAATATGCCAGCTTGACAGGCGCTTCGTAACCAGGAACCAGACGCTTGTAGCTGTTGGTTCCCGGGTTGGTGATGGCGTTCAGCGCTCGCGCGTGCTTGATGATGCCACCGACGTAATAAAGCGCGAAGTCCGACAAACCGGCATAGCCATCGCCGGCAAATAGGTTTTTGCCGTCTTTCCAGATCGACTGGTGCACATGCATGCCGGAGCCGTTGTCGCCGACGATTGGCTTGGGCATGAAGGTGGCGGTCTTGCCGTAGGCATTGGCCACGTTATGCACCACGTACTTCATGAGCTGGGTCCAGTCGGCGCGCTCGACCAGCGTGCTGAATTTGGTGCCAATCTCGTTCTGGCCCGGGCCAGCAACTTCATGGTGGAATACTTCGACTGGAATACCCAGGGACTCGAGAATCAGCGACATCTCGGCGCGCATGTCCTGCGTGCTGTCCACTGGTGGAACGGGGAAATAGCCACCCTTGACGGTCGGACGATGGCCGCGGTTGCCACCTTCGAGCTTGGTGCCGGAATTCCAGGGCGCTTCGTACTCGTCAATCTTGAAGAAGGTGCCCGACATGTCGGTATTCCAGCGCACGTCGTCAAAAATGAAGAACTCTGGTTCTGGTCCGAAGTAGGCGGTGTCGCCCAGGCCGGACGCCTTGAGGTAGGCTTCAGCGCGCTTGGCGATGGAGCGTGGATCACGATCATAGGCCTTGCCGTCGCTGGGCTCGACCACGTCGCAGCTCAGGAGCAACGTCGTTTCTTCAAAGAAAGGGTCGATGTTGGCCGTGTTGGGGTCAGGCATCAACTGCATGTCCGAGGCCTCGATGCCCTTCCAGCCGGCAATGGATGATCCATCGAACGCATGGCCCGAGGCGAACTTGTCTTCAGTGAAATGAGACACAGGCACGGTCACGTGCTGCTCTTTACCCCGGGTGTCCGTGAAGCGGAAGTCAACAAACTTGACTTCGTTTTCCTTGACCATTGTCATGACGTCTGCGACGGTCTTTGCCATCAGAATCTCCTGTGCTGGGTGGGTGGTTGAAAAATCTCTATTCAGGCTTGATGAATGCACTTTCTGTGCCAAAGACAGGCGCTATTCAGTTTTTGACCAAGCCCCTGATTGTGCCGTGATTGTGTCGCTGGCCGATCGCTCTCCGACTTTTTGCTGATGCTAAATTTCGAAATAGCCGAAAATTGACGCACCACAAACGTGCAACATGGCCGCGCACCCGTAAAGTGCGTTTGATCAGCGCACCAATTCAGGGCCAAGCTTCAGCTTGAGCCCCTTCAATCCTGACAACAATTCAACATAGGCGGGGTTGACCGCTTCGGGTGTGCCTTTAACTCCAAGTTCAATATGGCGGCCGAATTCGGGGTGGTCCACACTGGGCAGGCTGAAGACTTTCACGCCCGCATGAGCAGCTTCAATCGCAAGCATGAGCGGCGTCAATGTGGCTTCCATCGCACCGGGTACGATCACCGATTTTTCAAGGTAAGCTGACTTTTGGTGCAGGAAAGCATAACGCTGATCCAGCACCCACTCCATCATCGGCCAGGCCATCACGGGAAAACCGGGCAAGAAATGTACCGCGCCCTTCCCCGCTTGGCAGCTGAAGCCCGGAATCTTGTTGTACGGATTAGGAATAATCGCGGCACCGACTGGAAATACCCCCATGTTCAGACGATGGATGTTGTCATGGCGGTCAGGCTCAAAGGCAACACCCTGCTCCTTGGCGGTATCGCGCATGCGGTCTTCTATAAGCAATTTGGCCTCGGGATGCAGCGCCAGCTCAAGCCCCTGGGCTCGGGCCGCGCACTGCCGGGTGTGGTCGTCCGGCGTGGCACCAATGCCGCCCGTGGAGAACACGACATCGCCCGATTCGCGCGCAGCGGCAAAAACACGTGCCAGCGTGGCGGTAATGCGTCCCGGATCGTCACCCACGTACTCGGCATAGGTTAGTTGCAAACCACGTTCAGCCAGCAGTTCTATGGTTTTGGGCAGGTGTTTGTCGACCCGTTTGCCAGAGAGAATTTCGTCGCCGATGATGACGAGTCCGAAGTGTGTGGTCATGTCGGGAAGGTGTTGATTCAGGACGGTGAGCCGGAGCGTCCGCCCAGCGAGCCAATGCGGCGCAACGGCTCGGGCAAGGATTCGGAAACCGGTGGGCTTACTATTAATTTTGTAGCAACATGTGCCGATAAATACTGGACGTCAGCGCTATTTTTTTTGCGAAGCTGCTCCAGTGCCGCCAAAGTGTAATGGGCAAACCAGAGCGATGAAAAGGCAAACACCAAAGTGTAAATCCAGATTGCAATGGGCACCAGAAGAGGCGCCATGGCAACAAACATGGCGCCTGATGCCCACAGCAGACTGGGCGCGGCCCCGAGATAACCGCTCAAGACGCCGATACTCAGCAAAGGAAGCCTGTTCTCCCTGAAAATCTGGCGCCGTTCATCGCTGCTGGCGTGCTCCACCATGGCATCGTAGGACATGACCCGGTAGGTCAGCCAGCCCCAGATCAGCGGCGGCAGAAGCAAGATCAGTGGCGGTATCAGCCACAGAGGAATCGACACCAGTAATGCAATGGCGGCCAGCACAGTCGAGCCGAGCGACCAAGCCACGCTGGTTAGAAAGGAACCGCCTTTTTTGCGCTCCAGTTGCGGAAAGCGCCGATCGGCCACCAACGCCACCATAGCGGGTGTCATGAACATCGCCACAAAGAGCAGCGTGGTGATGACGATCACGGGAATCGCCAGAAACAGCAGCAGCGCGGGCGCCAGTACCAGATGGAGATTGCTCAACCCCAAGCCCTCCAGCCAGCGGATCATGGTGTTGACCAGCTCGTAGCTTTCAAGGTTACTGCGCACCGCCCCAAGCGCGCTTTCCCAAAAGAAATAGCCGAGGCCGAGGAACAGGACGCCCATGATGACGACCGGCAGCACCGACAGCGCAATGACGCGTGGGTGCAAGCAGTACATCACAGCCCTCCAGAAAGAATCGAGAAGCTTACTCATAGGAACAAGGATAACGCCAATGTCCGGCCGACTGCTGGACAAGGCATTTTCCCGCCGGTCCGCTCCCGGGAAAAAAATGGTCCCTGGGCCCAGGGAGTGACCCGAATTGAAGAGCCATGGAGCCAAATTTCATGCACGTCCAAACAGTCGCTTCATCCCCAGCCACTGCTGGGACCAGAAACCACGGCCGTAATCGCGCTTGTTTTCGATCTGATCGCGTATGCCGGTGGCGTCATAGCGCTGTTCGAAATTGGCCGTGCCAAAAAGAATATCCCAGCACGGCAGCAGTACGCCAAAGTTGTGGCCCCCCAGTGTTGCCGGACCTTTGCTTTCATGCCCGATGCCAATGCTGTGATGCAGCCGGTGAAAGCGCGGGCTGACCCAGAGCCGCTCGCCCAGCCGGCCAAACCAGACCCGTACATTGGCGTGCTGGAAGCTCTCGCTGAGCTGGGTCAGGGCGACGATGACGATGAATTGCCCTGGTGGCACGCCAATGAGTTGGGCCACCACCACGATGATGCTATCGATCAGAATGCTGTCAAGCAGGTGATTGCGGTTGTCGCTCCACATCGTCATTTGCCGCTGCGAATGGTGCAGTGAATGCAGCTGCCACCACCACGCCAGCTGGTGCTGCCCGCGGTGCGCCCAGTAGGCAAGGAAGTCAAACATCACCAGGTAAATCACGAAACTGACCAACGCGCTGTCAGTCACCCCGGGCCACAGCTGGTCAAGGTGAAAGGTGCCAAAGCCAGCGGTGCGCAACGCGCCGAAAGCTTCGTCAAACCAGGGTTGCACGCTGAAGAACAGGGCAAGACGGAACAGCCCCAGCCGGTGAATCAGCGTGTAAAGAATATCCACGCGTATGCTCGCGCGGTCATTCGGCGAATCCATTACCTCGATTGGCCGCCAACGCTGCAAGGGGCCTACCACGGCCAACAGAACGATGATCTGAATCATGCCCACCAGAAACCAGGCGGTGGCCGCATACGCGTCCTCCAGGAAGTTGCCGATGCCCAGAACAAACATGACGGGCTCTACCAGCCCTTCAAACAGCCACGCCTGCACCCGTGAAAAAGTATTGGCCAACCAGTCCATCATGTCTATCTTGCCGGCTGAAGCGTAGTCAAGCCAGGCTGCGCTTCAATCCACGTCTTGTATTGGGGGTGTTCGCGCAGGGTTTTAAAACAGAAACCACGCGACTGCAAACCGGTAATCAGGGGCTCCAGCACCGCCGGCGCCCAAGGGTCCTTGCGTGACCAGATGCCGATGTGCGCCAGCAAAATATCACCGGGCTGGATACTTTTCAATGCCTTTTTCAGGAGCGTGTCGTTGGGATATTGGTCGCTGGGCAATTCATCGCCCAGAAAGCCCGCAGGCGACCAGCCCACATGGTCATAACCGCAGGCCTTGGCCGCGGCCAACAATTGCGGCGAAGTTTTGCCGCCTGGCGCGCGGAAAAGCGGCAGTGGTTTTTTACCCGTAATTTCCTGCAGCCGTGTGCTGGCATGGCCGATTTCTTCGCAGTATTGCCGCGCGGTCCAGGTCAGGTCTCTGCCCTCAAAAGGCCCTGCCGAGGGACGCATCCGGAATTGCGTTGCCTTCCCGGGCGCTCCCGGCACATCGGCGCGCCAATAGGTGTGATCGTAGGTGTGGGAGGCAAACTCGTGGCCCTCCGCAGCGCGTGCCTTCCACCAGCTGGCCCAGTACGCGCCCAGACTGCCGTCGCCAGTTTTGGTACGCTCATTGGCGGCAAAAAAGGTAACCTTGGCCTGATGCCGGTTCAGTATTTCGGCCACCATGGGCGCCACTTCCATGTGGCCGGTGTCCAGCGTCAGGTAAACCGGCTTGCAGGCTGCAGTTTGCGTGATTTTATTGTCGAAATAGCCTGTAGCCCTAGAAGAATCTATACAAGCAGCTATTACAAAAATAGCAAGTGAGGCCGGTTTAACGCGGCGCGTGATCCAGCGTCCAGACGCCATGAGGACTCCTCCCAACGTTGACCTGGCGCACCACCTTTCGGGTGGCAACGTCAATAATCGTAAGCCTGCGAATCCAGCGCGAGGTCACCAGAATCTGCTTGCCGTCGCGGCTCACGTCCATGCAGTCAGGCCCGCCGGGCGCCGGGTAGTTATCCACCACCTCCAGCGTCTGCAGATCAATTCTGCTGATGGTGTTGGCGACACGGTTACTCACCAGCAGATGCCGTTTGTCGCCGAAGGCGCGGAACGCATGGGCGCCGGCCGCGGTCTTGATGACCTTGACGCGCTTGGGCTCCTTGCCCGCCACGTCATAAACCTCGACCGCGTCGCTACCCGTAAGAGCCACCAGCATGAATTTGTCGTCCGCCGTACCGAACACGTCGGCCGGCATGGGACCGGTTTTGATGCGCCACTTCACGGCCTGCTGGGCCAGATCGACCGCAATCAACTCGTCGCTGTCCTGCATGGTGGAATAAATCGTGCTGCTTTTGCTATCAATCCACAAATGGCTGGGCGTTTTGCCTGTGGACACCCGCTTGGCCAAGGTCATCTCGCTGCCGTCCCAGCGGTAAATGTCAATGTGGTTCAGCCGATTCGCAGCCGTTACAAACCATTTCATGTCGGGAGAAAACCGCAACTGATAGGGATCAAGCACACCGCGCACTGTGCGCTGCACTTCGGCGGTTTTCGGGTCAATGAAGGTCAGCGAATCTGACAGTGCATTGGCCACGATCACCGACTTTTCGTCGGGTGTGAAGTAGAGGTGATGCGGCTGCTTGCCAGTGTCGATTCGCTTGATTTCAGACCAGTTCACCGGATTGATGACGCTGACACTATTATCTAACGAGTTGAGCACAAACACCGGAGTCATAGTCGCGGTAACTTGAACGCCGGAAACAGGCAATGGCGTCGCCAGTTGCGCCAGCAAAGGCAAGCTTATCAGGCCGGTAACAGCGCACAGGCCGGCGGCCAAAAAACGGGGGAAAACATTCACAAAAAAGAATCTTTCAAGGGTCGGTCGACTAGTGTATGCGTGCCGCGACGCCCAACCGACGGGCAAACTAACAAACGCGCCCTGCTTCTGCGCGCTTGGTAAATAATTTATCTGCGACAACAGTACACATCTGCCTTGAAGAAAAAACTTTTGCTATTTTTTTTATAGCAGTAGGTGACGAATATACCTGGACAGCAGACCATTTTCCATTATTTTAGGAAACTGACAGCCCGGCACAGCGCTCCTGGCGCATATTCTGTGTCTCTTCGCATAAGTGACGCCGACTAGGTCACGCCGTAAGCGGACGTGCGGTGGAAATAGCGACCATATCCTGCACCGTCAACCAGCGCCATTCACCCGGCCTGAGGTCAGCCGGTAGGGCCAGCCCGCCGATGCGCGAACGGTGCAGTGCATCCACCCGGTTTCCCACAGCGGCAATCATGCGCTTGACCTGATGGTACTTGCCTTCAGTCAGTGTCAAGCTGAGCTGCAACTCTCCGGTCTGCGCGCAGGCAGCAGCCCGGACCGGCTTCGGGTCATCGTCCAGCACCACGCCCGCAAGCAGCTTTTGAAGCTGTTTGTCGTCCACCGCATGCTTGGCTGTCACGTCATAGACTTTAGGCACATGATGCTTGGGTGAGCTCATGCGGTGAATGAACTTGCCGTCGTCCGACAGCAGCAACAGGCCCGTCGTATCCTGATCGAGTCGCCCCACCGCCTGTACGCCGGCCGCCGCGCCGCCACCGCGCTGACGAATCGGTGCAGGCAACAGGGTGTAGATGCTGGGGTAAGTGCTGGGCTTTTGCGAGCATTCGTAGCCAGCCGGCTTGTAAAGCATCAAATACGCTTTCTCATGGTATTGCCACGCTACATCCTGCACAGTGAAATGCAGGTTATCAGCCACGAATTCTGCGGCGGGCTCGGTGCACACAACACCTGCCACGGCCACAAACCCTTGCTGAACCAGACCCGAACAGATGCGCCGCGTGCCAAAACCTTGAGAGAAAAGAATTTCCTGCAATTTCATATGTGTGTTCGCCATCGTCTTATTGTCGCCGGGCCGTCCACGCCCCACCACTTGCCTGCAGACCGGCGTGTGGACTTGTTTAACAGTGCCGAACAAGCAACACTTGTCACTTATTTTTA
Source organism: Polaromonas sp. (assembly GCF_012927415.1). Lineage (GTDB taxonomy): Bacteria > Pseudomonadota > Gammaproteobacteria > Burkholderiales > Burkholderiaceae_C > Polaromonas. The sequence goes on along the minus strand of NZ_JABBPF010000015.1, from coordinate 44,118 downwards.
CATCCCCCTTACAACCCAATCATCATGTTCGGGCTTGGGTGATGACAAACGCATTGCAAGGCCCCCACCGCCACTATCTTTTTCCGTCCACTTGCTGGCGTCGTGGCGTACAGCGGAGCTGTCACCTGTCTGGCTCGCCGGTTTAAAACAAGTCTGCAAGAATCGAAACTTTGTCGATTAAGCCCACCGCAATATGCTGGCCCTGGTTTACATTAAGTAACAGTATGAATATGGGAGTGCTTCATGAACTCATCTTCAGCGTGGGTGTTCACCGTTTTGGCTGCAACCGTTGGGTTGATCGGCGGCTTTCTCGCTTTTGCGTGGCGGGCGAAAGTGCTGGCCCGCAGGCGCAAGCGCATTCCCAAGCGCTGGCCGCTTCATTCCCGCGTGATAGCCAATACCGAGGAGTGCAAGGTATGGGTGTGGCTAAGCAAGGTTTTTTATGATCACCACATCATGATCAAAATTCCCGTGACGCGCTTCACACTTCCCCGCTCAAGGGAAAGTGGTGCCCACTGGTATCAACTGCTCAGCGGTGTATATTGCACCTTCAATATCTGCGCGGCGGATGGTCGTGTGGTGGGTTGCGTGGATGTTCCCCGGGCACACGGCATATCAAGAAGCAACCGGCAACTCAAACTCACGCTACTGTCGCAGTGCGGCATTGCTTACTGCGTAGTCAATTCCCACAACCTGCCTACGATGGAAGAAATTCGCATCGAGTTTTTGGGGGAAATGCCGCAGGTAGCCGGAGACTCGGAAAGTGATGGCGCCACCATAGCTGCGGCGCGTGAAAAACTGCACACAGCCATCAACCTGCAGCGCAACAACCGCGCCAACGAGCTGGGCGCGCTTGCTCAGGACAATGCGCCAGAGTCGGTCAACAGTCCGGAAAGTCAGCATTTTGAAAGTGACTTTGGCGCGGGCGCCTGGCAGCTTAACAACTCTTTTGTGGCGCCACTGGACAGCCGGGCTGCACACCTGCCTTAAGCGAAATACCGGATCCGGGTCTTCCAGCAAGTTATCGAGCACATATCCAATCTATTGTTGATGGAGTGCTCAATCGTTCGTTCGTTCAGCGCAGGCGATCAACGGTGTAGAAAGAACTTGCGGCATTCATTGCATTTCTTGGAAAAACAACCGTGAGCCTTGTAACTACTTTGACGGTTCCTGCCTGAATTGAACTACGGACCTTATTCGGAGCGTAAAACTTGCCGCAAATAATCAGGCTCTTCACGTTGGGTTTTTCTTTTATTTTTCTTTTATTTAGTGCTGGCGCTGTATTTAATCAAGTTACCTAGAGATCGCCTACAAGGTCATCAAATGGAAAAGCCCGCTATTGAACTGATAGCAGGCTTTTTTCACTAAACTTGGGGTGGCTGATGGGGCTCGAACCCACGACAACAGGAATCACAATCCTAACTTTTTAATATTTTTCACTGTTGATTGATGTAGGTATAATTGTTTTAAATCAACGTGTTAGACCAACTATAGCGAACATTTCCCGGTTTGAATGTTGATTGAAATAGGTCAATATTCAGCAAATTGTCTTACATCCGCCCTTACATCCTGGCGATGTAAGGGCGCAAAGGGTTAGACATGGCAAAGATTGCATTCACCGCTGGCCGGGTTGCCGCGTTCAAATGTCTGACTGATAAGCCTCAGATTTTTCTGTGGGACGTGACAGCGCCGGGGCTGGGGCTTAGAGCAACGCCGGCCGGGAAACCTGCCTATGTGTTTCAAGGAGAGTTCAAGCAAAAAAGCATCCGTATCACCATAGGTTCCACCTCTGCTTGGAGCATTCCTCAAGCTCAAGAAAAGACCCGAGAGCTTCAACGCCTGATAGATGAGGGTAAAGACCCCCGCGACCTAAAGCGCGATGCTGTAGTAGCGACGACAACTAAGCAGGCCGCAGCCGCCGCCAAAGTGGAAGCCGACAAGGTATCAGCCCTGACCGTAGGCGAGGTTTGGGCCACATACATTGAAGAGCGCCGACAGTTTTGGGGTGACCTGCACTTCCGCGACCATATGGACAAGGCCAAAGCTGGGGGACTGCCATCTGGCCGTCGTGGAGGCGGCAAGCATCTGACAAAGCCGGGGCCGCTGGCTGGCCTGATGCCGCTACGACTAAAAGACCTTGATCAAGCCACAATCGAACGCTGGGCTGCTATTGAAGGCAAAGCCCGTCCATCATCTGCCCGGCTTGCATGGCGACTGCTGACCGTATTCTTGACGTGGTGCGGTGAACAGCCTGCGTACGCTGGACTGCTGCCTGCAAAAAACCCAGCCAAAACCAAGAAAGCCCGCGAAGCGCTGGGCAAGGCCGGGACTAAATCAGACGTTCTCCAGCGTGGGCAATTGACCGCATGGTTTGCCGTCGTGCAACAGATACAGAACCCGGTAATTGCCGCCTGCCTGCAAATGATGTTGCTCACTGGCGCGAGGCCCGGGGAAGTTTTGGCGCTGCGCTGGAAGGATGTGAACACCCAATGGAAGGGAATCAGCATCCGGGACAAGGTAGACGGAACCCGCGAGATACCTGCAACGCCATACATGCTGCTCCTACTGTCTGCCCTGCCCCGCCGCAATGAATGGGTGTTTCCAAGCCACACGAGCGCAACCGGCTGCCTCACTGAGCCAAACAACCCACACACCCGCGCGTGCAAGGCTGCTGGCCTTGAAGGGCTGACTTTGCACGGCCTTCGCCGTTCCTTCAAGAGCCTGACCGAGTGGCTTGAAGTTCCCGTTGGCGTGGTGGCACAAATTCAAGGGCACAAACCCAGCGCCACTGCCGAGAAGCATTACACCGTGCGTCCGCTGGAACTGCTTCGGGTTCACCACGAAAAGATTGAAGCCTGGATTCTGGAACAGGCTGGGATTGTGTTCGATGCCAACGCACTAGCCGGTGCGATTCGCGTGGTGGCAGCATGATCGATGATGAAGAAGTTGTAAAAGCCTTGGACGCGCTTTGGCACCAAGACCGTCAAGCCGACCACACACCGAACCGCAATGTAGTAGAGACAGTACTGCAGCGTGTGGCGGACGGCGGGACGGACACCGATGACATGCTGTTCATGCGAGAACTTGCACGGTGCCTACTGGCAGCGGGAGGCAAAACTGCCCCCACTGCACGCCGGGCTGATGCGGTTTTAAGGGCAGCGGGTCTAAGTGGAAAGTACGAGCATCACCGTGCATTTGCAGAAGTTGCCACAGTACTTCAAGGTTTTGAGGGTTACACAAAAGCCGGTGCAATCCATACGGCACGTATCGACGGGTCACTGCATGATGCAGTTGATGACAATACAGCGCGTAAGCGGATAGACCGCCTATCTAAAAAGTAGTGCATGGGTTGTGCGCTTCAGTCTTTCTATAGACACACCGGACATTTGGGGTATCAATCAGCACGGGCAAAAAGGAAACTCGCTTTCATCAACACGAATGGGAGCCTCTGAATGACAAACGCAATTACGCAGTTTCCAACTCTGGAATCTGTTACCCGTCCAACAGTGGACACTGCCGCCGCTGCTTATTACCTGAACCGCCGTCCGCAAACTTTACGCTGCTGGGCTGTCTATCAGGATGGCGCTGTGAATCCCATCCGTATTTCTGGCCGACTTGCCTGGCCCGTCGCTGATATCAAGCGTGTGCTGGGCGTGGCCTAACTGCGCGTGCAGCGCGACGAAACGACGACGCTGCCTAGCGCCGTTCGCATACCCAAAAGAAAAGCCTTCAGGCGCTGCGACCTAAGGGCTGTAAGAACAAAACACAGGAAACTACCGTGACTCCACTCACTGAAGCAGCGTCTGCCGACGAAAACACGAACTCGACAGACGATAAAGGGAATTTATTGAATAGTCGGGAGACTTTCTCGAAAAAGCATAAACGTGAATTACTGCGGGCCCTTACCGAGCGCGCCCGACAGGATCGATGTGCGTGTAAAGATCATGGCGCTATCCCGAAATGGGCCGATTACCCGCTTACGGAAAAGCATATCGACGCGCATCTCGACGGTCGCAGGGGTTGCGGTATTGGGCTAATGTCGCCCGGCCAGTCCACCACGAAGATTGCACTTCTGGACCTGGACAGCCACAACGGCGAAACCACATTCGATGACATGCTGCTAACCGCCGAACGGCTCTGCGCTGGCCTGAAGAATACGTGTTTGCGCCCTACCGCATTCCGATCGTCCGGTGGCGCAGGTATTCATCTTTGGATGATATGGGACACGCTGCAGGACGCGTACAGCGTTCGGCGCACATTGGTCACGGTACTTGCTATTGAAGGGTTCAGCGAAGGCACAGGCGGCATAGCTGCTGGCCAAGTTGAGATTTTCCCCAAGCAAGAACGCTTAAATGCTTCTGGCCCTGGGAGCAATGGGAACATGGCAATCTTGCCATTTTGGAACAAAAGCGAGCCGCTGGTAGACGAATTCGACCTATGCCTGGCAGCCGCGATTCCTGAGTCAGCACCGCGCATGGCCTGGCAGGTGTCGGATGGCGTCCCGCAATTGGCACAACCAGTCCATGAACTTGAGATGGCCGAACTCGCACCACCTGACCCTATCGAAAAAATCGCACGAGCGTTGGCGGCCGTGGCGCCACTGGCAACCGAACTAAGCACCACAAGCGCCGCAACAAATTACGATACATGGCGCAATTTGCTGTTTGCCACACATGAGGCCAGTGGAGGCGATGAAGAAGCTTTCGACCTTTTCAAAGAATGGGAAGGCCAGAACCCCGTAAACGCCGGTAGGCGCCCCACTCGGGCGACGTGGGATAGATGCCGAGACAACAAGGAAGGAAAACGCATAACGCGCGGCACGCTGTACGACATGGCGTACAAATTGAATCCTGAATGGAACGCACCGACAGCAGACGGTTTGCCCGACAACCTGCCTGCACCTAACGAGACAGAAGCCTGGCCTGCATTCCAACGCAATACGACTACGGGCGATATCAAGGCGTCAAAAGACAACATCCTTCAAGCACTCAGCCGTCCAGATATATGCGGTTATCAATTACGGCATGACGAGTTCAGAGATGAAACGATGCTCGCTGAAAACGGCACCGAGGGTTGGAGATCACTCAAGGACACAGACTACACAGAGTTGTGCCTTCGCCTGGAGCGTGGCAGATTTCAGAGCATCAGCAAGGAATTAATCCGCGATGTTGTCGCGTATGTCGCCGAAGCGAATTCGTTTGACTCTGCTCAGCATTGGCTTGACAGGGCGCAGTGGGACGGAAAACCGAGGATTGAACGGTTCCTACAGACCTATTTCTGCGTAGCCGACACCCCGTACGCGTGCGCTGTGGGCCTGTACTTCTGGACCGCGGCGGCGGGGCGTGTGCTGCAGCCCGGGATCAAGTGCGACATGGTGCCTATTGCCGTTGGAGCGCAGGGTATGCGGAAGTCGTCGGCGGTGGCTGCGCTGGTGCCAGCACCTGATTTTTACACCGCGATTGACCTTAGCAGCCGAGACGACGATCTGGCCCGCATCATGCGCGGGAAATTGATTATCGAGCTCGACGAATTAAAGGGGCTCAGTTCGCGAGATGCCGAATACATCAAATCCTTCATCACCCGATCACATGAGGAATGGACACCCAAATATAAGGAATGGACCGTGCGATACAGGCGCAGGAACATGTTCTTTGGCACAACCAATAAAGATGATTTTCTGGCCGATGAAACCGGCAACCGTAGATGGCTACCGTTTCAATGTGGGATGTGTGACCCCGACGCTATCGCGCGCGACAGAGATCAATTATGGGCAGAAGCGCGGGAACAATTTAAAGCACATGGCGTGCTTCACCAACAAGCAGAACGCCTGGCAGAAGACGAGCACGCGACCTTTGCCGAGCATGATGAGTGGGATAACGTCATCCATAAATGGCTTCGCGAACCCGACTTTGCAGGAAACCGCACGCCGTTTGAGCGCGAGTTTTTGACTGCGGGAGAGGTGCTGAGGGAGGCATTGTGCTTGCCCAATTCGCAAATAGCGAAACAACAACTGGCAAGGGTCAAAAAGTCGCTTATACGACAAGGTTATACCTATGTGAACAAGCGGGTCCACGGTGTGAAAAAGCGCGGCTTCTTGCCGCCTTCACTTTTCTGACGGATAGGTGGAACACATGGAACGCAAGCGGACCACTTCTGTCGGTTCCATCCAAAGCCCCTATCCATGCGGGTTCTGGCGGGGTAGAACACATGGAACACTTCTTTTATTAAAACTAATTGAAGTAGTTAAAAAAAACCACAAGGGACAGCCTGGGGCAAAAGGTAAAGGTAGGAAAACTACCATTCCATGTGTTCCAGTGTTCCACCCCCGCCGCTATATTGGATGCCAAGGCCAGCAGGCCTGGTGCTGCACAACTAGGAGTCGATCATGAATGAAGAAGAACGCGCAGAGTTCTACAAACGGTTCGGCATTACCCGGGTGACCACACCCACGCTCTGGACCCACCTGCCCGTTGACGAACTCCAGCGCTTGTGGCAACGCCTGATGCGGAAGGATCGAGCAGGACGTGCCAATCGCTCACCAGCGCCCCCCCCACTCCGCTGTACCGAGATATCCCGGAGTAGCCACGCCCATGCTGGTGCATGGATGCTGACCTTATCACGTACACGACCCAGCCAGCACATGCTCACGCTGGCCGCACACCCACGCTGACCAAGTCGTGCGTCCGCTTTTGTGTTTTCCTGCGGGTTGCAAAGCCGACGGGGACCCTAGGGGCTCGGAACGAGCATGCGGGGGCAAAGAGGCGCAACCATCGCAAGTTTCAAAAATCTCAAACCTGATTAGTTCAGACCTTACATTTTTTCGGTTCCGTACAGCGCGCAACCCTGCCCCATACCGGGTCACATAGGGTAGTAACTGTGCGCATTGAAGGTGAAGTCAGCCTAAGCACCCGTATCTGCTTTGAAGGAGGCGAAATTGTGCCGCAGTCATTGAATCACTAGTCGGCCTCATTATCTGGATATGCAAATCGATCACTCTCAAATTCCAGCCAGCGGGCTACTTCGCCTGGCTGCTGCCGCCCGCATGGCTGGCCTCACTGCCGAAAGCTTTCGAGCAGCCCTGTCCACGGGCCAGATTCCCTTTCGGTCAATCCACATAGGGAATTTGACGTTCATTCGAATATCAGAGCTTCAGGCTTGGCTAAGCTCTGGATCAGCTGCCGATTCACGCGACCTTTTCTAATTAAGGATTTCACCCATGAAAAATTCACAGCACCCAACTATCCAGGCAGAAATCGTCACTCTCCAACAACAGATCAAGCACTTGGACCTGCCCGGAAGCATTAAGCGTGAAGGCCGCACCGCTGCCCAAGTTGATACTTTTAAGGCAGTAAATTATCCGATTCAAGCATTGGGCGCTGCAGAGCGGCAGCTGTTAGCGCTGAACTCCGAGCAGCAACAGGCCCGGCAGCACCGTATCGACGCCGAGCGGGAAATAGCTTGCGTCACCCGTGACATCGACCACCTCAACCGCATGTTGAACGCAGATGTCCGAGCATCACAGGCACAAACAGCAATTGCAGAATTGGCACCGCTGGCCGACGCTGCCCAAAACGCCGTAGGCATCGCCCAATCAATACATGCCGAAATCGAAATTCTGGTGGCCACGGAAGCGCTGGCGCTCGACAGGGCTAAAAGTGATGCGGCCAGTGCAGTGCTATCGCAGATAAAGGCTGGCAAGGCGGGCACGCTGCCGTCTGTCAGCCGTGACCGACTGGACGCGCTGACCCTGGCGCAAGAGGCAGCTGCGGCTGAACTGCTGGATGCGCAGGAAGCCCTTGCCGAATGCGCGTTAAAGCTCGCTGATGCAAAGCATGAGCAAGCAGAAGCTGCAGCCGACCTTACAGGGCGAGCGCTGCACCTGGCATCGCACGAATTTGCGTCTGCCTGGCACCACCACCAAACTACCGCCGATGCGTGCGGCCGACAATTCGACGAGCCTGACGTAAACATCATGGTGCGCCAACTGGCGTGTGCCGAAGCGGCCGTGGCTGAACAGGATGCGGGGTAAGCATGACCGCTAGCCGCAACAGCCGAGACGTAAAGCTAAAACTCAGCGTAGTAACCGACGGTGCCGAAAGAGTCGGCGCCCTGTCCCATGAAATTGACAATCTCGACCATGCCCGCAAAGATGCCGCGTCAGCATTTGACCGCCTCAATGCCGAGCTTGAGGCTCTGCAAACCAAAACCAGCGAGTTCAAGAAAAACGGAAGCCGTGGCCGTACAGATGCATCATTAACGCGTCCAGTTAAGGGAAAAGCACGTGAGGAGGCTGATCTCCGAGGTGTCGCCGGCTGTCATCCAGCTCCGACGTATCCAACGCGTAGGTCCGCAGCAGCCATCTAGAATGCCCGCCGATATCGTCACCCACCTCGCCGCGACCGTGCAGGCAACGCCGATTGCTGACGAGCAGGACGTCACCGGGCTCGATAGCCACGGGCTTGGCGACTTCGCCGCAGGCCTTCGCAAAATTCTCAGCAGCCGTCTCTGCCGCCCCGCCAGACTCAGTCGAGAAAACATTGGAGTGGCTGAAACGAACAATTGTGCCGAAGGCCGCGTCCTTGAGGACCGGCTCATCAATGGCCGTGTGCACATCCCCCAGGATGTCGCTCATACCTTCTAGGAAAGTGGTTTGCGACCCGATGGAAAACTGCCCCTGCTTCAATTCGTGGACGTCCTCAGGCGACAGCTTGTCTAAGGCCTCGTCGAGCACCATCACCGTCGTCGGCACGGCCCTCGGATTTCGCAGCCCGACCAAAGTCACCAGGTCCGGCGAAGGTGCGATTCGCGAGTTTGAAGCGTCTGTTTCCCCGTTGAACGGAAAGCTCACCGCATCCGTGTGCCCGCGCAGCCCTCCCTGCGACTTGCGCGCATACTTACCCTTGCCCGGAATCGCCGTCAGGCTGACGAACAATTCACCGCTATTCTCTGACCCATATGACACGGTCTCCATGCCAAGGAATCCATGCGCAGCAGTCGCCGCAGCACGTCCCATTTGAGTGCCACCAGCGTCCGGAACCGGAGTGAACCATTCTGGCGTTTCAGGCAATTCACCGGGTTCGAACACTCCGGCAAGCAGAACGAAGGGCGCCGCGATGACTTCCTGACGAATCGCCATCGGGTCCTCGCCCGCGCTTTCCAGAGCTTCCTCGACAGCCTTGCCCAGGATGTCAGCGAGCTCACCGGGGCAAGCCAGGGCGTATGTTCGTTGGTCAAAGGTGGTAGCCTTTTCCCAAGCTGTGGCAGCGGCCCTGATGGCCGCTGCCAGCTTCGGTGCAGTCATAAAATCTCCGCGGGATTGATACATTCTTGATATTTGTCTATACTAGTGTTAAGGGGCTCGCGTACGCCCCGCAGTCATGGAAGGCGCAAATGCAAACCACACTCGACCCGGTTGCCCTTGATCAAGGGCAAGTGCTCTTGTCTCGGCTCCCAGACACATTCTCTAACATTCTTCGAACGGCCCAACTGGAGCCACAGGCTGAAGGAGGTGTAGCTGTCTCCTACGAAATTGCTGGCGTTGGGAAGCGTCAGGTGTCGGCCACTTCTCCCAACGAAGCGATTCGGCAGGCGCTCGTTGACCTTGCCTCCTTTCTCACGTCCACCGCCGAGCTAAGAGCAACTGTTCGAATGAACGCCAGCGAAACCAATCCTCCCTCGTCCGAGCGCTCTTTGTCCAAGACAAGGCAGCAGACTCTCGGGGCTACATTGCCTTTGAGCCTCAAGAAGCATCTCAATTCGATAGCGTCCTCAGAAGCGACGAGCTTTGCAGATGTGTGCCGACGATTCGTTGTTTTTGGATTTGAAGACTTCGTTGCAAGGTCGCTCTATGCGAGCTCGACTTCGCTATTCGAAACGCTTCGTCAAGAACTACATGAGTGGCACGATTCGAATACTGAGCAGGTAATGATTCGTTTGGACCCAGGCCATGCTGTTCGCTTCCGGTCAACTGCCAAGGAGTATGAGAAGTCAGTCTCCGAGCTAGCCGTGCTATGCGCAGCCCACGGACTTGCTATGCAGAAGCTGCTGGCCGCTCTCGAGCCAAGGGTCTCCAGTTGCAAGGGCGCCGCGATACGCAATCTGGTTTCGAAGCTTGAACTTCAGCCTGTTGCCACCCCTCTTGTCTCGAGCATCCTTGTCGGAAATGTACGAGCTCCGAGGAAGTTGCTCTCCAGACTTGCGGGGGCCTTTGAGGCTCCTGAGTCTCTGCTGTCGACATTATTCCGAGGCAGTTTTGACCGCAGATTGGTGCCTGCGTTTAAGGCGAAAGCTGGAAAGCCAATGCTCTCGACAGCACCCACAACTTGGACCGCCGCAGTGAAGTCGCTAAATCTGCCTGCTGATGACGCCAAGGCTCTTCTTGACTTCGGAGTCTGAGACGCAATGAACCCGTTCCAGCGCGCTCGAAATGAAGCCCATGCAACCAGAGCCAACCTGGAGCCCTCGCTTGCGCACGCCGCCGTTACGGCAAAGGACCTCTTACACAAAGTCGAATCCGTCCTGAACATTGCGATTGAGCAAGTACCGCCGTCTTACGCCGACTTAGGCGGTGGAACTGCCGTACTCCAGCGGGAGCAAATGTTCATTTACGTGAGCTCGGAAGTTGATGCGTGGAGTGCTGAGTTTTGTGGCCTTGTCGCACACGAACTCGGGCACTACTTTCTTGACGCAGCAAAGCCGGCAACTACCGTTGCCTACCTGAAAACACTGCTAGGCAGCGCTGGCAGTCCAGCTGTTCTCAAAGTTGAAGCCTACGGGGCACGGGAGAGGCAGGAGCTCCAAGCAAATTTGTTCGCGCGCGAGTTGTTACTACCGCGAGATGTCGCCCGTCAATTTGCTATGGCCGGTAAGGGGCCTGCAGAGACTGCTACGGAACTGGGCATCCCATTGGAGTTCGTCCGGCAGCAGATGCTCGACGGGCTGCTGCTTCCTGAAGCGACGGTTACGGCGAGTCCACTAAGCGAACCGAGTCCCGACCAGCTCGCCGCAGCGAGGGCCCCAGAGCGAGCCGCTAACGTGGTGGCCGGGCCAGGCACTGGTAAGACGACGACTCTCATCCACCGAGTGAAGTACCTGGTGGAAGAGAAGCAGGTCCATCCGAGCCAGATTCTGGTTCTCACGTTTACCAACAAGGCGGCGTTCGAATTAGTTGAGCGACTGCGTAACGCGGGGATTACGGATGCCTCCGCGATTTGGGCAGGCACCTTCCATTCGTTTGGGCTGGAGTTCCTGAGAAAGTATCACCAGCATTTCAGTTTTGACTCAAACCTTCACGTTTCAGACTTTATTAACTCAATGACCACCATGGTCAAGGCTTTACCTCAAGTGGAACTCACCCACTTCTTGCGCGTGGAAGACCCATATGACTGGCTTGGCCCTGTTGTCAGCGGAATCACGCGACTCAAAGAGGAGTTAGTTACCCCAGCGGCCTACAGGTATTTCGTTAAAGAGAACAAGGTCGAGGATGAGGAGCTTCAGCAGAAACGCCTTGATGTGGCCACACTTTTCGAACTGTACGAGACGCTGCTCAAGGAACGCCAGACTGTTGACTTCGTAGACCTCATCTCGAAGCCTGCATATGCCCTCCGAGAAGACCGAACGCCATTCGCAGAACTAGTCGATCGATTCGAGTACGTTCTGGTGGACGAGTACCAGGACGTCACGCGGGCCATGGTCGAGTTGCTACGCCAGTTGGCTTACAAGAAGCACATCTGGGTAGTTGGAGATGTTCGGCAGGCCATCCACCACTGGCGGGGTGCTTCGCTAAAAAGCCTACTGAAGTTTGAAACCGAATTCAAGGCCCACGCTGGTGGGACCGCAATCCAGCGCTACCCTTTAACGTACAACAGAAGAAGCTCGCAAGAGGTCGTCGACCTCACTCAACAGATTGGCCGCGAGCATGTTCTGCAAAGTTCTTTGAAGCTGGATGAGGTCTTCGCAACCAATGGAGCATCGGGCGTAATGCCCGTCGTTGTCAGCAGCAGCGAGAGCGATGCAATTCTCGGAGCGGTCTCCGAACGCATTCGCGAACTACAGGCCAGTGGGGTGCCGTTTGGTCACCAGGCCATCCTCTGCCGCAAGACTAGCGATGTAGAGCGGGCCGCAGAACTACTTGAGCATGCGGGCATTCCCATTATCTACATCGGTGACCTGACCGCCCGGGCTGAGGTGAAGCACTTGCTCTGCCTCATTCAGCTTCTCGTTGAGCGTCGCCCAAAGGCCTTAATTGGCCTATCGGGCATTCCAGCCCTCAACATGCCGCTGGCTGACGTGGAGGTTCTCCTAAACGCTGCCGAGAACGACTTGACCTTCCAGCGAGGCCGATGGATTCACTCCCCGCCGTCTGGCATGAGCTCTCGCGGCCTTGAGGTGACGGCCAATCTCCGCAAGCTCATAGGAAAGTTCCAGCATGGCTCTAATCCATGGACCTTCATTTGCGACCTCTTACTGGAGCAGCACCTCGGCCTCCCGTCCTTCGCGGACACAAGCGTCCGAGCTTGGGTAACCCGCATCGCTCTTTGGCAGTTCGCCTACAGCGTGAGAAACGGTGATGGGGAAATGAAGGAGGCGCGACTGTCCCGGTATCTCTTGCGCCAGCGCTTGCGCCAGAAAATTGGCGATTCCCAAGGTCAGCGCGAACTCCCCCCTGAAGCCGGTGTGCTCGACGGTGTCCAAGTTATGACGGTTCATGGCAGTAAGGGGCTAGAGTTTGAGGCCGTGCATGTAGGCTTCGTGAGCTCTGATAGCTACGGAAGCCAAGCACCGAGTTGGAGCCCTGATGGAATTCTCGACATCGTCCCACCGGAAGTGCTTGGCAGCAGCCTGGACGACTATAAGTTTGAGGCGTCAGTAGAACGGAACAACTTGCTTTACGTCGCGGTATCCAGAGCAAAGCGCCACCTCTACCTCTACCAGGACACCAAGTTCAGGAACTCGACTGCGCCTCAGCTAAACCACTACCCCAAGAAGTTCCAGCTCAAGACGTACACGGGCCCCACAATAACCAAGGCGAAGAGCGTCTCGAGCGGGGCGTTTGCGCAGCCGACGGCAATTACGTTCGAGGATTTCTACATCTACGCGACTTGTTCGCTGCGGTACTGGTACAACCGCGTTTTGGAGTTGCAGAGCGAATCTGACATCGACACATCCCTGCGGGCCAGATGGGCGGTGATGGATGCGCTCAAGGCGTTCTCCTCGAGGGTCAAAAGCGCCCCAGAAAGCGCGTTGGAAGATGAGTGGATAGCCCGAAAGTTGCCATCCCGGCTCGAAGATCCCTCCCTGTGGAGGGACGCGATTTTCGCGCTGAGACGAGGTAAGTCTCAGGTTCGCGCGCTGCAGAAGCGAGATGGCACATTCGCGCAGGCGTCGGCTGTCATCGGCGGATTGACGCTGCAGATGCCCTGGGGCTTTCGGATACCGGGAATCGACGGCGGTACCGAGTATGCAATTCTAAGATTCTCTCGCCGTGGCATCAGTGAGTACACGACCATCATGAAGCCGTTGCTGCAGGGGTTGAGCCTTCCCGGGCCTGCGTCCATTTCACTTCACCATGTGCTTTCGGACAAGACGGACGCAATTCCCGGTACTAGGGCAATCGAGATGACCAAGTCATACAAGGCCGCATTGCGTTTCGCCACCGGAAACAACAGTCCAGCCGTTGGCAACCATTGCACGCGTTGCGACTTCTCCACAATCTGCCCGTATACCCCAGTGTAGTTGAAGCATGAAGCACCGCAGAACACCACAGTCGGACGAATCGCGTTGTTAGCGCCATGGTCGATCACTTGGCCAGTTTCTCATGATCACTCCCGACTCCAGGCGTTTGATCGACCGCTTATATGCGTTGAATTCCGAAGGGCCGAAGATCGCTTTTAGTCGACAGTTGGACTTACCGCTGATTGACGCTACTGATGATGCGTTTGGTTATATATCGTTCGCTCCTACAATTCGATCTAGACTTTCAAATGGATAGATATGGCGGATAACGGACAACTTTACGTCCTGTGTGACACGAACGTGGGGGCGCGCGATGCTCACCTTTTTCGCAAGAAAGGTGGGCCACTACTCATTGATATGCTGCGCGCCAAGAAAGCCAAACTTCTGATGCCAGAAGTCCTGCGCATGGAGTACATCAAGCAATTTACGCTTTCCGGAGACGAGGTACTCCCGAAGGCTGTGAAAGAACTGCATAGACTAAAGACGCTTTGTGGCTATGACTTGTTTGAGCTGCTTCCCAAATCTCAGTTCGGGGAAGCCCAGGCTCTTGAGATCTTGGAGCAACTCGAAGACATCATCCATATCATTCCAACGACACCTGAGCTAAAAGTTGCTGCATCCGATCGCACGATCGAGAATAGGCGCCCGACTTCAAAATCGGACCATGGATATAAGGATTGCCTCATTTGGGAAAGCATGCTGACACTCCCACGCGGCTCAGAGGTGCTATTCGTGTCTCGTGACGAGGTCGGATTTTTCGAAAAAGGCGCTCTTGCAACTGGTCTTAAGAAGGAGGCTCAATCCAGGGGATTGGTGCTCACGGCTTTCAGCACCACCGCAGAAATGGGACTGAATCCTCTGGTCGAGGCGCTGAAGACTCGATTTTCTGACCTCGCTGCCATGGGCCCCGATGACATGCCTATGGGAGAACACCCTCTGGTTCAGGCGTACATGAAGACTGAGCGGATCGTGCCAGTGCTGCCCTTGGACCCTGCCGTGGTTACACCTCAACAAGTAATTGTCGAACCCGGCGAAATGGAAGCCCTGCTGGCGGCCCGTACAAAACATCTTGGTCTCATCGACATCAAGGCGCTCGGATTCGTTGGATTTTTGGAACGGACAGGCAAACAGGCGGTCATCAATATGCTTGTGGAATCTGGTGTGGCCGCTGATGCGGCTAGAAATGCCCTTGAGCGTTTAGCGTTGGCCGGCCTGATACGGGATACGGGCCACAACTATCTCGCTGTAGCGGGCGATCTGTTGAACAAGGCGATTCAACAAGCAGTGCCCGCCATGATCGCGCTCAACGGTTTCGGGGACTGACGCAGTGGACTCCGCGACGCGTATCAAAGTCCTTGGGCGCTTGGCTCAATCAAACACCCCTGCAGCGGATGAAGCGATCGCGCGTGCGTGCGAGCAGGCATTTACAACCCTTGCTGAAAGGACTGAGTACGAAGCCCTTGAGTTCAGCTTGGATGTGCTGCTCACGGTAGGGTCCCGACGAAGCAAGGACGTCGTGTCTGCCGCAGATAGCTTCATTCGTACTGTTGAGACTCGGCCTCTGATGCATTCGGATGAATATGGAGCGCAGCTAACGGCTATTTCCCGGTACCGCAACGCTTACAGCTTGATTTCCAAAGGCATCGACCTGCTCAATGCGCTGCGTTATTTGGAGACGTCGGCCGTTGTCGAGAGCCTGCTTTGGGCTTCGACACATGAAGAAGAGTCCGTGCGCAAGACGGCATCGTCAGATCTGAGCGGCCTGGCCAAGTACAACATCTCCGTGTACTTCGGTGATGGCACTCCCGGTGGCAGAGGGATCGGCTCGATGCCTCAGCTTCTGGTCATCGACACCCTTGAAAAGCAAACTGATGAGGAGCTGAGGAACCACCTGCGTGGCGTTCTTACTCTAATTGAGGGCCTACTTTCACCCTCCATGGAGTCGGCAAACTGGTCGTCGACGGCGGTGACTCTGTCCCGCGCTGTAGTCCCGGCTGATCAAGGCGTCGTCGAGGTCCGCAAGCGAAGCATCGCTCTCGTCAAAAGGCTCTACAAACTCGTTGAGACCAAGTCGCATAAGTTGTCTGTCATCAGAGCGATGAATGCGGCTGCGCGAGGGGATGGCAGAGGCGTCGTCGACAAGGCGTTTTCGGACATGATCTCCGCAAATGCTAGGGAGGTTCTCGGGTTCTTTGGTGACATTGCCAAAGCGGAAGAAGACCTGCAAGTCGTCCAGAAGCTTGAGCATGACAGCTATTGGATTCATTTCCACAGCGCCTCCGCAGGGGTAAGAGCAGCGGCGCTTGAGACGAAGGCGGTCATCGACTCCAGTGGAGAGTACGCCATCTACAAGACGCTGGTCGGTTTTGAGGGAATCTTCGGAGATTGGTCAAAGGACAGGCGGGATGACTCCTACACGCTGGGTTCTCAAGAATCCAGGCGCAAGGAAGCCCGTGTCATTGCCGCTCGCGTTTCAGCCGAAGGGTTCGATGTATGGCGTCGCAGGATTCTGAGATTTGCTCAGACTGAGTCCAATGACCTAGCGACCTTCCCTGTCTTCTATGAATTCCTTGCGGAGGTGGCGACCACCTACCCAGAGTTCGCGTTGGATCTTCTCGTCGAGGAGTCCGAACAGGTCTCAAGATTCCTTATACCGATACTTCGCGGACTCTGGGACGGCGAGAAGCGGGAGGAGCTCCTTCCGCTCATACTGAAGTGGATCGCCGAGGCCCGTGCAGACGAGACGTCGTTTCTCTACGCCTGCGCAAAGGTTTTCTTGTCGACTAAAGATGTCGATGCTGGCATCTTGGGAAGGCTGTTAGAAAAGGCAACCGCGCTTCGCGACGCTTTTGTCATGCGCCAAGTCGCATCTGTGGCCATCGGCAGGTCGGCAAAGGAAGAGGAACGCGGCGAGCTGAAGGCGTTGTTCCTGCGAGCTTTGCCTCGTCTTACCGAGCTTGGCGATGCGGGCTGGGTCAGAGAAATTTGGTTCCGAAAAGAGGCGACGGAAATGGTTGCCGAGTTCTCGCCCGAGGAGCGCCGCGTGGTACTGAGAAACCTAAGCCTCTTGCCGCAGATCGACTACCAAGCTGAGGATGTGCTTGCCGCTATCGCGGAGCGCGAACCTCGAGTGGTCGTCGAGTTCCTCTGCGATCGGCTGTATGAGCCAGCGCAGCACGTTGCGGCCTTTGCCGAAAAGGCAGGCGGAGAGTACGAGGAACTACCCTACCAGTTCCACACGTTGCAAGACAGCCTCTCCAGCGACCCAAAAATGGTGATCGAGAAAGTGTTGGACTGCTACGCCGAGGACGCGTCTCTCTTCGAGTTCAGAGGCGCGAAACTGCTACAGGCGATCTTTCCACAGTTCTCTGAAGGCTTCCAAGCAGAACTTGTGCGTCTAGTTCGCGAAGGTAGAGATATTGAGCTCGACTTCGCGGCTGGTGTACTGCGCGCCTACAACGGGGAGGCCTTCATCCAACCCGTCGCAAAGGAACTCATCAAGCGTTTGCCCAGGAGCAGCCCAGTCGTCGCCGAAGTCGAGATCGCTCTTCAGAATACCGGCGTCGTCTCAGGTGAATACGGGATGACGGAGGCGTATGACGAGAAGCGCCGTGAAGTGCTCGACTGGCTTCAAGATCCCAACGAGCGCGTCCGAAGCTTTGCTGCTAAGTACATCTCTCAGCTTGAGTCCATGCGCGATAGTGAGCAGCGGAGGGCCGATGAGTCCATCACTTTGCGTAAGTTTGATTACGACGAGGAATAGTGGCGTTCGACTATAAGCAACTGGCAAAGTCATATTGAGTTCGTATGAGGCATCAGCCATGAACTGACCCCCGAAAGTTGGACGGTTGACGTCTAATTCGAAGCGAACCGCATACGAACTCAATATGACTTGGCCAGTTGCTTACGAAGTGGTTCCTTCGCGGCATTTGCATTAAGCGCGACGAAAACGGTTCTGGCTAAGGTAATTCGGTCATCAGAGATTCGATTTCGAGAGCACTTGAATGTCGGCTTTGAGGCGATGAATTGAGGAGTCGGTTTGTCAGCAATGTCTTAAATCAGACCGAGCCTGACGATGTACGAAGGACCGCTTCCAGTCTGGGGCCGACGGTCAATTTTCTCCAAAGCAGTCGTTCAGATTGACGGTCTGTAACGGAGCGGGAGGTACTTCGGCAATGCAGCGGAAGCCGACGGTCGCGAATACCCGCCAATTGGCAGTCCAATTTCCTTCCGTTCTGACACGGCGAAGCGGCTATTCAATCTTGCTTGATTGACGGAAATTCCCCTTGCGGTTTAGACGCCTACACCGGGCGGTTCCGGGAGGCCCATATTCCCAAAAGTTAGACCCTCCCCTCAAAAACCGGGACGGCTCGTGCTAGATGTCATTAAAGGCTCTGCTTGAGGCTATCAAGCTCTCTGGTGGAGCCTCTATACATGTTGGAACCTATAGCCGACAGTTGGTTGTAGAAGAAATTGCCATCTGCTACAGGAACGTTGTTGAGGTCTGCCCAATTTCCGTAAAAGTAAAGATTTTTGGAGCTGTCCGAGGGGTACTTAATTGCAACGACCCATTCCCAAGCGCGCTCTGTCCACATGATTTTTTGGGGCAGCAATTGAGACTGCCCGAAAAATACATTTTGAGGAAAATACCTTGCTGTTACCGAATAGGAAATGATTCGACTGTTCGGGTCTTTATCGTTCAGGATGTCCGTATAAAACGTCACCTCCATTTTCACGGCGCATGTCACGCCAACACAATGGATACTAGGCTCGTCTTCACCGCCCGTAGTCTTGTCGGGTAGTGCCTTTAACGCGGAGAGGAGCATATCTCTGGTGAATACTTGGTAAGTGACTTTTTCTGCGAAACGCTCGAACTGTTTAGGAGCAGAAAAGTACCAGTTTGTCCAAGCAAAGATACCGAGGGCAAACGCAAAAATGCTCAGCATCCGCTTGTTTTCCACGACAAACGCTGCGACCTTTGAAGTCACACCACTCAAATTCATACTTTCCTCTCAAATATCTGGCCGCTTAAAGTCGATGCTAGCTTATTCAACCCACCTTCAACGAATGTGGGTTGAATCTGGTTATCCGCAACGACCGGTTTGGAGCAAGCAAACCGCAAACTGCTGTACCCCCTTGCAGGTCTAAAGCGGCTGTTTAAACGCCTCGCTAACCGAGTCGGCGAATCCGCCTCCACTAGCGATACACACACTGATAAAACGAGGCGCAGCGGCCCCAAAGTCTAGCTCGTCATCACACCACAAACCACGCGGTATTTCACGCGGGGAAAGTATCTCTCCTTTGTATAAATTCAACATCAGCAAATGCGTTTGCCTGTAGGCTGGGGGCAGAAAAAAGCCACCACATCGGCATTTGTCACTGAAGTGTGATCGTCCAACTCACCTACCAGCAAGTCAGCATTCGACGCCCGCTACGCCCGCACCACTGGCATATCCGCCCAGCAGGTCGTGTACCCCGGCGTAAGTCGTTCCTGCTTCATTGACCAAAGACGCCGGTCACCTCCCAGCCCAGCGCTGGCCAGCTTTACCGTGCCTCGTCCATAGCGCTGATTTAGAGCATCCAGCGCGGTCATGAGCCCGGCCTGTTCGGGTGCCTCATCTGGCTCCAAATCAAGTTCGTCCTGCAACACCAAGTTCGCCTGCAGCTCCAGCAGCATCACGCCGGCCTTGGCAAACTGGTAACCCGGCCGGTAAATTGCGCGCAACCCCGCAAGTGCAGCAGAAACGATGACGGCGCTGTGCGCACTGGGCCGGCGCAGCGGAATGCTCATCGAGCAGCTGTACTGGGGCGAATGCCGGAAGGGACTGGTTCGGATAAAGACCAGCACCATGTTGGCCAGACTCCCCTGCCTTCTCAGCTTGTGCGCCCCCCGGCAGGCAAACTCCGTGATCGCTTCCGTCAGGTCATTCAGGCTTGTCACCGGGTAGCCAAAAGACCGGGTACAGGCAATCTCCTGCTTATTGGCAGGCGCCAGTTCCAGTGGAATGCACGACATGCCCTGCAACTCGCGCACGGTGCGCTCCAGCACCACCGACCAGCGCCGGCGAACCGTCGCCGGGTCCAGCCGGGTTAGGTCCAGCACGGTCTGTACGCCCGCCTCGTTCAACTGCGTAGCAATTCGCTGGCCCACACCCCACACTTCGCCCACGGCTGTAGCGGCCAACACTTCGTCCAGCGCGGCCGGTGCCAGCTCCGCCAGGTTGCAGACCTGTGCCAGGGATGCCGGATAACTGCCGGGCTTACGCTCGGCGGTCTTGGCAATGTGGTTGGCCATTTTGGCCAGGGTCTTGGTGGCGCCGATGCCGATGCCGCAAGGAATCCCGACCCACTGCAGGATGCGTTCGCGCACCTTGTGGCCGCGCTCCTGCAGACTGCCGCGCACGCCCGCAAGGTCAATGAAGGACTCGTCGATGGAGTAGATTTCCTGCCCCGGTCCCATTCCGGCAGCCACGCTCATCATGCGGTCGCTCATGTCACCGTACAGGGCAAAATTGGCCGACAAGGCCACCAGCCCGGCGGACTGGGCCAGGTGCTCGATCTCAAACCAAGGCGCGCCCATGGCGATCCCCAGCGACTTGGCTTCGTTGGACCTGGCGATGGCGCAGCCGTCATTGTTTGAGAGGACCACGACCGGTTGGCCCGCCAGGCTGGGGCGAAAGACACGCTCGCAGCTTACATAAAAGTTATTTCCGTCCACCAGCGCGAACATGGCATCAGCCCCTAGACTGGAAACTGCTTGATGCTGGCCGTGACCACGCCCCAGACTTCAAGCAGCTGGCCTTCCTTGGGCACGATGTCGGCAAAGGTCGGGTTGGCAGCCTTGAGCCTGATGCGCCCGGCCAGCAGGTGCAGCTGCTTGACGGTGAAGTCGCCGTCCACCACGGCCACGACGATCTGTTTATGCCGGGCGGTCAATGCGCGGTTCACCACCAGGATGTCGTTGTCGAAAATGCCTGCTTCGACCATCGAGTGGCCCCGGGCGCGCAACAGGTAGGTGGCTTGGGGGTGCGTGATAAGCACCCGGGTCAGGTCAATGCGCTGGGCGCCCAGGTCTTCTGCGGGAGACGGAAACCCGGCGCAAATGCGGCCGAGGAACAACTGGACCAGCAGTGGCGTATCGGAAACTGGCACCGGGCCGCTGGACTGTAAAACACTGTTCATATACACAGTATAGGTGTCCGGCGGAACCGCGCAGCTCCCACCCTCCACTTTCAGGCGGTTTTCCTTTCGACTCGCCGTCAATCTGCCAGGCGCACCCCGGGCAGGAATTCAATGCCGGTACGCTGGACCAATTCGCCGTAGCTGATGGGTCGGGAGGCACGGGTGGCGTTGTCGTTCAGATGCCAGTGCGCCCAGGCGTGGTGGGCACTCTCGTCGTAGACGAGCTTGAACAGGTATTTGGGAACGTGTACCTCGCCTGCGCCAATGCTTGGGCTCTGGGCAATATCGGGTGCAAAGACCGGGCCGGTGATGACATACACATCGCCAACTGCCCTTGCAGCGTATTTCCGCGTCGCCAGCTCTACCGACTTGGCCCAGGCGCCCCGATTGTGCTCCGGGGCCTGCGGGACCATGTTGGCCAGCGAAAAGCTCTGGGCCATGGCCTGGGGCGTCGGCATGTCGCCCGCAGGCGCAAGGTGGCCCCGGTCAAAGCCGCTGCCCTTGTAGTCGACCAGCGTTGCCCGCTCAGCTGCCCGCAGCCTGGCGTCGGCGTAGAACTTGTTGGTTCGGGTTTCGTTGGCATCTAGCACAGAGGCGCGGTTGAGCTTTTCCGCAACATAGACCGCCGTTTTGCTTTCGCCCGAATGCAGGATGGCAAAGGCGTCGTAGCACAGGGCACGGTGCGTCGGGCGTGGTGCAACGATCGGCGGCGCGCCCGCAGCAAAGAATTGGCGACAAGCGGCGAATGCCGATGCGGCATCGGCTGTAGGCAACCTAGCGTCGGGAACACTGATGGGAGCCCTATCAACAGCGTCCGCTTGCTGGCGTACCGCAACTCCCAGCCCCTTGAGCAGCACCTCCAGACTTGCGCCGGCAGCGACAACCTCCTGCCTGGACGGAATTTCTGCGCACGAATGGCACGACAGGCCAAGCACCAGTGCCAGCAAGGTGTACAGCAGGTGGGTCTTATTTCTAGCTCGTGTGCGCGGCGAGGGTTTTCTTTGCTTCATTTAGGGGCGATGGGGCGACACAATGTTAAGTGACGAGTCGCCCCGAAATGGGCGCAGAGACTAAAAATTCTGCCTTCCAGCAACTTTACTCACTTGGACTTCAACATGCTGAATCCCGAAAACCCGTTCGCCACTTGCGCCCCGTTTTCTTTGGCCGCGTACACCGAAGCCCACCACCCCGACATTCGCGACCTGGCCGAAATAATCGGCTTGGCGACATGCAGCAGTGGCGCGCACAGCACGCTGATGGACCCTGAAGGCAGCCGGGCCGTGACGTTCATGAAATGCGTGAGACTGTATGCAGCCAACCACGGCATCACCGAGCGGGAATTGTCAAACGACTTGACGGACTGGGAACGCGTGGATGAAGCCGAAGTGCTTGCAGGTGCCACTGTATGAATCAATGTTACGACCTTGCCCTTGCCAAACTGGCGCACACAGCACAACAACTTGCAATGAACGTGCCCGCACCTAGCAAGGTACCGTTCCAAAATTCTTTTGTTTTTCGATACCAGGAAAAAACAATTCAGCAAGCGATTGTTCAAAAACTAGTCCGTGCAGTGAGCACACTTCACGCGACTCGCCTACTGATGGATAAGGGATTTTTTCAAGAGCAGGTGCGCTCCAACGAATGCTTGACGAGTTGAATGATGACATCACATTTTTATCATTTGCTCTCATAAACAATGACGTAACGCCACTACACACAAAATATTTGGAGGCGTTCTATGAAGAAGAATTTGATGAAGATTCGGCTCTAGCGTCAACGCAGAAACGTCCAACGATTGCGCGACAACAAATTTATGCCTACCTTGCACGACAAGCGTCACCCCCGCACGACCAAAGTACGGTGGTGGAGACGCTAAGATCGATTAGCAAGCTCTATTCAGGTTATGTGCATGGCGCATCACCACACATCATGGATATGTACGTCGGTCAGCCACGAAAATTTCAAGTTGCTGGAATGCTTGGTACCGAAGCCGAAGACGCCCATCGACAAGAGTTAACAAACTTCTTCCACCGGACCCTGGCAGCATCTGGGTTTGCGTCTATCGCATGCGGAGACGCCGAGCTTTCCAATCAAGTCTCCGACTTTGCAAAGGAGTTTCACCGTCGGTTAGGGCTGAGTTAGTGCCTACAGCCGTGCCCAGCTAGCCCGCCACGTGCGGGTTTTTTGCTGTCCGAGGTTGCACCACAATAAATTAATAGAGGGAATTCATGAGCAAAAATATGTGCCTTTTCGTAGCTGTCGTTTTACTTCACGCGCCAGCGTGGGCCATCAACAAATGCACCGAGGCTGACGGCAAGGTCAGTTTTCAAGATGCTCCGTGCCTGGGCAAGGGTGAAGCAATAAGCGTTCGGCCGGCATCTGGACAAGCGCCGCGCCAGCCAGTCAGCCCGTCAGGGGCTAAACCCCTTACAGAAGCGCAAAGAATTGAGGGGTTGGTAAGCCAAAGCCAGACGGAGCGCCGCACACGGGATTTACAGGAATTGTGGATTCCCAAAGCACAGGCCGATGTACTCAATAACAGGCAGGGGTGCGAGCAACGGACGAGGAAACTGGACTACGAAAAAAACCGTTCTAGCCAGACCCTGGCGGGGACAGTGCATCGTGCCTCAGTGACGAGCGAGCTTGCGGCTCACGTGTCAGTGTGCGATACAAAGGACAGGGAATTGAAAGAGGCTTTGGACACTCTGCAGACGGAGTGTAAAAAACTGGGGTGTAAGTGATTGGGATAGGAGCTCGATTCCAAAATCGTCTTACATCCGCCCTTACATCGTACAGACAAGAAAAAACCTACTATCGAATTAATAGTAGGCTTTCTATACTGTACTTGGGGTGGCTGATGGGGCTCGAACCCACGACAACAGGAATCACAATCCTGGACTCTACCAACTGAGCTACAGCCACCGCGTTCTCAATTATAACGGGAAACCCAGCTTATTCATTGCGTCAGGCGCTCTTCAATATTGGTTTTCCCCGTCCCGGGTTTAGGTACAAGAATTTCCGCCTTGAAGCGTTCCTTCAGTCCGTTGTAATAGGCCGAACTCTCGGCAGACGTCCACCACTGTCCATACTGGCTGCGCTCCTGTTTGGCAGCTGCTTCAAGCGGCGCATCGCGCGAGGCGACCTTAATGACCTTCACAATGGCGTAGCCCTGAGCACCCAGGTCAACACCCGAAAATGTCGGGAGCGCGCTGGTATCGGCTCGCAATGCAGCATCCACAATCGGTACCGGCAATTGCTGGGTCTGAATTCGCGAAATGAGCACTGCGGCCGGCAAGCTTGCCGTTGCGGGCGCAGCCTTCCAGGAAACAAGTTTTGCAGCCCCATCCTTGCGGGCTTCTTCCGCGCCACGCTGGGCCAGCCAACGCACACGTACAGCGGCTTTCACCTCAGCCAGAGGCAGGGTTCGCGCGGGTGTGTACTGCACGATACGACCGGAAGCCAGCTGACTGGAGCCGACCTCGATGGCTTCTGTATTGCGTTTCTTCTCAATCGCGTCAGGTGAAAACAAGGCGTTGAGAAATTTTGGATTGGCCAGCACACCCGTGGTACCAGGAGCCGGCTGGCGGGTGACCTTGCCAGCGGCTTTAACTTCAAGTTTAAGTCGGTCGGCAACTGGCTTGAGGCTATCGGACTGTTCGTACACGCCGTTGGAAAATGCTTCAGCAGTTTCCGAAAACTTCTTCAGGGCCTGCTGCTTTTTCAGATCGGCTTCCAGCTCCGGCTTCATCTCGTCAAAACTACGTTGCTTGGGTGCACGGATGTCGGTCAGCCGAATGATGTGAAAGCCGAAATCCGACTCCACCACATCGCTGGTGTCCCCTTTTTTCATCGCGAAAACAGCGTCCTCAAACTGTTTTACCATGGCGCCACGGGCAAAGAAATCGAGATCGCCGCCATTAGGGGCTGAGCCGGGGTCCTGCGAGTTCTTGCGCGCCACATCAGCAAACGTCTCTGGCGATTTATTGACAAGCACGAGCAACTCCTGCGCCTTGGCTTTCGCCTTTTCACGGTCGGCCGCCGTTGCCGCTTTCGGCGATGTAATCAGGATGTGGCTGGCTCGGCGCTCCTCGGCACCGCTCAATCGCTGGACGTTCTGCTCGTAATAGGTCTTCAAGTCCGACTCGTTCACCGTAATGCCTTTTTTTACACTGTCCATGTCAAGGAGCACATATTCAATGCTCGCCTGCTCAGGTGCCTGAAAAAGTTTTTCGTTGGACTTGTAAAACTGCTCGAGATCAGCATCCACCGGACTCAATTTGGCAGCATAGTCGGCGGCATTGAACCGGGCAAGCTGAATCTCGCGTTTTTCAAAGTAAGCATTGAGTGCCAGGTCGGAAACCGAATTGGCAGAAAAGCCGCTGGCAGCGATGGCGCCCAATACCTGACGATTTGACAAGTCCGCCCGCAAATTGGCTTCAAACATCTCTGGACTCAAGCCCTGGTTACCCAGCAATTGACGATAACGCTCCATATCAAGCGCGCCGTCGGGACGCCGTAGCGAGGCAATCTCAGGGCTTTGATGCAGCTCGCGCGCCAGACGCTGGTCGCTCGTCGCGAGCTTGAACTTTTCAGCTGCAACGGCGATAACGCGCTCCTGCACCATACGCTCAAGCGTGGCATATCGCGCCTGCGGCGAATCGAGCAGCTTGGCATCCAGCGTCGGCATGCTGGCCCGCAGCCGATCCACTTCCTTTAAATGTGTCCGGTCCCACTCAGGCTGCGTGATTTCTTTTCCATCCACCTTGGCCACCACTCCGCCATTGCCGCCGGACTGCCTGGAGCTATTCATGCCTACCAAAACAAAGGACGGAACTATCAGCAAAAAAAGCAGTGCCATGGTCCACTTGGTGTGCTTGCGAATGAAATCAAACATCTCGAATTTCCTGTACGACTGCCTTTTCGGCGCAACAATGAAAAAGGCGAACCAAGTTCGCCTTTTTTTCAGTGGGTGGTGGGTGCTGACGGGCTCGAACCGCCGACCTACGCCGTGTAAGGGCGCTGCTCTACCAACTGAGCTAAGCACCCCACTAAAAACTTCTACGTTAGTTCAAAGCGTCCTTGAGGGCCTTACCCGGACGGAATTTTGGAACCTTGGCTGCCTTGATTTTAATCGCATCGCCGGTACGCGGATTACGGCCGGTGCGCGCTGCCCTTTTACCCACGGCAAAAGTACCAAAACCCACCAGAGACACGGTGCCTCCTTTTTTCAGGGTGGCCTTCACCGCGCCAATGGTCGACTCCAGCGCACGCGTGGCGGCCGCTTTGGAAATATCGGCATTTTTGGCAATGTGCTCGATCAGTTCTGTCTTGTTCACAAGGAGCCCCTCGTTAATTGATAAGTTAATCGTTTGTCTCTAAAAGTCATTTCCCGGGACATGGCGGTAAGGTTGTCAGCGGGAGTAGCGTGTGCAGGCTATCTGCAGGATCCAATTAGAGCCATGGACCTCCAGCCTGTCAATATGGCGCAAGTTTTTAACGCAAGCGGTGGCGGATTCTAGTCTGTTTTTCTCCGGATTCAGGGCCTCGCGCAGAGGATGAACGGCAATTTACCCGCTTGACAAAACACCCATTCAAGCTTCATTCAAGGCTGCAGCGATGGCTTTGCCGACGTCCGCCGTACCAGCCTGCCCACCCAGATCGGGAGTTCGCGGTGAGCCGCTGCGAGGACTCAGCACTTTTTCTATCGCGGCAAGAATGCCATCGTGCGCTTCCTTGTGCCCCAAAAAATCAAGCATCATCGCGCCGCACCAGATCTGGCCAACAGGATTGGCAATATTGCGCCCGGCGATGTCTGGTGCGGACCCATGAACGGGCTCGAACAGCGAGGGGAACTTGCGCTCCGGGTTGAGGTTGGCGCTCGGTGCAATACCGATAGTCCCGGTGCAAGCCGGACCCAGGTCGCTCAGAATGTCGCCAAACAAATTACTGGCCACGACCACGTCGAAGAAGTCGGGACGCTGCACAAAATGCGCTGTCAGGATGTCGATGTGAAATTTGTCCAGCTGAATGTCCGGATAACGCTTTGCCATCTCCACGACACGCTCATCCCAGTAGGGCATCGAAATTGAAATACCGTTGGACTTGGTTGCGCTGGTCAGGTGTTTTTTTGGCCGTGACTGCGCCAGCTCGAAGGCAAATTTCAGCACCCGGTCCACGCCGATGCGCGTGAACACCGATTCCTGCAAGACAAACTCGCGCTCGGTTCCCGGAAAAGCCTTTCCGCCAATGTTGGAGTATTCGCCTTCGGTGTTTTCACGGACGATATAAAAATCGATTTCGCCCGGTTGACGCGGGCTGCCGTCGCGCCTGACGACGGGCGCAATGATGCCGGGCATCAGTCGCGCCGGCCGCAAGTTTATGTACTGGTCAAACTCGCGCCGGAACAGCAGCAGCGAGCCCCACAGCGACACATGGTCCGCAATCTTGTCGGGCCAGCCTACGGCACCAAAATAAATCGCATCGTGTCCGCCAATCTGGTCCTTCCAGTCGTCCGGCAGCATCTTGCCGTGCTTTTCAAAATAGTCCCAGCTGGAAAAATCAAAGTGGTCGAACTGAAGTTCGATGCCGAATTTGACCGCCGCCGCCTCCAGCACGCGAATGCCCTCGGGCATGACTTCCTTGCCAATGCCGTCACCGGCTATTACGGCGATTCTTTTTTTGCCAGTGCTCTTGTTCATGGTTTTTTCCTTCTGATTCAGGTTTCGAAAAAATTAATTGCTTCAGCCATCTGTTTGCAGATGCCCGTGCAGCAGCAGGAACTGCGCGCCGCAACCGTCCCGCGAGGTGCGCAGGGTTCCGGCGGAACCTTCGACGTCCGCTGTAGTAAACGCTCAAACATCAATGGGCCTTGATTCCCCCGCGAGCGATCAGCTTTTTCCAGCCTCGAGACTCGAGGCAGCTCAGCACATCCGACTGCTCCGGTGTTTGAGGACAGGCATCAAACCCTTCGCGCGCCAGGTGGCAGCGCGGTCGTCGACGATTTCGTGCGGACCAAGCCGTTTTCCTCATGCGTCGGCAATAAGTCGTGCCGCGAAGTCCGCGCAGCCGTCAGGCTCATTGGGCACAACCAGCCGGTCGGGTTTGTCGGAAAACGCCCGGCGCCAGGCGGGCTGACCTTCGCACATCGTCGCATGCAACATTGCAGAAGCTTTTAGTAGGCGTCGTGCATTTGTAATGCAAGAAAGTAATGGCATACAAGGTCTCCGCAATTTTTATGTTCTCATCCGATTTTGCAGAAACCGCGCATTTTATTCAAGCAATAATCTGGCAACTGATTATTTCTTTGAAGGCATGAATGGAGCGCAGTGATCTGGAGCTGGTACTCGCGATACGCGACTGCGGCAGTCTGACTGCAGCGGCGCTCAGGCTTGATGTGGCACCCCCGGTCGTCACCAAACGGCTGGCGGCGCTTGAGGGACGGCTGGGCCAGCGTCTGTTTCAACGCACCACCCGGCGCGTCAGCCCGACCGCTGAGGGTGAAACCCTGTGCGAGCGCGCGCTGGTATTGCTGCTCGGCTTTGCAACCCTTGAAGCGGAGTTGCAGGAGCAAAAGAAGGAACCCACCGGCCTGATACGGCTGGCGGCGACTTTTGGCTTTGGGCGCTTGTGGCTGGGGCCAGCGCTGGCGCGCTTTCAGGAGCGCTATCCGCGCATTGAAATTCAGCTGCAGCTGACCGAGCAATTACCGGATCTGGCGTTTGAAGGATTCGACGGTGCCATATGGCTGTGGTCGGTTCAGGGCCGGCGGGCAGCCCAGTGCGTTTCACGGCGGCTGGCACGCAATCAACGCGTTTTGGTGGCTGCACCGCACTACCTTCAGCAGCGCGGCGCGCCATCAAGGCTGGAGGCGCTGCAAGACCATGCCTGCCTGTTGGTGCGTGAAAACGGGGACGCCACGGGTCAGCGCTTCGATACATGGTCGCTGCACCGGGGCAGCATGAAAACACCTGAGCGGGTAAGAGTTCACGGCCCACTGTCGAGCAACTCGGGTGAGCTGGTACGCGATTGGTGTCTGCAAGGCCGCGGCATCATGCTGCGCAGCCTTTGGGATATTTCGCCCGAACTGGATTCGGGCCGGCTGGTGCGCGTGCTGCCAGGCTACGCCATGCCAGATGCTGATATTCACTGGCTGGCGCCCCAGCGCACGGATTCGCCGCGGCGTATCCGGCTGCTGATCGACTATTTGCTAGCGCAGTTTGAGGATGCACCCTGGAAAACTAGTGCTGTCGATTCGCGGTCCGCACCACCAGACTGACCCCCAGCGCAGTAAGTGCAGTGCCGGCGACGGTTGCCAGCGTGATGGCTTCGCCAAACAGCAGCCATGCCATCAGGGCGGTCGTGGGTGGCACAAGGTAAAGCAGGCTGGTTACCGACGTGGCCGCGCCACGCTGGATCAGCAGGTAAAGCAGAGAACTGCCGCCCAGCGTCAGGGCCAGAACCGACCACGCCATAGCGCCCATGAATTCTCGATTCCAGACAATCGCTTCGGTTTCCATCAAGGCAAATGGCAGAGTCACCAGCAAAGCCGCCGCCAATTGGATGGCATTGGCACTGCGAACATCGGTTGGCTGGACAAAATGTTTCTGGTAGAGCGTTCCGACCGTGATGCTGAACAAGGCAAACACAGCGCAGCCCAGGGTCAGCGCGGTGACCTCACTGCCGCTGCCAAATTTGCGGGCCACCACCAGCAGCAGGCCGCTCAGTCCCAACATCAGTCCGACCCACTGACGCGGCGTGACACGGGCTTGCGATTTCCCCTGGCTCGAATGCCCCGAAGAACCGGCCCATGAAATCCAAAGCGCCGTCAATACCGGCTGTAAGCCCACAATCAACGCCACAAGACCCGAACCCATGCCGCCCTTGACCGCTACCCAGACCCCGCTCAGGTAACCGCCATGCATCAACACCCCGGTCGCCGCCAGATGCAGCCACTGCCGGCGGCTGCGGGGCCAGCGCGCATGGCTGAACCTGATCCAGGCCAGAAAGCAGACGATGGACAAGGCGTAGCGAATAACCAGGAAGCTCAGCGGCGGCGCGAAAGGCAGACCGAACTTGGCCACGATGAAGCCGGTACTCCAGATCACCACGAACACGGCGGGCATGGCCCGAATCAGTGCGCTGGAGGGCTGCGCGGCGCTCAAAAAGGGCTCACTTGGTCCGCGCGCGAATTTCTGGAATGGCTTTTTTCAGGTAATAAGCCATGGACCAGATCGTCAAAATGGCGGAAATCCAGATGAGCCAGGTGCCCCACACCGGGGTATTTACCACCCCGAACAAGCGACCGTCGTAGAGGAGGAAGGGAATCGCAATCATCTGCACCACCGTCTTGACCTTGCCCAGCATGTGCACGGCGACGCTTCTGGAAGCACCGATTTGGGCCATCCACTCACGCAGCGCGGAAATGGCAATCTCCCGGCCAATGATGATGAGCGCCACGAACACATCGGCACGTTGCAGGTGCACCAGCACCAGCAGAGAAGCGCAAACGAGGAATTTGTCGGCCACCGGATCGAGGAAAGCCCCAAAAGAGGAAGTCTGGTTCAGCTTGCGCGCCAGGAAGCCGTCCAGCCAGTCGGTCGCCGCAAAGACGACAAACATCACGGTGGCAATCAGGTTGCGCTCGGCCGGCGCGATGTTCAGGTAAAAAACGCCCACAATCAGTGGAATCGCAACGATGCGGGTCCAGGTCATCACAGTGGGAATAGTCATAAACATGGTGTCGATTTTGGCATGAGCGGCCGGCGGCTAACCCGCAGCGCCTCCAGATGCCAAAAAATAGCCCAATTTCGTTGCCGCAGCGGGGCTGCCAACGCGAACACCGCGTCGGGAACCCCTTGGCCCCACTTAGATCGCCTCAATGCAGGGCGCGGTAAATTTCCTCGGCCAGCTCTTTTGAAATACCGTCCACCATCGCGATGTCTTCGACACTGGCCGATGCAATTCCGCGCACACCGCCAAAGCGCTGCAACAGGCTGGCCCGTTTTTTTGGACCGATCCCGGCGATGTCTTCAAGCCGGCTTCCGCCCACCCTGACTTTGGCCCGCTTGGCGCGCATGCCGGTGATGGCAAAGCGGTGCGCTTCATCCCTGATTTGCGCAATCAGCATCAGCGCGGCCGAATCGCGGCCCAGGTAGACCTTGTCGCGGCCATCGGCAAACACCAGCTCTTCCAGGCCAACCTTGCGGCCCTCGCCCTTTTCAACCCCGGCGATCAGCGCCAGATCCAGCCCCAGCTCGACGAACACCTCACGCGCCATGGACACCTGGCCCTTGCCACCGTCGACCAGCACCAGGTCCGGTAGTCTGGCCTCCCCATTTCGCGCAGCCTCGGCGAGTTTGGTGTAGCGGCGCATCAAGACCTGCCGCATAGCCGCGTAGTCGTCACCCGGAGTAATGTTTTCGATGTTGTAGCGGCGGTATTCGCTGTTCTGCATCTTGTGCTCCTTGAACACCACGCAGGAGGCCTGGGTCGATTCCCCGGCCGTGTGGGAGATGTCAAAACACTCGATGCGCAAATCGTCCAGCTTGTCCATGGGCAGATCGAGCGCTTCAGCCAGCGCTCGCGTGCGCGCCTGTTGCGAGCCTTGTTCGGCCAGCAGCCGCGCCAGCTGAAGGCCGGCATTTTTCTGCGCCATTTCCAGCCAGATGCGGCGCTGCTCATGCGGCTGGTGAATGGCAGTCACACGGCTGCCCGTCCGCTCGGACAGCGCTGCCATCAGGTCTTTGTCGACGGGCTCGCTGACCACCAGCGTAGGCGGCACCGGCACATCAATGTAGTGCTGCGCGACAAAGGCTTCGAGAATCAGCGACTCCAACGATTTCTCCTTCGCCTGAACCACTGAAGAATCGAGCCCGGCATCCAGCGCGGCCGCATCGGTGGCGTTCTCCACATGCGTCGGAAAGTAGGGCCGGTCGCCCAAGTGACGGCCACCCCGCACCATGGCGAGGTTGACGCAGGCTTTGCCGCCCTGCACTTTGACCGCGAGGATGTCCACATCCTTGTCACCGCCGATTTCCATTGACTGCTGGTGCAGCACCTTGGACAGCGCAGCCATCTGGTTGCGCAACTCCGCCGCCTGCTCAAACTCCAGCCGGTCGGCGTGCGCCAGCATTTTCTTTTCCAGCTCGCTCAGGATTTCCTGGGTCTGCCCCTGCAGGAAGCGCTCGGCGTTGGCTGTGTCGAGCGCATATTGCTCAGCCGACACATGGCCCACGCAGGGCGCTGAACAGCGCTTGATCTGATACAGCAGACAGGGCCGGGTGCGGTTGTTGAACACCGTGTCTTCGCAGGTGCGCAGCCTGAACACCTTTTGCAGCAGCAAAATTGTGTCCTTCACTGCCCAGGCGCTGGGATAGGGGCCAAAGTAACGGTGCTTCTTTTCGACCGCGCCACGGTAGTAGGCAATGCGCGGAAAAGCCGTTGCCAGCCGGGGCCCGCCCTCCTCCTTGATCTGAGCTGCGGTGAGCTTGAGGTAGGGGTAGCTCTTGTCGTCCCGAAACAGGATGTTGTACTTGGGGTTGAGCGTCTTGATCAGGTTGTTTTCCAGCAGCAGCGCCTCGGCTTCCGAGCGCACCACTGTGGTTTCCATGCGGACGATCTTGGTGATCATGTGGCCGATGCGGGTGCCGCCATGGTTCTTTTGGAAATAGCTGGTGACGCGCTTTTTCAGGTCGCGCGCCTTGCCGACGTAAAGCACGCCGCCTTCCGCGTCGAAGTAGCGGTAAACGCCAGGCAGCGCTGGCAAGGCAGCGACTTCGCTCAGCAGTTGGGGATCGAATTCGTGGATTTGGGTCATGTCGGCAATTGAACGGATGACCGTATTGTGGACAATCCTTCCATGAATCGCCGCCTGCAGTGGGACATTTTTTGCAAAGTCATCGACAACTTTGGGGACATTGGCGTGTGCTGGCGCTTGGCCGCCGACCTGGCGACGCGCGGTCATCGTGTGCGACTGTGGGTGGACGACGCGTCAGCGCTGCGCTGGATGGCGCCGGCCGGTTGCAAAGACGTTCAGGTACTGCCCTGGGAGGAGCCGCTTGACCTGCGAGCGGCCCGCCTTGCGCTGCAGCCGCCGGACGTTTTGGTGGCAGCTTTCGGCTGCGAAATAACGTCTGAATTCATAGCAGCTTGTGTCGATGTTCAGGGGAGAACAGGGCCGAAACCTGTATGGATCAACCTTGAATACCTGTCCGCTGAAAGTTATGTCGAACGCAGCCACGCCATGCCCTCACCGGTGCAAAATGGCCCGTCGGCCGGCTGGACCAAATGGTTTTTTTACCCCGGCTTCACGGCCTCAACCGGCGGCCTGCTGCGCGAGCCTGGTCTGATGCAGCGGCAAGCCCGTTTTGACTGCGGCGCCTGGCTGGCGGCGCAGGGCATCACGCGAAAAGGCCGTCCGGACGACGAAAGGCTGGTTTCCCTGTTCTGCTACGAACCCCGCTTGCTGGGCGCGCTACTGACCGGTTGGGCAGCGCATGGCCTTGAGGGAAGGCCGGTACGCCTGCTGGTGGCAGCGGGACGGGCAGCAAAAGCGGTAAAAACCTTATTTTTAGGCAAAAAGCCCGTCATGTCGAGTTTTTACGGTCACGAGTTGCTATCAATTTCATACCTTCCGCTACTCACCCAGTCTGCCTTTGATTCGTTGTTGTGGGCCTGCGACCTCAATTTTGTGCGCGGCGAAGACTCGGTGGTACGCGCCCTTTGGGCCGGAAAGCCCTTTGTCTGGCAGATTTACCCGCAGCATGACGAGGCTCACCTGCACAAGCTCGATGCCTTTCTGGATTGGCTGCAGGCACCACCCTCGCTACGAGTCTTTCACGCGGTCTGGAATCAGTCAAGCGAAGGGAGAGTGGCCGCAAGCCAGCCTCTGACGGAACTGTCGGCCTGGCAAACCTGCACCCTCGCCGCCCGCTCCCGCCTGCTGGCCCAAGGTGACCTGAGCAGCCAGCTGCTCGAATTTGTTGCAAAAAAAAGTTAAAATCAGCGGCTTTGCCGATCAGCCCAATGGGGCGAAACGCATAACCCGTCAATTACCGGTCATATAACCCGCCGCAGAACCTGCACATTCCTGCAACCGTTCCGCGGTCTACTCTCAGTAAAACTGCCATGAAAATCGCTCAAGAAATCCGCGTCGGAAACGTCATCATGAACGGCAAGGACCCGATGGTCGTGCTCAAGACCGAATACAGCCGCGGTGGGCGCAATTCCGCCACCGTGCGCATGAAGCTCAAGAGCCTGATCGCCACCTTCAACACCGAAGTCGTTTTCAAGGCCGACGACAAGCTGGACCAGGTCTTTCTCGACAAGAAGGAATGCACCTACTCCTACTTTGCCGACCCGATGTATATCTGCATGGATTCTGAATACAACCAGTATGAAGTCGAAGCCGAAAACATGGGCGACTCGCTGAACTACCTGCAAGACGGCATGGACCTGGAAGTCGTTTTCTATGACGGCAAGGCCATTTCCGTTGAAGTACCGACCAGCGTGCAACGCGAAATCACCTGGACTGAACCGGCCGTCAAGGGCGATACCTCGGGCAAGGTTCTGAAGCCTGCCAAGATTGCCACCGGCTTTGAAATCGGCGTGCCGATTTTTGTGGCGCAGGGCGATGTGGTTGAAATCGATACCCGCACCGGCGAGTACCGCAAGCGCGTCTAAGCCCGGGACCTGCCCCGGCGCGTGGCTCATTGCCAAAAAGGCTCCTCATGGAGCCTTTTTTCGTACCGGCCGGCTCCTGATAGGGGCCGACACTTGGCACGCGGTCATCGTAAACCTGCTTTCCCTTCTTTGAAAATACCTCATGGAACAAACACAAGATTTATCCGAAGACCGCTTGGCGAATGCTTGGGCTGAGCTGCACGCGCTTTCAAACGACTCGACGCCTTTGCGGCCCGATTCCAATCGGCTGGCATTTGCCGATCCGGAGTTTTTACTCAGGCGCGAAACCCGCGGCATCCGCATCCAGCTTGAAATGCTCAAGCCGGAAATTGATCAGCAGGAGCAGGGAATTGAAAACACCATTGTGGTGTTCGGCAGCGCCCGCTTCCCTGCCCCCGAGCAGGCCGACGCGGCACTCAAGCTGGCCGCGGAGAGTGGTGATGAAGCCGCGCTGAAAGTGGCCCAACGCCATGTACGCAACGCTTACTACTACGACCAGGCCCGCCTGTTCGCGCGCATCGTGGCGGGTTACAGTAACCCGCGTCACCCCTCGGAGCAGTTGTTCATCTGCACCGGTGGCGGCCCCGGCATCATGGAGGCGGCCAATCGTGGCGCCCAGGAAATGGGCGCCCTCACGGTGGGGCTCAACATCGTATTGCCACACGAGCAATCATCCAATCCCTATATATCGCCATCGCTGAACTTCAAGTTTCATTACTTCGCCCTGCGCAAAATGCATTTCATGATGCGCGCCAAGGCGCTGGTGGCCTTTCCCGGTGGCTTTGGCACACTAGACGAGCTGTTTGAAGTCATCACGCTGGTGCAAACCCGCAAGGCCAAGCCGGTGCCCATTATCTTGTTTGGTTCCGATTACTGGAAACGGCTTTTTAACTTTGAGGTGATGATCGAAGAAGGCGCGATTTCGCCCGATGACCTCAAACTCTTCAAGTATGTCGATGACCCGCAACTGGCTTGGGACGCCATCAAGGCTTTTTACGAACTCTGACTTTTGGCGTTTGCAGCAGGAGCGACGGTCTGGTTCTTTTCAGGTAGCTTCATGCTGTGCTTGAGAAGCCAGGCGAGTCGCGACCCGGCTCCCACCATGGCGCCGGTGACCCAGAACACGCCGGCTATGCCTATCAGAGCGCCGGCCGAACCGAACAGCATGGGCATGAGCACGCTTGAACCGTTGATCGCCATCAGCCGCAAGCCCAGCGCCTCGCCGTGCCTTTCCTCGGGCGTGATCTGGTGCAACATGCTCATGATCATGGGCTGCACCATACCCAGCGAAAAGCCCAGCAACACCGAACATAATCCCATGGCCAAAGCCGTTGGCATGAGCGGGTAGACCGCAAAAAGCAGCGCAGTGGCGAGCATGGAAAACGCCAGTACACGCCACTCGCGCAGGTGCGAAGCGACTAGCGGCATCAACATGCGGATGACCGCCGCAGCCACCGCAAATGCGCCCAGGATGGAGCCAATCACCGACGCGCTGATGCCTCTTTCAAAGCCCAGCACCGGCACCACAAAAGTGTGCACATCCCAGCAGGACGAAAGCAGCCAGTTGATCAGCATCAGCCGGCGAAACATGGGCTGTTGCAGCAGATCCCAGGCTTTCGGACGGGTGCTGGCGTCTGCGGTGACCAGCGGGGGCAATTCGCGGGTGTGACGAACCAGAAACCAGGTAGCAAGCGGCAGCACCGCCATCATGAGAAAAGCCGCGCGATAACCCCAGAGGCTGCCCGGTGTTGAGCCTGCATGGTCAATCAGCAAGCCGGCGGAAAATGGTCCTATAAAGTTCGAAATTGCCGGACCGATCGCCAACCAGCTGAACACCTGCCGGAGCCGAAGACCGCCACCCGCGGCACGCCCGACATGGCGTTGCAGCGAAATGGTGGCAGCACCGGTGGCGCCACCGGTCATTAACGCCGCCAGGCAAAGCACCGGAAAAACAGGAAAAACCACCGCAGCTCCAGCACCCATAACCGCCGCCAGCACGCTGTAGCTGACAGGACGCCTGAGGCCGTTCCGATCAGCGTAGCGACCGGCCGGCAGCGCCAGAAAAACCTGAGTCAGTGCAAATAGCGCCAGCAGCACACCGACAGCCGCCGGACTGTAGCCTTCACGCAATGCCAGCAGCGGCGCGGCCATGCGCGTACCGGCCATGCAGGCGTGCAGAAAGATTTGCGCAAGAATCAGTCGGGCCAGCTCGCGGGTCATAAATTGCGGTTCACGCCTGGTCCAGCTCTTTATCCATGGGAATCAGCCGGGCCGAATCAGCCTCGGGCAGCGCCTCGACATTGCGCAGGGCCTTGCCCATCACGCGGCTGCGTTGCTCGGCGCTGCTCAGCGTATTGAGCACGCTCTCGGTCTGCGATTTGACTTTGGCCAGTACGTCGCCAAACTTGCCGAACTCGGTTTTCACCGCGCCCAGCACCTGCCAGACTTCGCTGGAGCGCTTTTCCAGCGCCAGGGTCCGAAAACCCATTTGCAGGGAATTGAGCATGGCCAGCAGCGTGGTAGGCCCGGCCAGCGTGATGCGGTGGTCGCGCTGCAGGGTCTCCATCAGGCCGGGACGGCGCAGCACCTCGGCATACAAGCCCTCGGTTGGCAAAAAGAGGATGGCAAAGTCGGTGGTGTAAGGCGGCTCAATGTACTTTTCAGAAATCGATTTGGCCTCAAGCCGGATTCGCATTTCCAGCGCCTTTCCAGCTACTTCTGCCCCCGGTCCATCGGCGCGCTGCTGCGCATCGAGGAGGCGCTCGTAATCTTCATTGGGAAACTTCGCGTCAATGGGTAGCCACAGCGGCTCGCCCGAGTCGGAGCGCCCGGGTAGCTTGATGGCAAAATCGACCGGGTTTTTTCCACCGCGCCGCGTCACGACCTGAGCCGCGTACTGGTCGACGGTGAATACCTGCTCCAGCAAGGCCGACAGCTGGGCCTCGCCAAAAATGCCACGCGTTTTCACATTGGTCAGCAAGTGTTTGAGATCGCCCACGCCCTGCGCCAGCGTCTGCATTTCGCCCAGCCCCTTGTGTACCTGCTCCAGCCGGTCGGCAACCTGCTTGAAACTTTCGCCCAGGCGGGTTTCCAGCGTGGTTTGCAGCTTTTCATCGACGGTGGCGCGCATCTGGTCGAGCTTTTTCTCATTGCCCTCCTGCAACGCGGCAAGCCGCTGCTCAACCACCTGGCGCACTTCTTCCAGCCTGCGCTCATTGCCTTCGGCCAGTTGCCGCAGCTGATCGTTGAGACCGTCGGCAAAGCGCTTGAGCGCCATGTCCTGGGCTTCCCGGGCCTGCATCAGCCCGCTAGCCTGCGCTTCGCGGGCCTGTGCCAGGGAAGCTGCCACGGCTTCGCTGCCCGACCGGGCCTGCTGTGCCAGGGACTGCGTGGCCGTGTGCAACGCCTGCGAGACCTGCTGCTGCATGGCGGCGAGCTGCACCCGGAAGGAGTCAATCTGCTCATTCTGCGTGCGCGCCACATCGCACGACTGCGCCAACAGCGCTTGCTGGAACAATGAGAGGCCTTGCGTCAATTCACCACGGATGTCCCGGGCACTGGTCTTAACCTCGTTGCGAAGTTCGCGCTCCAGGCGCTCGTTGGCAGTTACCAGGATGCCTAGCTCCGCCAGCAGCTTCTGTTGGCCAGTT
This sequence comes from Polaromonas sp., assembly GCF_012927415.1. GTDB lineage: Bacteria > Pseudomonadota > Gammaproteobacteria > Burkholderiales > Burkholderiaceae_C > Polaromonas. The sequence continues at coordinate 5,872 of NZ_JABBPF010000015.1, read as the reverse complement.
TCGGGAGGCTGACGAAAAAGCAGCCACACCAGCAACAGCAGGTTGACAAGCGCAAGAGCCGCCAGAATCAGGGGAACGTAATCCGTCATGCGCTATTTATTTCAAAACAAGAACTTCAGGATTCAAGGGAGTCGGAGGCCTGTTACCTGCAAAAAATTCGATCAGGTTGCGGGCTGCCAGACTGGCCATGGCAAGGCGCGTAGGCAGGGTGGCGCTGGCAATGTGCGGCGTCAGCACCACGTTGGGCACGGTCAGCAGGCCGGGGTGCAGCGCTGGCTCGCCCTCAAACACGTCAAGGCCTGCCGCAGCTATCGTCCTGTTGCACAGGGCGATAGCCAGTGCCGCGTCATCCACGATGCCACCACGGGCGATATTGACCAGCGTTGCGGTGGGTTTCATCAGCGCCAGTTCGGCCGCGCCAATGGAGTGATGCGACGCCGGCGAGTAAGGCAGCACCAGCACCAGATGGTCAGCGGTCTTGAGCAACACCTCCTTGCTGACGTAGCCAGCCTTGCATTCGGCCTCCAGCGCAGCGTCCAGCCTGGAACGGTTGTGATAAATCACTTTCATGCCAAAGCCGTGCGCGCCCCGTTTGGCAATGCCCTGCCCGATGCGGCCCATGCCGAGAATTCCCAGCGTTGCGCCATGGATGTCGGAACCGGCAAACATGTCGTAGCTCCACTTGTTCCACTTGCCGGCGCGCAGGAAATGTTCGCTCTCCGTGATACGCCTGGCTGTGGCCATCAACAAGGCAAAGCCAAAATCGGCGGTGGTTTCGGTCAGCACATCAGGCGCATTGGTGGCGAGCACACCCGCAGCTGTCATGGCCTTTATATCAAAATTGTTGAAGCCGACTGCCATATTGGCGCAGATCCTGAGCTGGGGGCAGGCGGCCAGCAGTTCGGCATCAATGCGGTCGCCGCCAGTTGTGAACGCGCCCTCTTTGCCTTGCATGTGTTCAATTAGTTCAGCCCTGGACCAGCTCTCATCGTTCTGGTTGGATTCAACTTCGAAGTGTTGATCGAGGCGCGCAATCACTTCCGCAAAGATGGCGCGCACCACGAGAATTTTGGGTTTGCTCACAGGAATATCTCCGCTCTTTAGTTTTCTCTTTTTACCTGAACCAGATCAAAGTCATGATGATGAACAGGGGAATCAGCACGGCGCCCGACCACAGCATGTAGCCAAAGAAACTCGGCATTTTCACATTGCGGTCTTCGGCAATGGCCTTAACCATCAGGTTGGGCGCATTGCCGATATAAGTGTTGGCACCCATGAACACCGCTCCCGCTGAAATGGCGGCCAGGGTGGAGGCAAAAGTAGTCATCAGTGACTGAGGGTCGCCACCGGCGGTGTTGAAGAACACCAGATAGGTCGGCGCGTTGTCCAGGAACGAGCTGAGCAGCCCGGTGGCCCAGAAGTACATGGCTGGGTCAGGCGAGCCGTCAGGGCGCGTCACAGCCGACACCACCGCGCCAAACGGGCCATTCGTTCCCGCCTTCAGCATGGCGATCACCGGAATGATGGTGAGAAAAATGCCCGCGAACAACTTCGCCACCTCAGCCATCGGTCCCCAGGAGAACTGGTTGTCGGCATGCACCTTGCTGGATGTGATTTTCAGCGACAGGAAGGTAATCATGACCAGCCCGGCATCACGCACTAATCCGGGCAGACCAACATTGGTTCCGGTAATGCTGAAAACCACGGGCGATTTCCAGAAACCGCTAAGCAGCACCAGGCCAGCCACGCCGCCCAGTAGCCAGAAGTTGCCGGCGCCGTCAAAGCCGATACGCCGGGTGCCGGGCGCCGGATTAGGCTGCCGGATTTCTTCGCGATGGCGATAAAACCAATTGTCCAGCAGGTAAAAAATCGCCAGCAAGGCAAGCACCAGAAACAGCGTTTCTGGAAAAATATGCCCCATGGTCCAGAAAAAATCAACGCCTTTGAGGAAACCAAGAAACAGTGGTGGATCGCCTAGCGGCGTCAGCGAACCGCCGGCATTGGAAACGATGAAGATAAAGAAGACGACGACATGCGTTTTGCGCGTACGGTTGTCATTGGCGCGAATCAGCGGTCGAATCAGCAGCATCGAGGCGCCGGTAGTGCCCATAAAACTGGCTAGTAGCGCGCCTGTCGCCAGGATGGCCGTATTCAGCCACGGGCTGCCTTGAAGGTTGCCACGAATGTGAATGCCACCGGCCACCGTGTACAGCGCCGTGAGCAGGAGAATGAAAGGAAGGTATTCCTCCAGCAACGCGTGCATGAAGCCAGAGGCGGCCAAGCCCGGGCCATGGATAAGCGCAAAGGGCAACAAAAATGCCAGCGACCAGGCAGCAGAGATTTTGCCGAAATGGTGGTGCCAGAAATACGGCGTAAGCAATGGCAACAAGGCAATCGACAAGAGCAGGCCGGCAAAGGGAACGCCCCACAAACCCGAAAGCTTGCTGCCATCCAGCTCGGCGGCAAATGAAAGTCCGGGGAGCAGACATAGCAAGGCCGAAGTGGCTGTCCAGCGGAAAGCTTTCATCAGTGTCTCCATATTGCGCGCCCCCGCCGCCGGCCGGCGCAACTCCCCATTATCGAGCCCGAGGATCACGTCGGTGAGGGAATCTCAAAGACCTGGCGCAGGTAAGCCAAATATTTTTCGTCGTCACACATGTTTTTAGACGGCGTGTCGGACAGTTTGGCCACGGGCTGCCCGTTGCAGCGAACCATCTTGATGACAATCTGCAGCGGCTCATAGCCGAGGTCATTGGTCAGGTTGGTGCCAATGCCGAAAGCCAGCTGGCAACGGCCCCTGAACTGGCGGTAAAGCTCAATGGTACGCGGCATCGTCAGCCCATCGCTGAAAATCAGCGTCTTGGTTTTCGGGTCAACGCGATTCTTGACGTAGTGCGCCAGCATGCGCTCGCCCCACTGGAATGGATCGCCGCTGTCATGCCGCGCACCGTCAAACAGCTTGCAGAAGAAGAGATCGAAATCACGCAAAAAAGCGCTCATACCATAAACATCTGATAGCGCGATGCCCAGGTCACCGCGGTACTCCTTGGCCCATGATTCGAAACCAAACACCTGACTATCACGCAAACGTGGCCCGAGCGCCTGACAGGCCTGCAGATACTCGTGCGCCAAAGTACCCAGAGGGGTCAAGCCCAGCTTCATCGCCAACAGCACATTGCTGGTTCCGGCGAGTTGACCGGATACGCCGATTCCCAGCCGCGTTACCAGTGTGCGCAGGACTTCTTCGTGCCAGGCCTTGCTGAAACGGCGGCGCGTGCCGTAGTCGGCAATTTTGAGTTCTGCGAGGTTCCTGATCTGCAACTGCCCGATTTTTGTCTCCAGTCGCTGGCGACCTTCGGTCAAATCGGGCTGCTTCTGCGTGTTGCGGAAATAGACCTCATTGATGATGGCCAGTACCGGAATTTCGAACAGTATGGTGTGTAGCCAGGGCCCTTTGATCAGGACCTCGAGTTCACCTGAAGGCAAGGCCTGGACACTGACATATTTTTCATTGAGCTTGAAGATGCCCAAAAAGTCAACGAAGTCACTTTTGATGAAACGCATCGCCTTCAGGTAAGCCAGTTCGGCATCCTGAAACTGCAAATTGCAAAGCCCGCGGATTTCTTCACGAATCTCCTGAACGTAGAACGAAAGATCTCCGATACCGCGCGCGCCAGCATTGCGGCATTTGAACTTGTACTCGACCTCGGCACCCGGAAACTGGTGCAACACCACCTGCATCATGGTGAATTTATACAGATCGGTATCGAGCAGGCTGGTAATGATCATGGTCAACCCAAGGGGTCCGTGGCAGGTAATCCGGTGCGCAGGCCCGCTGCCGGGTCTGCCGCTTATTTCAGATCGTCGCGGTCCTGTCAGGTCCCGAGAAAGTCAACCTCAAACAGCAACGTAGCATTGGGAGGAATTGCTCCGCCGGCGCCACGCGCACCGTAACCCAGTTCGGCCGGTATCACGAGGCGGCGCGTGCCGCCAACCGACATGCCTTGCACGCCCTCGTCCCATCCGCGAATAACTTCACCCGCGCCGAGCGAAAACTGGAAAGGCTGGCCACGGTCCTTGCTTGAATCAAACTTGGCGCCCTGCACGCCGTCGTTGTAGAGCCAGCCGGTGTAATGCACCTTGACGTATTGACCGGCCTTGGCAATGGCGCCGGTGCCCAGCACGGTGTCTTCATATTGCAGGCCTGATGGCGTGGTGGTGGGGGTGGTCATGGCAATGTCCCTTTAAAAAATGAATTGGAAACCGAACTAGCCGCGGTAAAACCCTGGCTGTTGTTCAGGAATCCCTGACTTTACCCGCAACCAGCCACAACAATCGGTCAGCGCGCGATGCCAGCACGCGATTTTGCTCGACCACCAGCAGCGCCGTGCCTTGGCGTTTGAGGGCAAGCAAGGCATCGCGAATTCGCACGGCTCATCGAGCAACAGGATTTTTGGGCCCGTCATCAGCGTGCGGGCGATCGCCAGCATTTGCTGCTGGCCGCCGCTCATCTGCGCGGCAGGTCGCCTGAGCAGCGTCTTCAATGCCGGAAACAAGTCAAGCACCCGCGTTTCTTGGGCGCTGACGTCATGGCTGGCTGCCACATGGAGATTCTCGTGTACTGTGAGTCCGCCAAACAGCCGGCGGTCTTCGGCCACAAATCCCAGTCCGGCTTGCGCGCGCCTGTAAGTTTCCAGGCGCCCGATATCCACCGGCCCTGACGGAGACTGGCAAATTATGCCGCCCTGGGTACGCACTTCAAGGCCCATCAAGGCCTTGAGCAGTGTTGATTTTCCTGCGCCATTGAGCCCTTGCACCACAACCATCTCACCGACTCGAACTTGCAGCGAAACCTCGAACAAGGCCTGCGCCTGGCCATAAAACGCATTAAGTTTGTGCACTTCAAGCATGAGCCATTTCCCCACCTTCGCCATCACTGCCACCGCCACCGTCACCCAGATAAAGCCTTCGCACCGTGGCATCGCGGGACACCTCTTCGAATGAGCCTTGTGCGGCCAGCCGGCCTTCAATCAGCACCAGCACGCGGTCGGCCACCCCTTGCACCGCGTCCATGTTGTGCTCGGTGTAAAGCACGGCCATGCCCTGCCTGGCAAGCTCCTTCACCAGCAGCATCAGGCTGGCGCGCTCTTCTTCAGCCAGACCTGCAGCCGGTTCGTCAAGCAGCAACAGCTTGGGGCTTGAAGCCAGGGCAAGCGTCAGTTCGAGCCTCTTTTTTACGCCATAAGGCAGGCTCAGCACATCCTCGCCCGCCAAGGCATGCAGGCCGGTTCGCCCTAGCAGCGCAAGAGCGGACCCGCGCGCCTGCCAGTCCAGACTTTTGAAGGCCGAAATAGCCCGCGGTCCAGCAGATGCCTGTATCGCCAGCTGCACATTTTGTAGCACTGTGAGGACTTCGAAAACCTGCGCCACCTGAAACGTGCGTGCCACGCCCTGACGCAATCGGACCGCCGGAGCCAGCCCTTCCAGCGACTGGCCGTTCCAGAACACATGGCCAGCCGTCAATCCGTACTGACCGGCGATGCAGGAAAAACAAGTGGACTTGCCCGCGCCGTTGGGCCCTATCAGCGCGACGCACTCGCCCGCCGATACTTCAAAGCTTACGCCGTCGACCGCATGGACGCCGCCAAAATACTTGACCAGCTGTTGAACCTGCAGCATCAGCGGCCCTTCCCGCTGGCGCCCGGAAATCCCATGCCAAGGCGAGAAAGCAGTCCGAGCAAGCCCGATGGTGAGGCCACCATGATCAGCATGATGAACACGCCCAGCAGTCCGCGCCAGTAGGTGACCTCACGCCCCAGTTCGGCGCTCGCATAGGTCAACACCGCGCTGCCCATCACCGCCCCCCAGAGCT
>NZ_JABBPF010000020.1 GCF_012927415.1 Polaromonas sp. | reverse complement strand
GCCACAGCGGCCAGCAGCTTCCTGCGCGCGCGCAAACGGCTGCCTACCGGGACGGGCGCCATAAAACGCACCTTGTTCAGGCCGTAATTGACGCCCATGCGCGAGCCAATAATCTCGAACGAGGATTCGAAAAACCGGGGTAGTAGCGACAGTGTTAGAAAGCCATGCGCAATCGTCCCGCCGAAAGGTCCGGCAGCAGCTTTTTCAGGATCCACGTGAATCCACTGGTGGTCGCCCGTGGCCTCTGCAAAAAGGTTGACCTGCTGCTGCGTGATGGTGATCCAGTCGCTGACAGCGACTTCCTGGCCGCTGCAGGCTGCCAGTTCGGACAGGGTTTGGAAGGTCTTCATCGCCTCACTTTAACGCCATGGTGGCCCATCATGGCACGGACCTGTCCGATCGGCGACAGCCGTTTATTGGCGAAGCCAGCTGCAAATGCCCTGCCACTGTTCCAGATCTTTTTCAACCCGGCCAGGCGCAACATCAAACAGCGTGAGCCCCCGCGCCGCCAGGTGAATGTAGTTTTGCGTATCGCGCAGGTAACCCAGCACTGGCAGTCCCAGTGTCTCCACAAATTCGCGCAGCTTGTCGGCGGCGATGGTGCGCGCGTCAACCCGCATGCCGACAATGCCGACCTCGATCTTGCCTGCGTTGCGCTGTTCGGCCAGCTGGTCCAGAAACGTGCGGGTGGCAAAAATATCGAAGACGCTGGGTTGCAGCGGCACGATGATTTTGTTGGCCAGCCTGGTGACATCTTTGAGCCGCTTGCCGTGCAGGCCGCCGGGCGTGTCCAGCACGACGTGCGTGGTGCCGCGGGGTGGTTTGACCAGGTCCACGGTCACTTCCCAGGTTGAAACTGGCCGGGCCGCCGCCGGCCGCAAGCCCAGCCACAACAGGGAGGACTGCTGCCGGTCGGAATCCCCCAGCATGACCGAATGACCGCGGCTGGCAAAGTAACCGGCGACCTGGGTAGCCAGCGTCGTCTTGCCAACGCCCCCCTTTGGATTTGCAATCACAACTACGGACATTGAAAATCTCCTTTGTGGCTACAGCCTTGCCTTGCCTTGCTTTTCCGCTATCGTAACGGCATGGATACCGCTTCAACAAATTCAAATCGCCCTGCCGTAGCAAGCACAGGCCGCCTCTCGGGGCCGCCCCAGGCAAGGCCAGCCTCTTTAAGGGGAAACGCAATATGCGCGGCGACAAGCGCGGGGCCACGATGAACCACGCCCCCGCCTGGCTCATCAACAGCTTCATCTATCTCGCCGCCGCCGTGGTAGCCGTGCCGCTGGCCAAAAAACTCGGGCTAGGCTCCATCATTGGTTACCTTGGCGCTGGCATTGCGATTGGACCTTGGGGCCTGGGCCTGGTAACGAACGTGCAGGACATTCTTCACTTCGCCGAATTTGGCGTGGTGCTGATGCTGTTCCTGATCGGACTGGAGCTCCAGCCGACACGCCTGTGGAATCTGCGCCGACCGATTTTTGGCTGGGGCAGCGCGCAAATGCTGAGCTGCGCTACGTTGATCACCGGCTTGGCAATGGCGTTTGGCTTGCCATGGCCTGGCGCGCTGGTGGCGGGTCTGGGCCTGGGTCTGTCATCGACCGCCATTTCCCTGCAGGTCATGGCAGAACGCAACCTGATGCATACGTCCAGCGGCCAAGCCGGTTTTTCCATACTGCTGTTCCAGGACGTCGCGGCGATTCCGATTTTGGCCCTGTTGCCGCTGCTAGGTGCGATGGGAAGTGGCGGTGAAACCATGACCCACCCGAATCGGGCCCTGGAAGCGCTCAAAATCGTGGCCGTGATCGGCGGCATCATCCTTGGAGGGCGGCTGCTGCTACGCCCCGTACTACGCTGGATCGCCAACAGCCGCACGCCTGAAATCTTCACTGCCGCATCGCTGTTGCTGGTGGTCGGCATTGCCGCGCTGATGCAACTGGTCGGCCTGTCCATGGCGCTGGGCGCTTTTCTGGCCGGTGTGCTGCTGGCCGAAAGCGAATACCGGCGCGAGCTGGAAACCGATATCGAACCCTTCAAAGCCTTGCTGTTGGGCCTGTTTTTCATCGCTGTCGGCATGAGCATCGACTTTGGCGTGTTGTGGAAATTTCCCGGCCTGATGGCCGCCATCCTGCTGGGTTTTCTGAGCCTGAAACTGCTCGCCCTTTACGGCCTGGCCCGCCTGATGAAGATTCCCTACCAGGAACGGCCGGTGTTTGCGCTCCTGCTGGCACAGGGCGGTGAATTTGCCTTCGTGGTGTTTCAGGCGGCAGCCGGTGCCGACATATTTTCTGCCGAAACGGCGTCACTGCTGATCGGTGCGGTGGCGCTGTCCATGCTCATCAGCCCCCTCTTGCTGGTGGCCATCGACAAGCTGCTGCTGCCGCGTTATGCAGACAGCAAAAAGCCGCCGATGAAAGAAATTTCGGAGCAGCAGCAGGCACCCGTCGTCATTGCAGGCTTTGGCCGCTATGGCCAGATTGTGGGGCGCATGCTGCTGGCGCAGGGCATTTCAGCCACCGTGCTGGACCATGACGCCGAGATGATAGAAACCGTGCGGACCTTCGGTTACCGTGTTTTCTACGGTGACGCCGCGCGGCTGGACCTGCTGCGCACCGCCGGCGCGGGCAGCGCCAAAATCCTGGTCCTGTCGGTAGACGACGTGGAGCAGTCGCTAAAAATCGTGGATGTGGTCAGGGAGAACTTTCCGCAATTGCAAATCGTGGCGCGCGCTCGCGATGTGACGCACTGGAATGCTCTGCGCGATCGCGGCGTGACGCGGGTTGAGCGCGAATTGTTCGAATCCAGCCTGCGCAGTGCACGCACCGTCCTGGAACTGCTGGGCCAGTCGCCCGATAGCGCCCAGCAAGCCGCCGAACGCTTTCGCGAGCACAACCTGGACCTGTTCGAGCGCATGTATCCGCACCGCAATAACCGCGAAAAAATCATTGCTGTAGCCAAGCAGGGACGGCGGCAACTGGAAGCCCAGATGGCTCAGGAGCGTGAACAGCTTGCGCAGCAGCCGTCCAGCGACCCGTTAGACTAATTTTTTCAACGAAATTGGGCAAAGGTCCACTGCTCATGGCTGTACAGTGCTATTATTTTGATAGCATTTTAGCCGCGCCGGCGGGGCCTAAAAAGAGCGCTGCAGCCACTTTGCGGCGGACTGCTCTTCAACCGCCAGAGGACCTAGCGAAACTGCTGGGCTTCGCGCCTTCGCTGATCCATGGCACGGCGCTCGACGCAGAGCGGATGGCCGACAAAAGCCGGTTTGGCGCATTGTGCTGCCATGCACATCTGAAAAGCAATCAGCAGGCGATCCTCGCATGCCTGCTGCGGACTGGTGGTTGACACGCGGGGAGCCGCAGCAGACTCGGCGGGTGCAGTGGCAACCGCATCAGCGTTAGCCAGTGCCATTGCCGCTACGGGTTTGGCTGGCGTCCTTTTGTCATTGACAGCTTTTCTCTCGCTGACCGCCTTTGCCGGCTCGGGCGCCGCGACCACGGCCAGCTTGGCGGCACCGTTCACTGGCGCAGAGGCAACAGTGGCCGGCACCGCTGACTCTGCAGCGATCACCGAAGCTGCTACAAGCGTGGGAACTGGTGGCGACGCAACAACGATCTCCTCCTTGTCAGCCAAGCCCGCGGACTGCGCCATCGGCAACCCTGCCGCTGGCCATAACATCCTGGCACCCAATCCGAACCCCGCCAAAACGAGCAAGCCCAGCATCGCCCAGACCCAACGCCGGGCGCCAGAGGCTGGCGGCAAACCCTCCGAAAGCGCGCGAGGCGCTGGCCCGTTGGACGGTGTGAACGACGGCTCCGAACGATTGCGCTGGATCGCCGGGTCACCGTCGTGGCCAGCCGTGACGGGTGTTTCAGACACCGGCGCCGGTTGGGCGATCGCCGCGACCACCGCCGCGCGCCCGGCCTCAACCGCAAGGCCTTTATCAGCGGCGGCTTGGGCGGCGGCCACCGGTTCGAGCACAATTGTTTCGTCATAACGCTGAGGGAGATCACGCACATTCCCCAAGGGGACAGCATCCAGCCTCACGGTATCGCTTGCCGGGATAAAAACCGTCTTTTCTGCTTGGCTCGCAGCTTTCGATATTACCCAGGTACCGGTGCCGGACTGTGCAGCCCCAGTGCAATCGTCCCCCGCCAGGACACCAAGCTTTCGCAGACGGCGACGCGCCAGATCCGCGTAAATGCCCGTCGGAAATTTTGCAAGAAAGCCTTGGAGGTCTTCAACATCATCTGACTCCTTGATGTCCTTCCAGTAGACCAGTTCCACTTCCTGCGTCACCGTGGACAGGCTCAAACCGATATCTGACTGCAGTCCCATCGAAACTTCGCCAGCAGACACTGCCCCGGTCCCGGTTCCGGTGGCGTTGTTACGCTTGCGGGGAGGGCTGGCCGGCGGAACAATCGTCGGGTCAGCAGCTTCGCGACTGGCAGCCTGTAACGCCGCGGCAAACGCCTGAGCGGTGGTAAAACGCTGGTCCCGCGACTTGGCGAGGGCCATGGCCACGACAACATCGATGGCGGGTGGCAGGTCCGGATTCACTGACGACGGCGCGGCGGGAATATGGCCGACGACCTGCTGGATGACGGCAAAATCGGACTCGCCGTCAAAAGGGCGCTTGCCGGTCAGCAATTGGTAAAGCACGATGCCGGCGGCAAACAGGTCGGCCCGTGCGTCAACCGGCCGCCCCTGCACCTGCTCGGGCGACATGTACTTGAGCGTACCCACCATCGTGCCCTGCGTTCGAGTAGCATCACCCGAATCCTGTATGCGCGCGACCCCAAAATCCGTGAGCTTGACACGCCCGTCAGCTTCTATCAACAGGTTGGCGGGTTTGATGTCGCGGTGAACGATGCTCTGGCGGTGCGCATAGTCAAGGGCCGACAGCAAGTCGTCCATAATCTTTACCGTTTCCGACAGGCTATGGCGCTTTCCCTGGTCAAGGTGATGCTTGAGATCTTCGCCCTGAATGAATTCCATGACCAGAAAAGCGATGTCGCCATCTCGGTCTGAGTCGTACACACTGACGATGTTGGGGTGCTGCAACCGCGCAGCCGATCGGGCTTCGACGCGGAATCGGTGCTCATAATCGGCGGCAGCTTGTTCCGAAAGGTCTTCAACCCTGATCGTTTTGATCGCCACGCGCCGGTCCAGATTAGGATCTCGCCCCTCATACACCAACCCCATCGCGCCTTTGCCAAGCACCCGGATGAGATCGTAGCGACCCAGCTTCTTGAGACTCATGAAAGTTGTTATGTCTGTAACGACCGGTTGGAAAGACCTGAAAGGACAATTAACACGTTTTGAAACCAAAACATACAATTCCACCTCAAGTTTATAGCAGGACTGTGTCGATCTGGAGAACTGACGGCGATCCGATTGATGTCCTGGTTGCAAGAAACCGGAAAAATAACAACGAAAACAGAAAAACCTCACACGGCCGTAGCTGGATTGACTACAAAAAAAACAGCCCGTCAGTTCGCCTGGCTGCTTGTCGATTCAGTGAAAACCGTCCCACAACAGCTTGGAACCGGTGAGGAACATGCCGCCATACAAAACACGGTAGAACCACATGGAACTGATGCGCCTTGCCAGGCGCACGCCAATCCACACACCTACTGGCGCGAGCGGTAGCAGCACCACCGACGTCGCCATGTTGCGCAGATCCAGCAAGCCCAGCCATGCATAGGGAATCCACTTGGACAGGTTGATGACAAAAAAGAAGAACGCCATGGTGGCTGTAAATTTGATCGGACTCAGGCGCAGCGGAATCACGTAAGCACTCAGGGGCGGACCGCCCGCGTGCGCCACAAAACTAGTGAAGCCGGAGGTGACGGTCAAAACAGCGCCCAGCCATTTCGGCGGCGGCGGGCTGTCCGGGGCAGGAGGAAACAGCAGGCGCTGCGCCAGAAACAGCAGGGTGAACCCACCGACGATGCCTGCAACCATCCTGGCGTCCAGCAACTTGAACAGCAGCGCGCCCACCAGCGTACCCATGAGGCCAAAAAACACGAGAAATTTGAGAAACGTGAAGTCGAAATTTTTACGGAAAGCCGCCAGCCCCAGCAGGTCCATCAGGAGCAACACCGGCATCAGTATGGCGGCCGCCTGCGGCACCGCGACCGCCAGCGCCATCATCGGCACCGCAAGCGATCCAAAGCCCGCGCCAAAGCCGCTTTTGCTGATACCCAGCAAAAGCACGGCAGGAATGGCGACTGCATAAAAAAATGGATCGGTGATCAAGGGGAAGGCCACGGCTGCACTGTCTTTCTGGTTTGCCTCGCGCGGGCAGGACTAGAGCGGAAGTTGATAAGCTGCGTCATATTACCCATTCGGAAGTTCTGATCGCGGTGCCAGATCCCGCGTATGCAATGACAATCGGTGCATGTCTGAAATGCAACCCTGGGGAGAAACACTGCGACTGCTGGTTGAACTGGCAGCCACTGCGGCATTTGCCCTATCTGGCCTGCTCGAAGCTGCGCGCAAACGCCTGGACGCCGTCGGGGTTTGCGTCGTGGCCTTTCTGGCGGCATTCGGCGGCGGCACGCTACGCGACCTTCTACTGGACCGGCGGCCTTTTTTCTGGGTGCAACATGTAGAAGTGTTGTGGGGCGTGCTGGGGCTGTGCGTACTGGCGATGCTGTTCCTGCGTCAGCCCCATTTCGAATTGACCGAAAAGATGATTCAGTGGCCGGATGCGCTGGGGCTGGGCCTTTTTACAGCCACCGGCGTTCATCTTGCGCTGATTGACCAGATGCCCATGCTCGTCGCGGTAATGATGGGCTTGACGACTGGCGTGTTCGGCGGGGTGCTTCGCGACATGGTCTGCAATGAAGTTCCCACGGCTTTTCGTGACCACAAGCCTTATGCCGTCTGTGCATTCGCTGGCGGCTGGGTCTACGTAGCATTGTGGCAAATGGAAGCTCCCGGCTGGTCGGCATTGCTGGCCTGCGTGCTGGTTACTGCAGGCCTGCGCGCCATGGCCTTGTGGCGCAACTGGGCGCTACCCGCTTGGCGGGTATGAAGCCGGCGCGGGCCGGTTTCTGCCCTCCCTTGCCCGCCAGCGGCCTGCGTCGTCAACCCATGCTGGCACCGGACTCGCGCACCACCTCGCCCCATTTCACCGACTCTTTCTAAATGGAGGCAGAAAACTGTCGGGGAGTTCTGCCATACACCTCGGCGCCCTGATCATTAATCTGCCTTTTTGACCTCGGGCATGTCCAGCACCTTGACTAAGGCGGTACTAAGCTTCGTGACCACAGCAGGCGTCGTTGCGGCGGGTGCAAGCATGCCGAACCACGAGGTGGCCTCCTGGCCGGGCACAGCAGCTTCGGCAATGGCCCGCAGCTTGCCCGAGCGCTCATTCCGGATGACTGAAGGCAGGTTGTCGAACATGACGTTGATCTGGTTGCCGAGCAGGTCAATCATGGTGAGCGCGCCACCCTTTCAAGCCACCTGCTGCATATTGACTCTGAACATGGACTTGAACCGCTTGCCCGAGAGATGGGTGGACCTGCCGTTGTCCGAGGAGCCGAAATTCAGCTTTACCGGATGGGCTTTCGCGTAAGCAATCAGCGCCTTGACAATTTTGAAGGACGTCGGCGAGATTTACCACGCGGCACCCGTGCGCCAACAGGGATTCGGCGATGGCGCGGCCCTGCGCCGGAGCTGGCGCCTGAAACCAACATTGTCTGTATTGACCGTGCAGTCATCGAGCTCACACCCGCTCCAGGATCACCGCAATGCCCTGCCCCACGCCAATGCACATGGTGCACAGTGCATAGCGGCCCCCGGTGGCGTGCAGACGATTGACAGCCGTGGTAGCCAGGCGCGCACCGCTGGCACCTAGCGGATGGCCCAGCGCGATCGCGCCACCCCAGGCGTTGACACGCGCGTCGTTGTCCTTCAAACCCAACGCGCGCAGCACGGCCAGACCTTGCGCCGCAAACGCTTCATTGAGTTCGATCACATCGAGTTGCTCCAGCGTGATGCCGGTTTGCGCCAGCACCTTCAGCGTGGCGGGCGTCGGGCCAAAGCCCATGATGCGCGGCGCCACCCCGGCCGTGGCCATGCCTACCACGCGCGCACGCGGACTCAGGCCGTACCTGATGGCGCTAGCTTCATCCGCCAGCAGCAGGGCGCAGGCGCCGTCATTCACACCTGAAGCATTGCCGGCGGTCACGCTACCGTCAGGGCGAACAACACCTTTAAGCCTGGCAAGCGTTTCCAGGCTGGTTTCGCGCGGATGCTCGTCCTGAGTCACCATCACTGGATCACCTTTGCGCTGCGGTACCGCCACCGACACGATTTCGCGCGCCAGATGACCGGCCTTTTGCGCGGCCACGGCATTGAGCTGGCTGGCCAGCGCCATGCGGTCCTGGGCATCCCGCTCGATGCCAAAGTCGGTGGCCACGTTTTCAGCGGTTTCGGGCATGGAATCCACGCCATACTGCGCCTTCATCAGCTTGTTGACAAAACGCCAGCCGATGGTGGTGTCGTACACGGCGTTGTTGCGGCTGAATGCGGCATCCATCTTGGGCATGACGAAGGGTGCGCGGCTCATGCTTTCCACACCTCCCGCAATCATCAGGCCGGCTTCGCCAGACTTGATGGCACGCGCCGCCGTACCGACAGCGTCAAGTCCGGAACCACACAGGCGGTTAAGGGTGGCACCCGGTACTTCGATCGGCAAACCGGCCAGCAGACTGGCCATGCGCGCCACGTTTCGGTTGTCTTCGCCGGCCTGGTTGGCGCAGCCGTAGATCACGTCGGTGACGGCCGCCCAATCGACACCAGGGTTGCGCACCATCAGGGCTCTGATCGGCACTGCGCCAAGGTCGTCAGTGCGCACGCTGCTCAGGGCGCCGCCGTAACGGCCAAAAGGGGTGCGGAGGGCGTCGCAGATAAAAGCTTGAAGCATGGTCATGGAAGTGCTTTTGTAAAAAAATCAAAACGAAAGGCTGATGGCGAATTTTCTGTTTTCAGACAGCAATCGGAAGTCCTATTAATTTTTCCAGGTCGGCGTGTGCAAGCCCGTCGACTTTGTCGATGAGCTTGAGGCCTTGGGGCGAGCAAGCCAGCGTCGCCAGGTCCGAGTAAATGCGCTTGACGCAGGCTATCCCGGTCAGCGGATAGGTGCATTGCCCGACTACCTTGCTGTCGCCCTTTTTGGTGAGCAAATCCATCATCACCCAAGTTTGTTTGGCACCGATAGCCAAATCCATGGCCCCGCCAACCGCTGGAATGGCACCTGCCTCGCCAGTGCTCCAGTTGGCAAGATCGCCAGTCGCCGAGACTTGAAACGCACCGAGCACGCAGATATCGAGATGGCCGCCACGCATCATTGCAAAACTGTCGGCGTGGTGAAAGAAGGCGCCACCCCTGAGCAGCGTCACCGGCTGCTTGCCCGCGTTGATGAGGTCGTAATCTTCCTCGCCCTCAGCTGGCGCAGGTCCCATGCCCAGAATGCCGTTTTCGCTGTGAAGCACGACTTCGAGACTGGCAGGAATATGGTTGGCAATCAGCGTCGGCATGCCGATGCCCAGGTTGACGATCGCGCCTTCGTGAATGTCTTGCGCCACGCGCGCCGCAAGCTGGTCTTTGCTGCGTTTCTGGTAGATCATGAAGCTTTCTTGCGGTAGGGCTACAAGGGAACAAAAAAAGGGAGAAACTTAAACCGCGTCTTTAAAACCGCCGGCCTGGGTAGCAACGCGGTCAATTCTCACAAGCTGATGGACAAAAATACCAGGCGTCACGATGTTTTCAGGATCGAGAGCGCCGAGTTCAACGATTTCATGCACGGTTGCCACGGTTTTTTTAGCGGCAGTCGCCATCACCGGGCCAAAGTTGCGCGCCGCCATGCGGTAGGTAAGGTTGCCCCAGCGGTCGCCCTTTTCAGCCTTGACAAGGGCGACATCACCGTAAATCGGCAGTTCAAGCACGTAAGGCCTGCCATTGATTTTGCGAGTTTCCTTCGCGCTTCCATCGGCATTCCTGGCCAGTTCCGTGCCGTAGCCGGTAGGTGTGAAGAAAGCGCCAATACCGGCACCCGCAGCGCGAATACGTTCAGCGAGATTGCCTTGCGGCACCAGTTCAAGCTCCAGCTTGCCACTGCGGTACAGCGCGTCAAACACCTGGCTGTCGGCCTGACGTGGAAAACTGCAAATGATTTTGCGTACCCGCCCGGTTTTCAGCAAAGCAGCCAGACCCACCTCGGCATTGCCGGCATTGTTGTTGACCACTGTCAGATCTTTGGCTCCCTGCGCAATCAGTCCATCAATCAGCTCCATCGGAATTCCCGCAGTGCCGAAACCCCCAATCAGCACAGTCGAGCCATCCTTCACATCCGCCAGTGCTTCGGCAACGGAAAGGGCAATCTTGTTGATCATTAAGGCAACTCCAAGGGAAAAAAAGACGCCCGCGCCCAAAAAGCAAAACTTGTTGGCATCCAATTGTTCGACACAGGAACCATTGCTCGTATATTAAATTTAGAAGATTTTATTCAATATGGCAAGCAGCAAGCTTGATGCATCGGTCAAGCGGCCCAATCCTTCGACACCGGCACACTCCGGGCCAGAGCCCCCTTACAGCCAAGTAAAGTCTCTTGCGCGCAGGCTAGAAATGATCGAGGCGTCGGAGCGCATAACCCGCACCTGGTTCACGTTGACTGGCGTGACCGAACTCGCGGCCAGAATGGCACTTATTCGTTAACAGGGCCGGTCGCAGATGGACCAGTAACTTGGAGAGGGGATGATTTCTATGGCCGCGCCCGTGATAGAACGCCCCGGCTAGGGTGTCGCGATGCGCAACATCAGCGGTCAGGCCAACCGCAGCAGGGCCAGGATCATGCAGCAAACGATGCTGCGGCCGCTGCTTGCCGCCGCGCAGACTATCGCCGGCATGCTGAGCGTGCAGCGAATCTGAGGCTGTCAGTTCCCGGCCGGCCGCTCCAAAGGAAATTAGCCTCCTTGACGGCACAAAGTTACATGCAGTGAATGAGGTAGGCCAATTATCTTTCAGGATTTACGAAAACCTGCCACCAGCACTATCGCACCCAACGCCACAGCCCCCAAGCTTAGCCACTGCGGAATATTCACCGACTCCTTTTCCCTGACCGTCAACTCGATCGGTCCGATTTTGGCGGCCGTGGTGTCCTTGGTAAAACTG
>NZ_JABBPF010000061.1 GCF_012927415.1 Polaromonas sp. | reverse complement strand
AATGTCCCACCCGCACCGGGAGAGGGCCCCGCGCCAACACCATCACTAACAGCCGCCCCGCGGTGGTATTGTTGCGGAATATCTCGACGTCGCCGTTCACAAACCCGCGGAGGGGCCGCAGCGGGAAGAGCCGGAGCACCGTCACGACCATGCCCAGCAAGAAGCCGGCCGCGAACGACACCGCTGTGAGCTTCCATGTCAGCAAAAGGGCCTGCCCGAAGGCAGGCCCGTAGTCGGCCAGGAGCCGGGAGACACTGCCCATCGTTTACGGGAGGGCGGGCGGCGTCGGAACGGCCGTGCTGCCGGTGCGCTGTCCGATGGACACTGTCCAAAGCTTGGCCCAAGTGCCGTCGGTCTCAATCTTCTTCAGGAAGGTATTGATGAAGGCCACGCCATCCGAGCCCTTGGGCAAGCCAACGCCGTAGGGGTCCTGCGCACCAAAGGGCGCGCCCGCTAGTTGCGCGTCGCCGGTTCCGAGGCTCAGCGCATTGAGCAGCAGCGTGTAGTCGGTGACGTAGGCGTCCACGCGCCCCTGGCGCAGTGCGTCGAGGGCCTCCTGGTGCGTCTGGAATTCTTGCACGGTAGCCTTGGGCGCGAATTGCGCCAGGATTGCGGGCCCGGTGGAGCCGGCCTGCGTGGCGGTCTTCTTGCCGGCGAGATTGTTGTACGACTGGATAGTCTTGTTGTTCGCCTTGACCAGCACCCCGGCCTGCGAGGTGTAGTAAGGACCGGCGAACGAGATCTTCTCGGCGCGGGCGGGGGTGATGGAGTAGGTGGCGAACACAATGTCCACCTGGTCGTTGATCAGCACCTGTTCACGTGTGGACGAGGTCACCTGCGTGAACTGGTACTTGGCACCATCGCCCAAGATGTAGCGTGTGATGAGCTGGGCCAGACCTGCGTCGAAGCCGCGGATCTTGCCGTCTTTCTCGTTCAGCAGCGAGAAAAGATTCGAGGTTTGTGTGCCGCCCAGGCGTAGCGTGCCAGCCTGCTTGATCTTGCTGGCCCAGGTACTCGACGCGATGGTCGCAGCGTCGGCGACGGGGCCCTGCGCGACCAGCGCATCAAACGTCGCAGTATTGATGGGCGTGCCCTGTGCGAAAAGCGGCGCACCGGTCACGATCGCCAGTGCGACCACGGTGGATTTCAGGATGGATTGGATAGACATGCATTCCTCTTGGTTGGTGTGTGACGCAGACGAATATATAGCAGTTGGTATAGCAAGTTTGGAATATGCATACTGCTGGCCTGGCCCGTTCACCGTTATGCACGCGATACGGCCATGCCGCCAGCCCTGGCCGTCCCGCCTCCACGCCTCGACGTTTTGGAGCTGTTCCTCGCCTTCTCCTCCGTCGGTCTGAGCGGTTCACGTGGTCACACTTTACTGATGGCAAGGGGATTTCTCTCCTGACTCAGTGCTTTAGCGGTTGCAAACAACGTGCTCAATCGCCAGTTCAATCCAGGCGCTGCGAACAAGGCCCGGGTAAGCGACATCACATACATCAGGACCGCCAGCGGCCGGCTGTATCTGGCGGTGTTGTTGGACCTGTACTCACGCAAGATTGTCGGCTGACATTGCAGCGGCAGAAGGTGCCCGACAGTTCAGCCACTGCCCGGGCACTGGATTGCAGCCTACGGCGCTGGGTGGCGCTCACGCGCTTCGTCGAAGACGAGCAATTGCCCGTGGACAACAACTGAATCGAGAACCAGATCCGGCCAATTGCCATAGACAGGAACAACTGGCTGTTGCCGCCAGCTTGCGCGCGGGCCAGCGTGCGGCTACCGTGATGAGTCTGATCCAGTCAGCGCGCATGAACGGGCATGACCCCTATGGCTACCTCAAGGAGGTTCTGACACGGCTGCCCACGCACAGGGCCAGCCGGGCTGAGGAGTTGCTGCCACATCACTGCCTGAGCAACAACCATGACCACTCGCAGCGGTCAATATGGGATCACCGCGTGCTTACTTTCAATTCCTTTCCATGAATGGACAGGTTGCGGAAGCCATCCCAAGAAACGCGGCGCGAACGCCAGACGACGCCTCCACCCCTCCGATAGACTTCGAAGTCCGTGAGGCTGCAAAGCAGCAGGGAACCAACCTGGGGAATTTCCACCACCGACGCAAGACCACCGCCGAACTCAGCAAGTATTTCGCCGGTTTTTATGTTCACCCTGTAGCATTGCCCTCCGGCAAGCACGGTTGCCTCAAGCTCCCCTTCGATGGCGAAGACGGTCGAGAATTTCGTCAACCCTGGCTGGAAATTGCCTACCTAGCACCAGCGTTCCGCTGTGCCAAATTCCACCACCAAACCTTCGCTATGCAGGCCCTTTCCGCTCGCACTGAACTGGCGCCAGGGGCTGCCTACTCCGGGCAGTCCGGGAAGAATTCTTGGGACATCGTAAATAGCCATGAGATGCCTATGTCCGTTTTTGGCCTGGTGCGGGTGCAGCGATCCTCGAAATTGGCGCCACATTGCTGACACCCAACCTGTCGATGTCAACGTCGGGTATTGAGCGAAGCAGCTTGGATAACCCTATGTCGGCAGTCAGTCTTGAGCGGCCCTTCGACTCACAAAACTTCAAAATCAGGTTCTGAACCATTTCAGTCCTGCAGTAACGAGTTTCAGTTATCGCAAGCCAAGACCTGGCCGTCAGAACTCATGGCTCGCTGCGCGAGTTCAACCACGACCGCGGCGGTGACTGAGTGGGTGGTGCACGATGAGCGGTTAGCGGTGGGCTGCGACCGCACCAATGGGCTGGCGGCGGCAGCTATTCCGGCGCGCAGCGCCGCGCGCATGAACCCGGTGCAGGCGATCCGGTCGTGCGATTTTTTTCGTCTGCGCAGGGACTCCATCGACCCGTTGCGGTCATTGAGCTCGGTGTTCGAGCGGCAGCAATGCAGCAGCGAAAACAGTCTTTCAAAAAGCACCCCATCTGGGTAAGTAGCTGATTGAAGCCTAGAATCAAATCGCGCGAGCTGCGTGATTCACCGGAATTTTTATAACTGAATTAAAAATTGAGAAAGCCGCGCAAGGAAGACCGAAAGCCATTTTCAGGAAAATTCGACGGCCAACTTATGAAGCAAAGTCCCACTCATAGAGCGGGTTTTGTTCTGGAAATTCGTCAGGCCTCACAACACGCGCCCTCATCGTCAGCCCATTGCCCTATGAAGCATGACCTTTTTTTCGTATTGATACTGGCGCTTTCTCACAGCGCGAAGGCCGAGCCACACCAATGCACATTTGAAACAGGAGCCGTTGTTGAAACCGAGTTTCCCTGCGAGCCAGCGAGGGTTGAAAGGTTTGGAAAACGGCTAATCGAAATTTACCCGGAAGTGCGAGAGATAAATACGAGTCCTGACTACATCATGGGTCTGTATACCTTTGCGATGACCAGTTGCACGGCACAGTTCGCAAAGATGACACCGGAAGAAATCGGAGTGAACGGCGAACCGTTCTTTCCCAGGGAAATGCTTGCAGCAATGGTCAAGGCGGGACGCGAAGTCATCTGCCCAAGGCCTCAATCGAGCAGCCCGACATGCAATGGGAGTCTTCGGTGACGCCCAATCAGGCAGGCAACGGGCCCCCGGATCACCTTTCGTGCGGGGTCTGCTGTTGCTGGTTAATGCCCATTCGAATAACACCGAGGAAGAACCGCCAATGACCGGTGCCAGTGGCTGACGTTCAACCCACGGCGCCCGGCCGATCGCGGTCGCGCCGTAAAACGTCTGCCTAGCGCAGGCGGTGGCCCGGACCGCAAACCTGATGCGATCACAATAGTCAGATCGCATGACCACTCCACCCGTCCCCATCCTGCAGCTGGCAGACATCCGCCGCAGCTATAACGTCGGCACGGAAGTCGAAACCGAGGTGCTGCACGGCATCAGCCTGGCGTTGCAGCAGGCCGAATTCGTCGCGCTCAAGGGTCCGTCGGGTTCAGGCAAAAGTACGCTGCTCAACATCATCGGCCTGCTGGAGCGACCGACCTCCGGCACGCTGGAGATCGCCGGGCGGCCAACCCGCTCGCTGAACGACGCGCAAATCACCGCACTGCGCGGCGCCACCATCGGTTTCGTGTTCCAGTTCCACCATTTGCTGCCGGCCTTTACCGCGCTGGAAAACGTGCTGATGCCGTCCATCATCGCGCACGGTACCGCGTCGGCTGAGGCCGAAGCCAACGCCCGCGACCTGCTGGCCCGGGTCGGCCTGAAGGACGCGGAGTACAAGCGCCCGGGCGAGCTTTCAGGCGGCATGCAGCAGCGCGTGGCGATCGCCCGCGCGCTGTCGCTCAGGCCGCGGCTGATCCTGGCCGACGAGCCGACCGGCAACCTCGACACTGTTTCGGCCGACGAGGTGTTCGGGCTGCTGCGCGAGTTCAATCGCGACCACGGCAGCGCCTGCCTGATCGTCACCCATGACCCGCGCCTGGCCGCGCGCTCTGACCGTATCATCGAGCTGGTCGATGGGCATCTGGTGGCAATCTGAATGCTATTAATTAAATAGCTGTAAGAGACCGTAATTATTGGACTACAGGCCTGAATGGTGTTGAATTGACAGCGAAGTCATGCCGCTCAGGCAAGACGGCGCCGCTCCGTGATCAAACCGTGACACCGTGCGATCCCAAAAGAAAGAAACCAGCATGAGCGAGACAGAACCAGCGCCCTACATTCCCCAGATCCGGCTCTACCAGGACTGGCTGCGCGAGCACCGCGGTCTGAGTTTTCAGACCTACCAGGAACTCTGGCGCTGGTCGACGACCGATCTTGACGGTTTCTGGCAAAGCATCTGGGACTATTTCGGCATGCAGTCGCCGACGCCCCACAGCGCTGTGCTGGCTGACAACGTGATGCCGGGCGCGGTCTGGTTTCCGGGCGCAAAAGCCAACTATGCACAGCAGGTGTTTCGCCATGTCCTGCCGGCGCAAGCGGCGGGGTTGCCGGCCATCATCAGCCGCAACGAAAAGGGCCGGCACCGCGAACTGGGCTGGCCCGAGCTGCGCCGCCAGGTTGCCTCGCTGGCGCTGCACCTGCAAGGCCAGGGCGTGCAGCCTGGCGACCGGGTGGCCGCTTACCTGCCCAACATCGCGGAGGCCATGGTGGCGTTTCTGGCGACGGTAAGCCTTGGCGGTGTGTGGAGCATCTGCGCGCCCGACATGGGTACCAACGCAGTGCTCGACCGCTTCAGACAGATCGAGCCCAAGGTGCTGATCGCCTGTGACGGCGTGACCTATGGCGGGCGCGATATTGACCGCATGGCGGTGGTGCACGAGCTGCGTCAGGCGCTGCCCACGGTTCAGCACCTGATCCTGCACAACAATTTGGGCAGCGCCGATGAATTTCAGGCTGCTATTGATTCAATAGCAAGTTGTGCCCGATTCGACTGGACAACAGCCCGAAATGATGCTGAAACGGCAGATTTCGAGCCGCTGTGGCTGCCGTTTGACCATCCGCTGTGGATTGTTTACTCCAGCGGCACCACCGGCCTGCCCAAGCCCATCGTGCACGGCCACGGCGGCACGGTGCTGGTGGCGCTGGCGCTCAAAAGCCTGCACAACGACGTCGGCTGCAGCTACCAGGCCAACAGCCGGGGCGAACGTTTTCACTGGTACAGCTCGACCGGTTGGGTGATGTGGAATGCACAGCTGAGCGGCCTGCTCAACGGCACCACCTGCGTGATTTACGACGGCAACCCCGGCGGCACCAGGGACAAACCCGACTGGAGCACACTCTGGCGCTTTGCCGCCGACACCGGCGTTACCTTCTTCGGCGCCGGCGCGGCCTTCTATGCCAACTGCATGAAGGCGGGGGTGGACTTGTCCACCTGCGGCGACTTGTCGGCTATTCGCGCACTGGGGACAACCGGCTCGCCACTCTCGCCCGAGGCGCAGATGTGGGGTACAGAGCAGTTCCGGCGCATCGCGGCGTTGCACCCGACCATCAACCGGGCAAGTTCAGCCCTCCCGGGGGAAAGCGCAGTACGCGCAGCGGCAGGCGTGGAGGCCGACATCTGGTGGTGCAACATCTCGGGCGGCACGGATTTTTGCGGCGCCTTCATTGGCGGTAACCGCGAGCTGCCGCAGCAGCCGGGCGTCATGCAATGCCGTCTGCTGGGCTGCGCTGTCGAGGCGTGGAACGAAGCCGGACTGCCGGTGCTGGGCGAGGTGGGTGAGCTGGTTTGCAGCCAACCCATCCCGTCGATGCCGCTGTACTTTTGGGGTGACGAAAACAATGCGCGCTACCTCGCCAGCTATTTCGAGATGTACCCGGCCGGCCATGGCCGCAAACCCGGCGGAGGCCTGCCCGTGCCTCCACGCTCCCCTTCTGCGGGGGGGTCGCTGGTTCCCGAAGGGGCTGCTTCGGTCCTGGAGCGGCCCGGCGACCGGAACCTCGGGCCTGAGGCCGGCGGCGTCTGGCGGCATGGTGACTGGCTGCGCGTCGGCACGAAAGAACAGGGCGCATCGGACGACGGAAACCAGGGCTGCGTCATCTTCGGCCGCAGTGACGCCACCATCAACCGCCATGGCCTGCGCATGGGCACCAGCGAGCTGTACAGCGCCATCGAGGCCTTGCCCGAAGTGCTGGATTCGCTGGTGGTGGATCTGGAGTACCTCGGCCGCGAAAGCTATATGCCGCTGTTCGTGGTGCTGAAAAGCGGGGTGTTGCTGGATGGCGCCATGAAGGCAAAACTCGGCAACGCCGTCAGGACGGCACTCAGTCCGCGCTTTGTGCCCGACGACATTTTTCATGTCGCCGAAATTCCGCGCACTCTTTCGGGCAAGAAGCAGGAACTGCCGATCAAGAAACTGCTGCTCGGGCAGCCGCTGGAAAAAGTGGTGAACCGCGATGCGATGGCCAATCCTGGCTGCCTGGACTGGTATGTCGCATTTGCAGCCACGCGGCTGGCGCAGCAGCCGGCTTGAAAGCGACTTCCTGGTGCGGGATACCAGGCGCTCCATGCGCGCTCACTCCGCAGAAAATGCCAGCGGAACAAATCTCGCTGCCGGCACAAAACCATCGCCATCCGGCCTGCGGGGCAAACCGAAGAAAAGGCAGGTGTCGGGCTTTATTTGCCTTCGCCTTATTTGGCGGGCTGAATACTGGTGACGACGATGGCGCCACCCGCTTTTTCTGCCGTGAACCGGACCTTGTCGCCAGTCTTCAGCTTGTCGAGCATTGCCGGATCCCTGACCTGGAACACCATCGTCATGCCGGGCATCTCAAGGTTCTTGATTTCACCGTGCTTGAGTGTGATTTTTTTATTGTCCTTGTCAATTTTTCGCACCTCCGCGTCCACCATTTCCGTTGAATCCATGGGCGCCATTTTGTGCGTGGCGTCCATGTTCATCGTGCCCGTGTCGGGGGTTTTGGCCGTTTGGGCATGAGCTGCGCCGAGCAGCAAGGTTGAAGCGACCAGCATTGCCTTGAGTGTTTTCATGATAGTTTCTTTGCAGAGGAGGTTGAGTAATAGGACTGATAAACACGGGAACTGCCGTCTTTCAGGACGAGTAAAACGTCGAAGGCATCGCGCTTGCCGTCAACTTCCATGCCCGGTGAGCCCATTGGCATGCCTGGCGCGGCGAGTCCGCGCGCGTCAGGATTTTCACGTTGCAGTCTTCGCAACTCTTGCGCCGGAACGTGACCTTCAATCACGTAGCTGCCCAGTCGGGCCGTGTGGCAGGAGCCCCATTTTTCCGGCATTCCGAGCTTCTGCCGGATGGGCGCAGTGTCTTTGACATCGTTTGTAACGACGACAAAACCGCTTTTTTTCAGATGCGTCACCCATTCACCACAACAGCCGCAGGTTGGACTCTTCCAGACTGTGATCTGGTCTTTGTCGGTGCCGGCTAGTGCGCTCAGGGGTTGACCGAGTAGGGTGACGCCGGCCGCGGCCAGCGAGAGCCGCAAGGCAGACCGGCGGGAAACAGCGTTCAAACTTGTGATTGACATGATGCGCTTTCGTTTGTGTTGAAGATCATTTCGCTGCCACCTTGACCAGGCCCCTCATGCCGGCATCAAAGTGGCCAGGCTGCAGGCAAGCGAAGTCCACCTTGCCGGTCCTGGTGAATTGCCAGATGATCTCGCCGCTTTTGCCTGGCGCCACCGTGACCATGTTGGCATTCAGGGTTCTTTTTCATCACTTCGTAATGATCGCGGAGGTCTTTTTCAGTGCCCAGCACCATCTCGTGCTTGACCTTGCCATTGTTCCTGGCGACAAAGCGGATCGTTTCCCCTTGCTTGACAGAAATCAGTGACGAGTGAAAGCGCATATCGTCAGTCATGTCCACGACGACAGTGCGTGTGACTCTGGAAACGACGCCGGGCTTGCCAATGGCGGCCTCGTCGTGGCCGCCTGCGTGATTGCCCGAGGCGATGGCTGACATGGCCAGGAAAATGGCGGGGATAGCGAACAGGATGTTGCGCGATTTCATGAAATACCTTTCAGGATGGGAGGCTAAAAACTGACTCAATGTTGCATGTTGCCCATGGCGGGTTTGCGCACCAGAACTTCGATTTCTTTCGCGTTCTTTTGCGCGCGTGGCATTGACTGCCCGCCTTCAGACTGAAAGCGTGCGGGCTCTGCCAGAGCGCCTTTGTATTCAAAAGCGACGGTGCCGGCTGGGTGCTTGTACCAACCGGGGTCTTTGTAGTCGCCGGGCTTCTGTTCCTTGCGCACTTTCAATACGCTGAACATGCCGCCCATTTCGACCGAGCCGAACGGGCCCTGGCCAGTCATCATGGGAATGGTGTTGTCGGGCAAGGGCATCTCCATTTCTGCCATGTCGGCCATGCCGCGCTCGCCCATCACCATGTAGTCGGGAATGAGGCTGGTGATTTTTTTGGCGATGACGCGGTGGTCCACGCCAATCATGGTCGGAACGTCGTGCCCCATGGCGTTCATCGTGTGATGGCTCTTGTGGCAATGGAAAGCCCAGTCGCCCTCCTCATCGGCCACGAACTCCAGCTGCCGCATCTGGCCGACAGCCACATCGGCGGTGACCTCGGGCCAGCGAGCGCTTTTGGGCGTTGGGCCGCCGTCAGTGCCTGTGACCTGGAACTCATGACCGTGCAAATGCATGGGATGGTTGGTCATTGTCAGATTGCCGACGCGGATCCGCACCTTGTCATTCTTGCGCACATTGAGCGAGTCGATGCCCGGAAAGATTCGGCTGTTCCAGCTCCACAGATTGAAGTCGAGCATGGTCATGATTTTCGGCGTGTAGCTGCCTGGATCAATGTCGTAGGCATTGAGCAGGAACACGAAATCGCGATCGACCTCGTCAATCAGGGGATGCCTGGCCTTGGGGTGAGTAATCCAGAAGCCCATCATGCCCATCGCCATCTGCGTCATCTCGTCGGCATGCGGGTGGTACATGAAAGTGCCGG
Organism: Polaromonas sp.; assembly: GCF_012927415.1. Classification (GTDB taxonomy): domain Bacteria; phylum Pseudomonadota; class Gammaproteobacteria; order Burkholderiales; family Burkholderiaceae_C; genus Polaromonas. The sequence continues at coordinate 1,836 of NZ_JABBPF010000061.1, read as the reverse complement.
GCCGTCGCGCGACAAACTCATACACAAAGGTCTTGCCGGGCTGAATGGCATTCTGGGTAAGGCCTGACACGCCATCCATGCCGCTGGGCAGGCGCTGGCCGTGCCAGTGCACGCTGGTGTGCTCGGGCAGTTTGTTGGTGACAAACATCCGCACGCGGTCGCCCTCGACAACCTCGATGGTGGGACCGGGCGACTGGCCGTTATAGCCCCACAGGTGGGCCTTCATGCCGGGCGCCATCTCGCGTACCACGGGTTCGGCCACCAGGTGAAACTCCTTCACGCCGTTGTTCATGCGCCAGGGCAGGGTCCAGCAGTTCAGCGTCACCAACGGGTTGTAGGGTCGCCCGCTGTTGGGCACCAAAGGCGGCATGGTATCGGGCTTGGTCTGGAAAACCGGTTCAGGCAAAGCCGCCATGGCGACCCGGCTGACAGTGGCTGCGGCTATCGCACCGCCGGCGATACCGGCTGCCTTGAAAAACTGTCTTCTTGAATTCATACCGCGTTCCTCTTGACCAGGTTTTTAAATAGATCGGACGCCAGTCTGCACAAGCACCGGCATGAAATACACCAATCAGTGGGCTGCATCGCCGCCTCCACCCGTTGCGCTTATTGGCGCTGCAGTGGGCGCCATCACTGGCTTGCCCATCACCGCGGCCTGTAGCGAAGCGTCTGCCAGCCAGAATTGCTGTTCAGACGAAATCGCAGCCATCACGCTGCCAACCTCTGCACGCGAATCAGCCAGGAACTCGAAAACGCCAATCAGCATGCCGTTGTAGCGGAGCACGTTCTCTTCCGAGATGGTCTTGCGCAACGGAATGACCTCATCGCGGTAATGTCTGGCAACGTCGTAGGCCGTGCGGTAGGCCGAATACCCTTCACGCAGGTTGGACCCGGCGACGCGTACAGCCGCCTCCAGCCGGTTGGCTGCTGCCAGGGTTTGCGCGTTCATCGCATCACGCTGGTTGCCGCCCCAATCGAAGATGGGCAGGCGTATACCGATCTCGAAGCCTCTTCCGGTGTTTTGCGTGCCGGCTGCATCGTCAAATTTCGTATTTCTGCGAACACCCAACTCAATATCCGTGAAGGTCGTCAAGGTGTTCAGTCCCTGCGCCTTCGCAGCAGTCTCGAAGTTTGACTGGGCAAGACGAATGTCCAGCCTCGACATCCCGGCCAGCTTGCTGACCTCGCCAGGGTCGCGCGGCTCCCTCGGCAGATCGGGGAGCCTCTCGGCAAGTTTGAGCTGCACGGCTTGCGCATCGTTGAGGCCGAGCAGGCGAACGAGTCCTTCGCGCGATGAAGTCGCCGTGTGCTGTGCACCCGCGAGCTGGGTTGCCGCGTCGGTGTAGAACACCTGCTGGCGCGCGCGGGCGAGCTTGCTGAAATTGCCAGCGGCCTGCATCCGGCGGGCGAGCTCGGCACTGGCCTCTGCGCTGTCGAACACCTGCCTCGCATAACTCAGCATTTGTTGCGCAGCAACCGCCCTGACCCATGCCTGCCGAACCTGGGTCACTTGATCGATCACATCGGAGGTCAGGCGCAACTGCCCTTGCGTGATGCGCCGCTGCGCTATACCGGCTCTCCGGGGTAGCGTCAACAGGTCGAGCAGGCCGAAGGAGAGTAAACGCCCAATTTCAAGTTCGTCGCCGGCGCGCAGGCGTTCAAACGTGAATAGAGGATTGGTAATCCGCCCCGACTGCGCTGCGCTGGCCGAACTCGCCCAGTTTTCGGCCAGCATGGCTTGCAGTGCAGGGCTGTTGACCAGGGCAAGTTGCACGGCATCGCCCTGGCTTAAAGGTTGTTTCAGCAAGTCTGCGGCGCTGCTGTCAAATGCCTTGC
>NZ_JABBPF010000007.1 GCF_012927415.1 Polaromonas sp. | reverse complement strand
ATGGCGGCAAGCAATATCGCGGCGACTTTGGTAACTGGATTCATCATTGCTCCCCGTCTTAAATTTCGTTGACTACTCCGACAACCTGCTTTTGCGTTTTGTCCAGAAAACTGCCGGGCATCGGCTTGAGCGCGCTCGATATAGCGAGCGGCACTTGAACTACGTGGCCGGCCGTCCGCACTGATTGACGCAACAGCTTGAGCGCACATTCAAAATCGTCTTCGCGCTGCTGTGCGGCGGTGCGCGATATTGCAAGGCGCATCTGACGTGCTGCAACTGATTCGGGGTGAGCCAGCCCGCGCGCTAAGTCTTGGCTCCAGGTGCTGATGGGCATAGATACTCCATAAAAATAGGCGTAAAAAAGCCCGAGTGAACGGGCTGGGTCGCACTTCCTTCAGTGCTGATCTTCTATGAACGCATTTTGTAATACGTTCAAATGAATGGGCTAGGAATGATCTAGCGGCATCGTGTTGGCGAGAGCGTAGAACTTAATCTGCGGGTTTGGCATCCATGACGTGGCTGACTACATCGTCAACTTCTACAACGCCGTGCGATTGCACTCCAAACTGGGCAACTTGTCACCCAATGCCTTCGAGCATAAATCGGCAACTCAACCCACCTATTAATGTGTCCGAAATAACTTGACCGCCACACAGTCTTTGCCAGTCATAGGCCGCTTTACCTACTTTTCGGTCAATCTCTGACAGATCCGGGATTCTTCGGGCCATTCCTGCGCATGCTCTAGTGCAGTAGAGTGGGCCGTTAGCCGCTGCCGATCTATTCACCGCTCCGGGTGCGCGTTCAAACTTTGCGCCCCATTGAGCGCAAACACATTTCATTGTTTTCTCCTTGTTAAAACCGCAGCCCTGCACGTAAAGCTCTGGTTTGCCGACTGTTTCCAATCGGCTGGCACTGGCATATCCCGGCAGGCCGGTTCCAGCTAGAGTCACACAAGCCGCTAATCCCACGCGGGAGCGGCTTGATTTCCATGCTTGTTTGTCTTGGCGCATGGGCCTCAGTTGTCTCTCACCCCGACAATCCGGGTCCGCTGCTAAGCACCAGGTCACGCTTTGCTGTGCCGGTGTCGCTACGCGGGAAGTGTGAAAGTGAACTGAGAAAGGCGGGCCGGGATCGATTCCGACTGTGGGCAGCCATTCGGGTCTCGGACCATCCCACCGGCATGCAGTCCAAGGCGCGCCGCCTGCATCCCCTACCTGTCTAACGATGTGCAGCGCACGCGCATGAAGGTGGCGCTGGAAGACGTTCCAAGCACCAACAGCTACCGCGGCCAGCAGCTCAATGCGCTGTCCGAAGCAGTCAAGAGCCTGCCGCCCGAATACCAGGCGGTGGTCCTGCCGTTCATGGCCAGCCTGATGGACATTCCCTTCAAGAAGGAGTTGGTCGACGCCATTCGCGGCGTGGCTGGCGGCGGGACGCAGACACCCGAGCAGATCAAGGCGCAGGTCGAGCAGGCGCTCAAGGACGCTGGGCACGACCTGAAATCGCGTGAACTGGACATCAAGGAGCGGCTGGGCGAAGCGCAGGTGGAGAAGATGATGCGCGAAGCCGTGAATATCGGCGTGCAGAGTGCTTTCAGTGCCATGCAGGCGGGGGCCCAGGTCGCGCAGATGCCCATGATCGCGCCGATCGCCGACAAAGTGATGCAGAGCGCTGGCTACCAGCGACCGAATCCTGGCGGCATTGACCCCAACTATCCGATGCCTGCGCAAACGGCAGGTATGAACATCCCGGCTCAGGCGGCCGAAGCGGGCGCGGTGCCTGCCGTGCAGCAAAACACGTCGCCTGAGTTTCCGCCTATTCCGCAGCAAGCTGGCACGGATATGACGGGAATTGAGACGTCGACCATAGCTGACTGAATGGGCTATTGGATCGCAGCATGCGGCATCCGCAAAAGCCACATTGGTCAGCCAGCACTTATCTGATCAGTTTTAAAAGGCATTGCGGATACAACTTGTACCTCTACAAATATCAGCATCATTTTGTTTGCTGCGCAATTAAAAGCAATTCAATGGCCGTTAACCGCAAATTCACTTCAGGAATGGCTTTGTCAAGTTTTAAAGAATTGACGATTCTTGGATTTTCCTGTGTGGCAATCTTCTCAGCTACCAGCACAACGCCCTTACCATTTTTCGTCCATGCTTTTATAAAACGGCTCTGGCTCCAGACTACATTTCCAAAATAGGGGTCTGCCAGATGAATTTTTCCATACCCATCCACCCCGCGTAATACTGAAAAATGTTCTGAATCTTCCTCATGTAAAAAAATAACAGCAGGGTTTTTCAGACTACTCAATACTTCAAAAGATATCATGAACGCGTTAGCTGCAAAGCCTGCCCGCTCGGCTTCTTTTTTGAGGTCGAGCAAAGAGAATCCTTGGCGTTTTACATACCTGAGCGTCAGATCGTCAGCACCGATATCGGTTAGCAAATGCTCAAGCACGTCAGATTCTGATACTGGTGTTCCCAAAGAGGTCATCAGTGTTGCCAGTGCAGCGGGGCCGCAAGTGTAATCGAGAGACTGATTCACAACCCCTGCATATTTGAGGTCCTTCATTGACCTTGCAGCTGGTTTGAGGGTCAACGTTCCTAACTGAAAGTCTGCTGCTGCCGTGTCGGTACTTTTAAGCAAAGATACGCATACGACAAGACAAAGTGCAAAAGTGCAAATACAGCGGGGGACCATGGCATTTAAAACGAATACTGGTAGCCCAAGCCGAAGCTTTGATTCGCACTGAATGATGCAAGAGGGAAATTTAAATTCAGGTAGACAACGGAACTCTTGCCTACCACCAGCGTAGCGCTTGGACTGATGGAGCTGCTGTATCTGAGTTGCTGCAATCCGTCATAGTATGCTCTATCCGTGGCGTACGTGAGGTTGTAAGACGCACTGAGAGTGAGTTGGTCATTTACAGCCAATGCACCACCGGCGCCAAGTGTCATCGACAGCGATGAAGGCACCTCAAAACCACCAGATTGTCGAGCCTGATCATATCGCATGCCAACCGAGCCAAACAGGGTGGCGGGGTCATAGTCTTTCGTGAGAGTTAGCGTGGACTTATAGGTTGTAGGCGAATATGAAGTCTTGGGCTGAATACTGGCCGAGAGGATGGTTCTTGGGGATCCATTCGATTTAAATATTGGTAATTCATAGTTAAAACCAAGTGTCAACGATCGGCTTGATGCATTGGACTCTTCAGGTACGACTGACAGGGTGTCCTCTACTCTACGAAAGCTTCTGCCACCCCCGGCACTTGCAAAAGCACTGAAAGTATCCGTCAGCGCTCGAGTGACGGTCAATCCAGCACTGTTCGTTCTTGTAAGGTCGGAACCCAGCCCAAGCCCAGGTACTGTCTGGTCGACAGATGAAAATCCATAGTTGAAAGCAACAGTGGTCGAGCGAGCGGGCTTCAGAACAGGAATATCCGATCGGATCAGCCGGCCTTCTTTTAATGCTGGTTCAATGCCTTGCGTTTTATCTTCAAGTGGAGAGCCTTGTGTTGTAGGCTCGTTTCCTTTGCCTCTAACCTCTTGAGCTTCATTATTACTCAAGGGCCTGAGTTCGGACATTGCCACCAAGGGTAAGTTTTTGGGTCTTTGCGCTGCTAAATTCACATCGACATGTTGGGACGGTCCTTCTTTGAGCCAGCTCAGCAACGCGGAACGGTTACATCTTATTTGGCTAAGCGTTCCGATTGATCTACAGGGAAAACTTTGAGTTCCCATCAGCAATTCAAAACTCTTTAGTTCTATTCTTAGGAGATCTGCAGCCTCTTGTGCAGTGATTACCTCGGAAACTACTGCCGCAGCGTTGTGGCTAAAGAAGAACGCGATGAGAATAAGGTCTACTTGTAAAAATGGAATAATCCAAGCGCATATTCTTTTTGTCATCATCAACCAAATCCAGATCTATATTTGACCTTGCGGTGCAAATATAGAGATCAATCTTAAACTCCATCAACAAGTGATGTCAGAGAGCCTGAGAAAATGCAAATTGCCGTTCTATCTACGCCCCGGGTGAAGGGCCGCGTTCTGGGCAGCGCGGAAAGTTTCATTTGCGCATCGGTCGGGTACGTAATTCGGGTGATCTGTAACTCCCTGTTGAGCGTCAGCCACTATTTTTTTAATTTCATATGTCCACAAAGCAGCCTGGGCACCACGCACGGCGACTTCTGTGGCAGCAATAACCCCGATTGTCTGTCTGGCACTAAGGCCCTGGGCTGCGGAAAGCCTTGTGGCGCTCGCTTCTGCCGCGACAGATACCAGGTGAGTGACGAATGTTAATCCCATACCAGAGGCGCAGGTGGCTGCATTGTTAGCACCTCCACAAAAATAGCCCACACTCCCAAGTACAGCGGTGATGGCCTTTGCGGGATAGGCATAGTGGCCTATGTTTGCATCATTTTGCACTGTTAACGTTACCCTTACATATTCATGGGCAGCGATATCAATCGCAGTTTCAACTCGGTGCTCGACATCCCATGGCAAGCGTCCTGCATATGTTCGTTGTTCTTGCTCGCTCATTGGCTGACTTATGGCCGAAAGGGTAGTTAAGTCTGAAGCCTCCGAGGCCAAAGCGAATGCAGCCTGACTGATGGTCAGCGCTGCTGCCCCCAATATGGCCAATGTAAACTTTTGAGCTTTCATTTGTTACCTTTAGAACTTTCGTTGCACATGAATCACTGACCAGAACTCGTGAACATTTTTTTATAAACGCTCCGAAGTTTTAGTGTAATTTTTGTTACATAAGATGTCAACTTAAGGAAAACCATGGTATCGGTATGGGCATAGATTCATGATCTGGGGTGAAAGTAGGCTGTCCCAGCGCTCTTGGTGCGCACGCTCAAGGGCCAAGCGCTCAGCGTTGTATGTGGAACATCCCGGCCAGGGCTTCCACCGTCGCCTCCTGCACGCACTACACGGCCCCTATGCGCTCTGTGCACTTGGGCCGGTTCGGCGGGCAGTGTGCGAAGTCGCAGATACTCGCACCTGACCCGGACCAATGCTCTGGCTTCGGGCGATGCCAGACACAAAAGCAGGCCCGGTAATGACATAAACGTTGCCAGTCGCTCGTGCCGCATATTTTCGTGTCGCCATCTCGACCGACTTCGCCCAGACGCCCCGGTTATGTTCTGGCGCTTGAGGCACCATGTTTGCCAGTGAAAAACTCTGGGCCATCGCCTGCGCGGTCGGCATATCGCCAGCCGGAGCCATGTGACCTCGATCAAAACCGCTGTCCTTCTAGTCATCCAGGGTGGCCCGTTAGGCCGAGCGAAGCCTTGCTTCGGGGAAAAACCTGTTGGTGCGCTTTTCATTGGCATCGGCTATGGATGCCTTGTTGAGCCTTTCCGCGACAAACACGGCGGTTTTGCTTTCACCCGAGTGCTGGATGGCAAAGGCGTCGCAGCACAGTGCACGGTCAGTGGGCCGATGGCTAACCAGGGGTGGATTGCGGTTGGCAAAAAACTGAGAGCAGGCCGAGAAATCAGGGGCAGTGTTACCACGGCGCGCCACAGTCTCTGACGAATTCTCCTGGTCAGTGGTAGTGGTGGTGGCTGACGCAGCTGCGCGCTGGCGCAGCGCTGTACTCAAGTCCTTGGCAAATCTCTCCAGGCTGATTTCAGCGGATTGCACCCGCTGTGCGGGGAGGTCGGTGCAGGAATGGCAGGACAGGCCAAGCACCAGGGCAAGCAGGGTGTAGATCAGGTGGGTTTTGTTCCGGGTGCGAGAGCGCGGGAAAGTTTTCTTTTTTTTTCATCTAGTGGGGGGAGGGCACGAGTTTGACTGAAGCAATGCTTTTGTTGACCGGAATTTGCGAGGTAGCACGCTGAGGTGCCGCATTATGCAGGAGAAAGAATATGCCATGCTGAGCGGCGTCACCAGCGAGCTGAAAGCGCTGATTTAGGGCGATATTACTGACCGGTTCCAGCGGATTTGGACCTGATCCGCCTCACGCCCGGACGATAGGCATATCCGCCCAACAGGTTGTGTAGCCCGGCGTCTTGCGTTCCTGTTTCATGCCCCATATCCGTCGATCCCCGGCCAGCCCCGCGCTGGCCAGCAAGAGGGAGCCGCGCGCATAGCGCTTGTTCACGGCATCGAGCGCATGCATCAGCCGGGGGCCTTCGGCTTCACGCAGCCAGGCCGCGTCATCCTCCAGTGTTAATTCATACTGCTCAAAATTGGCATCGCTCAGGGCCAGGAGCATTACCCCCGCCGTGGCATAGCGGTAGCCCGGCTGATAGATGCTGGCAAGACCCATCAGTGCTGCCTGGCAGATAGCCCGGCTGTCATCGGTCGGACGGCGCAGCGGAACCACCGTGGAACGGGAATACTGTTTGTCTTGCTGACGGAAAGGACTGGTCCTGATGAAGACCAGCACTTGGCCTGCGTGGATGTTCTGCTTTCGCAGCTTCTCCGAGGCCCGGCTGGCGAACTCGGTGATGGCTTCATTCAGATCCGCCAGATCAGTCACGGGATGACCAAATGAGCGGGTGCAGGCAATTTCCTGTTTGGGAGCGGGCTGGTCATCGAATCCGAGACAGGGGGTTCCCTGCAGTTCCCGCACGGTGCGCTCCAGCACCACGGACCAGCGCCGCTTCACGGTCGCCGGGTCCAGTTTCACCAGGTCGAGGATAGTCTTGACGCCCGCTTCCTGAAGCTGCGCGCCAATGCGCCGCCCGACACCCCAGACTTCGTTCACTTCAGTGCCGGCCAGCAAGGCATGGAGTTCTGTCTGGTTGAGTTCCCCCAGATTGCAGACCTGAGCATGGCAAGCGGGTAGCTGCCGGGCTTGCGCTCGGCGGTCTTTGCGATATGGTTGGCCAGCTTGGCCAGGGTCTTCGTGGGTCCGATACCGATGCCGCAAGGAATGCCGACCCATTGCAGAATGCGGGCGCGGATTTTGTGGCTGCGCTCTACCAGGTCGCCACGGACACCCCTCAGGTCAATGAAGGATTCATCAATACAATAAATTTCTTGCCCCGGTCCCAGACCGGCGGCCAAGCTCATCATGCGGTCGCTGAGGTCCCCAGACAGGGCAAAGTTGGCCGACAGAGCCACCAGTCCCTCGCTGTCCGCAAGCTGCTTGATCTGAAACCAGGGGGCGCCCATCTTTACCCCTAAGGCCTTGGCTTCATTGGACCGGGCAATGGCGCAGCCGTCGTTGTTTGACAGCACGATGACCGGCCGGCCGTTGAGGCTGGGGCGGAACACCCGCTCGCAGCTCACATAGAAGTTATTTCCATCGACCAAGGCGTACATGGCTTTCTGTCTCTCCTTGCCAATTCACCTGCTCAAAGCAGGATGATCTCGGCACTGCCGCTCAGAATCGGCTTGCACAGGATCTTGTAGCCATCTGCATCAAAACCCGACGCCACCACGTCAAGCTCTATCGCCCTGGCCTGATCCCTGACGCTGCCGAGGTAGCACCAATTGCGGATCACATGGATCTGGCAGTCGCCCTCATTCCGCTCGATCAGGCCAATGGCCCCTGGGTAAGGCCAGCAGGCCACACGTAAGCCATCCAGACTGGTGAACAGGCGGCTGCGATGAGCATCCTGGCTTTCATCGCCCCGGCAGACCCCGCCGCACAGATGGATCATGGCGCGAAAACAGGCGCGGCCCGGCTTGAACTTTTCTAGTCCCAGGGCGCCGTAGCACAGTTGGTTCAAGTCGGCGAGATTGCGCAACTCTTCAAGCGCGGAATGCCGGCTGCTGAACAGGCCGTACAGAGACGGCTCGGTTGCAAAGTTGATATCGTTGGAGTAGACCACTTCGGGTAGCCCGTTTTGAACACGCAGGGAACATAGTTGCTGGCTGCGCCTCAGTTTCTGGTTCAGCAAGGGTTGCTGCTGCTTGATCAGGTTGGCTTCGAGCAGGAGCGCGCCAATCTCACCCGCAGTGCAGATGTGGGTGATCCTGCGGGTTTGGCGCAGTAGGCTGGTTTCGTCGGGATTTCGCAGGTGCGACAGAACCCGACTGCGCAGGTTGACACTTTTGCCAATGTAGAGCGGCCGATCGCCTTCCTCGCCATGAAAGACGTAGACCCCAGGTGCGGACGGCAGATCGACGATAGCGTCCCGCAGGTGGGCGGGGTAGTCATAGTGCCGAGCCTGCTCAAACTCGGGACGGCGTCGGGCAGGGATATGCATGGATCAGGTCCGTAACTGTTTTATAGCGGCGACCACAACGCCCCAGATTTCAACGGTCTGACCATCCCTGGGACTGATGTCGGCAAAGGTCGGGTTGGCCGCTTTGAGTTTCATGCGTCCTGCCCGCTGCCACAGCGTCTTGCAGACGAACTCGCCATCGACCACGGCAACGACCACATGACCTGAGCGCGGATTGATGGCCCGGTCCACGAGGACCACGTCATTGTCGAAGATCCCGGCATCTTTCATGGATTCGCCGCGCACGCGCAGCAGGAAAGTGGCCTGCGGGTGCTTGATCAGTTGCTCCATCAGGTCTAGCCGCTTGACGGCATGGTCTTCCGCTGGCGACGGAAAGCCCGCTGCCACCCGGCACGGCAGGGCGTTAACCCAGACAGGAGCATGCGCCAGCAGGATGGGGATGGCGAGATCTAGAGTGACGAGTGACATGAAAATACAAAGACTGTTGTTTTATCCAGTATAAATTGTTGGCTGTTGCTGTTGACCTTTGGCCATGGCCAGATCGAAAGTCCTGTAATGCCTTGTTTTTAAGCAGTCACCCGTCTGTTGACCGGGCGGCTACGTTTCGTGGCTACCCAAAAGTGGTCCGGACCGACAACGGACCGGAATTCACTTTCAGGGCATTTATGACCTGGACACAAAAGCACAGCATCAAACACATCCTGGTCGAGCCTGGCAGCCCCACGCAAAACGCCTACATCGAAAGCCCCAACGGAACCTTCCGCGATGAGTGTCTGGATGAGAAGTGGTTTGAATCGTTGGAGCAGGCCCGCCAGGCCATTGCCACGTGAAGAATCGATTACAACGAAACCAGACCCCACAGCAGTTGTGGTCGTATACCGCCTGCAACGTTCGCCGCTTTGAATCGCCAGGTTAACTGGCGATTCAAAGCAAAACGGCAAGATTGATACAGGGATCAGTTAATCTTGCAAACTTCGGAGTTCTGGAATTTAAATTGGTACGGGGATTGGGGCCCCCCGTGTCGGACTAGTTGCCGCCTCTGACTTTCCGCGGGTTGTCCGTACCGGAGCGACATTTCATGCACAGAAAACCTCATTCACATCACGCCCCTGAATTCAAAGATCAGGCACTGCTCAAAGGACCACCTCGTTGCCGAAGAATCGGTACGCAGCCATGGTTGCGGCCCAGTCCCCACAGGCTTGTGGCGCGCTCGCCATGGGTTGAGCGCTTCAGGCACTCCACCAGCCGAATAGCTCTTTTGTTGCGCCGCACATCATCCAACTCTATCGTTTCGAATTCTGTGCCTGCCCAGCCCATCGTTTTCCTTCCCCTTTTTGCTAGGGAGGGATTTTGCTAAAGTTGTGTATAACGAAATGGGCTAAAGAGGCAAGCCCTTATCGCGCAGTACAGCGTCGAACCGTTCGGGGTCTGCTGTGCCTCGTTCATTGTCAGCGCGGATCAGCGCCTCTTTGTCAAGGTGAGCGCGCGCCTTGGGAAGCAGGCCAGCGACATCGGCGGCAGGCACCGCAATGACACCATCCGCATCGCCAAGTATCAGGTCGCCCGGCTGCACGGCCAGACCTGCACAGGCGATCGTGATGTTAATTTCACCGGGGCCTACTTTGCTCGGACCGCGATGGGTATGGCCGCGTGCGAAAATCGCGATGCCGTCTTCGGCCCACTCGACCAAATCGCGTATTGCTCCGTCAATCACGAACCCGCCCAGTTGACGCGCCAAGGCGGTCGTGCGCATCAGGCCGCCGACCAAGGCCTGCGTCAAGTCACCGCCGCCGTCGATAACGATCACGTCGCCGGGCTTAGCCATCAGCATGGCCTTGTGGATCATCAAGTTATCGCCGGGGCGCACGCGCACAGTTATTGCCGGCCCACAAAGCACGGTTTTGATATCGCTGTTGTAACAGCGAAGACCCATAGCGCCGATGCTTCGGCCCATGCAGTCGCCTGCAACTGCCACAGGTATCTCGCGAAAGGCTGCAACATCGTCGGGGGCAATATGGCTGATGCGGGGATTGATGCGGTAGCCAGCGGGCCATTCTGTAGAAATTTTTACTGTCATCGGATATTCATTAATTGTGAAGATTTGGCGAACATCGACATCACGCGCTGGCGCTCTGGCGGTGTTCATGTTGGGTGCAATGCACGCAATGCGCCCAACGACGTTAGCAGAACGATGGCGCCGAAATAAGAGTTAACTTACTGAATAAATATGATAAATATTCATCTTTATTTCGAATCATCAAGACTCCACCCAGCGTCATGTCGTCACTGCTTCGGGCTGCAGGTCTGCTCGAAATTTACTTTGGCGTGAAATTGACGACGTAATGCAAGTCGTCATTCGACTACGGGTATTCCCTAAAACAATTCGTCAAATAAAAGAATATTTTTCATGCATTTGAATGCATTTAAATCACTTTTTATTTTTTCCATAGGCTTTCATAATCGCTTTTCCGATGTTAAAAAACGATACTTCCAAGCCCGCGAACACAAATGCGCTGCAAGATCACCCCCTTCAGGAAAGCGCCTTGAGAGGCCGCACTTTGTCTGAGAAGATACTGTCGCGCGCCGCTGGCCGACCCTTGCGCGCTGGCGAGCTCGCAATTTGTTCGCCAGACGTGGCCATGGGCACGGACGGCTCCATTCCCATGGCCTTGGACTACCTTGAACGCATGCGTCCGGGCAACGCAGCACCGCGTCATCCTGACCGCCTTGTTTTCGCGCTGGATCACTATGGGAGCAGCTCTGGCGCCAAGGCTCAAGCCTTGCAGGCGCGGGCACGCGCCTATGCGCTCGCTTACGGCGTGAGGGTCTTTGATGAGGCCGAGGGTATTGGCCATCAGCTGATTCTGGAAACAGGTGCTGCACGCCCCGGGCTTTTGCTCGTTGGCGCAGACTCGCACAGTACTTCTTACGGCGCTGTCAATGCGTTTGCCACAGGTATTGGCTCTTCGGATCTTGCCGGTGTGCTGATGTGCGGCCAGTTATGGCTCAAGGTGCCTGAAACGGTCAAAGTAGTGCTGTATGGGCGCTTGCGCATGTCGGCCTCCGCAAAGGATGTCGCGCTGTGGCTGGCTCGCAAATATGGCGCGGAG
>NZ_JABBPF010000205.1 GCF_012927415.1 Polaromonas sp. | reverse complement strand
CCATTGCATCCTCCGACGGCATCCTGTGCGCCTCTCCCGGCTATTTGCGCTGCCACGGCATTCCCCGGCAACCTGAAGAGCTGGTGGCGCACCGCATTCTCAGGATCAAATTTGCCGCAAACCGGCATCGCAGCCTGCATCTCATCAACCCGCAGGACCACCAGCGCGAACTGGAAATCCGGGTGGAACCCGCGCTGCTCGTCAACCACAGCGATACGCTGATTCAAGCCTGCGTTGAAGGCGCCGGCATTATCAGCCAGTCCATCGCCCTGGTGGCCAAGCTTCTGGGCACCGGAGAACTGCAGCGGGTGCTGGCGCCATGGATTACCGGCAGATATACCTTGTACGCGGCCTTGCCCAGTCGGAAATTCATTCCGGCAAGGACCAGCGCCTTTCTGGAGTTCATCACTGAACACACGCGCGCCGAGATCAGCAAGCTGGAAACGCTTCAGGCTTGAATGGCCCGCGTGGCTGCGAGCCTGCCGGACCGCGATTGGCAAGCAGATCGCTTGCCTCAAATTTGAGGTTTGCTACGACCCGCCGGATGGCTGGCAGGATCAGGACGCTTGATCCGTCAGACCATAGACGACCGCACCGCACAGGCCAGCAGGCAACTCAAGCTCGCTGACGCGGCAGGCGCCCAGCCGATGTGCGAGAGACAGGCTCCATTCCTGTAGTCCGATCCCAAGGTATTTCAGGCAGGCTTCGAGACGGGTCCATTCGCGCGCAAATGCCTGCATCTGTTCAGGTTGTGCCTGGCACGCAATCCGCTCGAAGGCGTCCATGCCGAGGTAATCGCGGGCGACTGGCTGCCATTCGAATTCGTCCCTGAGCCGCACGATGTCGACGCCCACCGGGCCGCACCGGTGAATGGCGGCAACCGAGAAGCCGGCTTCATGACTTGCCGACAAGCCGATCGTGTGGCCGGGCAGGTCAACGCGGAGCGCCTGTCCGGGTTTGGAAACCAGCGCAATTGCTCCTGGTGAGCTGCCGAGCCGAAGGCCCAGCACCTCGCGCACTGCGCCTCGCAGTTGCGCGCGTGCCGCGTGACGCAGCGTGCTGTCGGGCGTGGCAATGCTGATGACGATCAGGTCCGGTCCGGCTTCGGGGGCGGCCGCCAGCAGAGGCCTGGATACGGGCCAGCGATGGACGGCAACCGTCGCTTGATTCATTGCTTGCCGCGTCGTCAAACGCGCGCCGGCGCCGCCGGGCAGCCGCGCCATGCCGTTGCCGCCGGGATGTGTTCACCCTTCATCACCAGCGTCAGAGCACCCAGCTTGGCGTTGTCCCCCACCACGGCGCTGTACAGCACGGCACTGCGCGGCCCCATGTAGACGCGGCTGCCGATCCTGACATGGTCGATCTTCATGATCCGGTCTTCAAACAGGTGGGTTTGCGGACAAGCCAAAGCATTGAGCTCGCTGTAGTCGCCAATCGTCACGCAGTCAAACTCGGTAATGTCGGTGGTGTCCAGGTACACGCCCCGCCCGATCCGGCTGCCCAGCAGGTTAAGCGCTACCGGCAGCCAGGGCGTGCCGCGCAGGTAGCGCATGAAATTGGGAACGGCAATACCTTCGTACAGGTTGGTCACCGCCTCTGACAGCCACACGAACGGTGTCCACATCGGCACGCTGCATTTCCTGTAGCGACGCAGCAGCAGCCACTTGAGCACCGCGACGAAGGCGAAGGTTCCGATGCCGTAGCTCAGGCCGGCCAACGCCAGGTCGGCAATGACTTCGGCCCAGCGTCCGTCGCCGGCCAGCGGCATCACGTTCAATACGACTGTATAGCCGACCGCGATGACGAACGCATGCGGCGCGATGATGCGAAACGCTTCAACCGTCCCACGCCCGACCCGGCGCAGCGGCGACGGTCGGAAGGTCAGGTGCTCGGCAAATCCCCGGACCTGTTCACGCGCCGGCAGGTTGATCGGCGGTGAACCGAGCCAGGTGTCGCCATTGCGCATGGCCTCGTTGCGCGGCACGGTGGAATGCACGCCGATCAGCACATTCTCCGGCAGCGTGGTGCCGTCGGGAATGTAGGCGCCGTTGCCGACAAAGCTGCGGCGCGAAATCACCGTCGGCTTCATGGTCATCCAGCCACCATCAATTTTTTCGTCACCCAGCATCACCGCATCGGCGATGAATGTGTCGTCGCCCAGTGTCAGCATGTCGGGCACCAGGCCAAGGGCGGTCGAAATTTCCGCGCCACGGCCAACCCGTGCGCCCAGCAGCCGGTACCAGAACGGCGCGTACACCGTTGCATACACGCCATGCAGCACGTTAAGGCTGGACTCCTGAATCTGGTTGACCAGCCATTTGGCGCAGTAGAGATTGCTGTGCACCGGCCAGCTTCCCGGTTTCATGCGCGGCAGCACGCCCCAGCGGATTGCCGCTGACAGCAGTGCGGTGCAGACAATCAGTACCGCCGTGGCGGGAAATGCCAACACGAAATACTTGGCGAGCTGAAAAGGGAGGTCGTTACTTTGCAGCCACGGGAACCGCTCGGCGTTGTCGATCCAGTCGATCAGCACAAAACTCGGGAAAACCGGCAAGAAAAACAAGGTGGTGATCAGCAGCGCGCCGCACAGGAAAAACAATGCCTCGGCAGCCTGCCGGGTCTGCGCTACCTGCGGCCGAGCCGGGTTGGAGGCGGGATCGAAAGCGCCGACGTCGCTCGCCGGTGAACCACTCCACGTACGGCCGGCCGGCACCGCCATGCCATCGCTCAGCGCCGTCTGTCCTTCCAGATGACCGAACGCACCGATGGCCGTGTTGCCTTCCAGCACGGCATAAGAACCGACGCCGACATCACTGCCAATGGCAATCGTGCCCAACCGCAACTCACCGTGTTCGACGCGCGCATTCTCGAAATTGACCGCGTTGCCCACGCTGGCTCGGTCGCCGATCACCAGCAAGTCGGGCGCCCGCAAGGTGATCGAACCGATCATCACATCCCGCCCGATCCGCGCCCCCAATGCGCGCAGCCACCACGGATACAGCGACGACCCGCTGAGCAGATAGGTCGGCGCCGACTCGACCATCCGGTCGGCCAGCCACCAGCGGTAATAAGTGAGGCCCCACAGCGGATAGCGGCCCGGCTTGAGACGGCCGGCAATCAGCCACTTGCCGGCAATCGCCAGCACAAACTCAAGCAGCGTTGCGATCAGGTAGGCGCCCGTCGAGGCGGCGATTGCCAGCGCAACCGAATCGCCGGGGTCACCAGTGAAATAGTGGTAGGTGAAAAATGGCGCCAGCCATTGGCCCATGCGCAGTGTCACCAATGGCGGTATGGCTGCGGCCTGGGCGGCGCCACACAGCCAGCGCTTGAGCGCGGAGGGAGGCGTCCAGCGGGTGTCGACCGGCGGCGCTGCTTCATGCGCTTGCGCCAGCACCTCGGCAATGCGCCCGATGGTGCGATTCTGGTAGATGTCGCGCACGGTGACATGTGCGAAGCGCGCATCGGCACGCAATGCGGACGCCAGCCGGGCAGCGAACAGCGAGTGGCCGCCAAGATCCGAAAAGAAATCGGCGCTGCGGCGTATGGTCTGGCCGGGAAACAGCGTGGACAAGGCCGAGAACAACATTTCTTCGGCCGGTGTCTGCGGCGTGTCGGACCCGGAAACATCGCGCGGCAGCAGCGCCAGCGGTCGCGCCTTCAAAGCCTTGCGATCGATCTTGCCCGAACTCAGGCGCGGCATTTCCGGCAGCATTTCAAAGAAACCGGGCACCATGTAAGGTGGCAGCGATGCGCCTAGCGCGCTGCGCAGCACCGCGGCTGTGGGCATCTGGCCGCTTTCCGAAACGATGAAGGCGATCAGCTGATCAATGCCGCCCTCCTGGCGCAGCACCACGGCTGCCGTGCCGACGCCGCTCTGGCTGGCCAGCACGGCTTCGATCTCGCCGAGCTCGACCCGGAAGCCGCGAATTTTCACTTGATCGTCAGTGCGACCCAGACATTGCACGCACCCGTCAGGGTCGATGCGGGCCAGGTCGCCGGTGCGGTAAAGCCGGTTTTGCGCAGCACTGCTCGCCCAGGGGTTGGTGAGGAATTTCTCTAAAGTCAGGTCGGGACGTCCGAGATAACCGGCGGCAACACCCGGTCCAGTGATGCACAGCTCGCCGACTTCGCCGCGCGGCAGCAGCCTCAGGCCGCCTTCCCCCTCCGTGGCAATAATCAGCAAACCGTAGTTCGGCAGCGGCCGGCCAATCGTCACCGGCTGGTTGGCATGCAACTCTGCCAGGCTGGCCGACACCGTCGCTTCGGTCGGACCATAAGTGTTGAATACCTGACGCCCCGGGCGCGCCCAGCGGGAAACCAGTGCCTCCGGGCACATCTCGCCGCCGAGGTTGATCAGGCGCAGGCTGGACACGTCCTGGTTGAACAGTGCCAGCAACGTCGGTACCGCGTGCAGCACGGTGATGCTGTTTTCCTCCAGCGCGCGCGGCAGCGCCTCAGGATCGGAGGCGACCTCCCTGGGTGCGATCCACAGCGTGGCACCGGCCAGGTAGCTGATCCAGATTTCTTCGAACGACATGTCGAAGGCAACCGAGAAGCCCTGATAGACGCGGTCGCTAGCCCGTATGCCGAGCATTGCGTTTTCGCTGCGAAGGAAATGGCAAATGCTGCTTTGGCTTATCTCGATACCCTTGGGCTTGCCGGTCGAACCGGAGGTGTAAATCACATAAGCGGGATCGGACGGCAATGCGCCTTGGCGCCGAAGGAGCGGTATCTGTGTTGGCGCTGCCAGCGCTTCGGCCGTCCACACTTGACGGCCGCAACCCGCCAGACGCGGCGCAAACCCAGCGCAGCTGACGATACCGGGCGCATTCGCATCGTCAAGGCAGACGGCAATGCGTTCGACCGGCGTGTCCGCGTCAAACGGCAGCCAGGCAGCGCCGGTCTTTGCAATGGCGGCCTGCATGAGCAGCAGGTCGATACCGCGCGGCAGCCACAATCCGATGATCTGCCCCGGCCGCACACCCGCTTCAATCAGGTGCGACGCCACTCGGTCGGCCTGCGCATTCAGTTCCCCGTAACTCAATTGCCGGTCACCGAAGATCAGCGCCGCATGGTCTGGCGTGCGCTCCGCCGTTGCTTCCAGCAGATCGGGCAGCACTTCCGCGCGAATCAGCTCAGGACGGACCGGCCCCAACAGGATGTCGGGATGCGCCTCGGAATAGGTCTTGGACAGGCCAGAAAACCCTGGCATATCAACTGGGTCAAATAGAGGAGTTTTCAGCATCATCTGGACTTAAAAAAAACCCGTTTTGACAGGCCAATTTGTGAGTTGCCGTCAACATCGGCTTGATCGCGTCGAGCGCATAAAAGCCGAAGGTTCCGGAAAATATCACCAACAGGGCGTCGCCGACCACGGCGGGAAGAGGTGCCAGTCCTACCTGACTGTTCACAGGTCAAGACGGCCCGTCCCGAAAGACGGCGAGGCATGAAGGCGATGCCGAAAGTCAGCCACAACAGCGGCAAAGGCGATAAGCTTTCTAACCGATCCATCGAAGAGCCATTCATACATAGGTGTCAGTGGATACCGTCAGGTAAATGCACACCGACGCTCGGCGCCAAAGGAGTCAGATCGCAGTGCATTGCTGGTTGCTGCGAAGCAGCAACATCGGATGATCTCTTTTGATGAAGCAACAGCGGTAGAGCAAGTGCCTGACGTAAGATCAAAACTTTTGCCCAAAGCCCGAGACACTGCGCTGCAGTCTCGTCAAGGGTCCACTTCTAGCAATGACCAATTTAATAGCCTACAAATAAAGCACAAAAAAAAACGCCCACATGCAGTGGGCGTTTTGTTACCAACCTAGTCGGTCTGGATTTTGGTTGCGCGGGCAAGATTTGAACTTACGACCTTTGGGTTATGAGCCCAACGAGCTACCAGGCTGCTCCACCGCGCGATATGATGTTATTGTAGCCTACTTTGCTTTGGCTGTGTCATCTTTAATTTCTTCCGAAATATCTGGACGATCAACCAGTTCAACGAGTGCCATGGGCGCGTTGTCGCCAACACGAAAACCCATCTTCAGGATACGGGTGTATCCGCCTGGACGAGCTTTATAGCGAGGGCCGAGTTCGGCAAACAGCTTGACCACCATGTCGCGGTCCCGAAGGCGGTCAAACGCCAGCCGTTTGTTGGCCAAGGTTGGCTCTTTCGCCAGCGTAATCATGGGCTCTACCACGCGGCGCAGCTCTTTGGCTTTCGGCAGCGTGGTTTTGATCGCTTCGTGCTGCAGCAGCGAGTTCATCATGTTGCGCAGCATGGCGAGGCGGTGCTCGCTGGTGCGGTTTAGTTTACGTAATCCATGTCCGTGTCGCATAGTGCTTCCTTTATATAATTTCGAAACAGCCGTATCAGGTACTGCCCGTGCACTTCCCGTCTAAAAACGGGATAAATATCAATTAACGCTTGTCCAGACCCGCAGGAGGCCAGCTTTCAAGACGCATCCCAAGTGTCAATCCTCGTGACGCCAGTACTTCCTTAATCTCATTGAGAGATTTCCGTCCCAGATTGGGGGTCTTCAACAGCTCATTCTCAGTGCGCTGGATCAAATCGCCAATATAGTAAATATTCTCTGCTTTCAAGCAGTTTGCCGACCGGACCGTGAGTTCCAGCTCATCGACAGGGCGCAACAAGATCGGATCGAACTGCTGCGAGCTGCGCTGTACCGGGGTATCAAAAGCGGCCAGTTCATTGCCTTCGAGTTGGGCAAACACCGCCAGTTGCTCGACCAGAATCTTGGCCGAAGCACGCACGGCATCTTCTGCCGTCACCGCACCGTTGGTTTCAATTTCGAGTACCAGCTTGTCGAGGTCGGTACGCTGCTCTACGCGGGCGCTCTCGACAATGTAGCTCACACGCTTGACAGGTGAAAACGAAGCATCAAGCACAATACGGCCAATCGATTTCGGCGACTCGTCGCCATAGCGGCGCAAGTTACCGGGCACATAACCACGGCCATTTTCAACCTTGATCTGCATGTCGATCTTGCCGCCATGCGACAGATTCATAATCACATGGTCAGGATTGATAATTTCAACATCGTGCGGCGTCTGGATATCTGCGGCGGTCACGGGTCCTTCGCCATCTTTACGCAAGCTCAAGGTGACTTCGTCGCGGTTATGCAGCTTGAAGACGACGCCTTTGAGGTTCAGCAGGATATTGACGACATCTTCCTGAACGCCGTCAATGGAAGAATATTCATGCAAGACGCCTGCAATGGTCACCTCGGTCGCGGCGTGGCCGACCATGGATGACAGCAATACACGGCGCAGCGCATTGCCCAGCGTGTGGCCATAGCCACGCTCAAAAGGCTCAAGAGTCACTTTGGCGCGATTGGTACCAAGTTGCTCGACATTGATAGTTTTTGGTTTTAACAAATTAGTCTGCATGCAGTCTTCCTCTCAATACCCTCGGCTCGTTACACCGATAAGGCTGGCGAAGCACACCCTGGCGACACGAAGGCCGTATCGCAGGAACGGAAAAAAATTAACGTGAATACAACTCGACAATCAACGATTCGTTGATGTCGGCGGCAAATTCGTCGCGGTCGGGAACCTTCTTGAAGACGCCCTCGCCCTTGTCGGCATTGACATCCACCCAGGCTGGCAGGCCGACCTGCTTGGCCAACTCGAGCGCCTCGGCAATACGGGTCTGTTTTTTGGACTTGTCGCGCACAGCGATCACATCACCAGTCTTGACCATATAGGATGGAATATTCACCGACTGACCATTGACAGTCATTGCCTTGTGGGACACCAGTTGACGTGCTTCGGCACGCGTAGAGCCAAAACCCATGCGGTAAACAACGTTGTCCAGTCGCGACTCCAGCACGAAGAGCAAGTTGGCACCCGTATTGCCTTTGCGGCGATCAGCTTCTTCGAAATAGCGGCGAAACTGCTTTTCGAGAACGCCGTACATGCGTTTGACCTTCTGCTTTTCACGCAGCTGCAGGCCATAGTCGGACGTGCGGGTACCGGAGGTACGACCGTGCTGACCTGGCTTGGAGTCAAATTTAGCCTTGTCGCTGATCGAGCGTCGAGCGCTTTTCAGGAAAAGATCGGTGCCTTCACGGCGTGAAAGTTTGGCTTTGGGGCCGAGATAACGTGCCACTTGAATATCCTTGTGTCATCTGCTGCATTTACTGCAGGAGCCGAAGGTAGGAACCTAACGGCGGTGGGCTTGATAAAAAATGCTGACGCCTAGTCAACTGCAAAGCAGCCGGCCAAGCGATGAAGCAGGGCGATTAAATGCGACGGCGCTTCTGCGGGCGGCAACCATTGTGCGGAACAGGGGTCACGTCAGCGATCGAATTAATCCGAATGCCGAGTGCTCCCAATGCCCGAACCGATGATTCACGGCCAGGGCCGGGGCCCTTTATTTCAACATCGAGGTTCTTTATACCTTGTTCAATGGCAGCCCGCCCGGCCACTTCTGAGGCGACCTGCGCTGCAAACGGTGTCGATTTACGCGAGCCTTTGAAACCCTGACCACCAGAAGATGCCCACGACAATGCATTGCCCTGGCGATCGGTGATCGTGATGATGGTGTTGTTGAAAGATGCGTGAACGTGGGCAATTCCATCGGCCACGTTCTTGCGAACTTTCTTGCGCACACGTTGTGCAGCACTATTATTCGGTGATTTTGCCATGACGACCTCTCAATTATTTCTTCAAAGACGCAGCGGCCTTACGCGGACCCTTGCGGGTACGGGCGTTTGTGCGGGTGCGTTGACCACGCATAGGCAAACCACGGCGATGACGGAAACCGCGGTAGCAACCAATGTCCATCAGGCGCTTGATGTTCATCGTGGTTTCACGCCGCAAATCGCCCTCAATGGTAAACAGCGCGATTTGGTCACGGATTTTTTCCAGATCACCGTCAGTCAGATCTTTGATTTTCTTTGCGTAGTCAATTCCACATGCTTCGCAGATTTTGCGAGCGCGGGTGCGACCTATACCAAAGATTGCAGTCAAGCCGATTTCGGCGTGCTTCTGCGGCGGAATATTGATACCAGCGATACGAGCCATATGCGTCCTGTAAATCTCTTAAAAATCAGCCTTGGCGCTGTTTGTGACGTGGATCTGTACAAATCACGCGAACAACGCCCTTGCGACGAATGATTTTGCAGTTGCGGCAAATTTTCTTGACCGAAGCTGAAACTCTCATTTTATTCTCCTAAACTTTCAATCTGTGCCTACTGGGAACGAAACACACCGTGTGCTCGCAATAAATCGTTAAATCAATCAAGACATCACGTTTTGAAGTTGGCTTTTTTCAACAACGACTCATACTGCTGCGACATCATGTAATTCTGAACCTGGGCCATGAAGTCCATAGTAACCACAACAATAATCATCAACGACGTTCCACCGAAGTAAAACGGCACGTTGTATTTCAAAATCAAAAACTCGGGCAGCAAACACACAAAAGTAATATAAACCGCACCTGCCAGCGTAAGCCTCACCAAAATCTTGTCGATGTAGCGCGCCGTCTGATCACCTGGCCGTATGCCGGGAATGAAAGCACCGCTCTTCTTCAAATTGTCTGCTGTCTCACGGCTGTTAAATACAAGTGCCGTGTAGAAAAAGCAGAAAAACACGATGGCGCTGGCGTACAGCATCACGTAAATCGGCTGCCCCGGGGTCAGCGTGCTCGCGATATCTTTCAGCCAACGCATGCTTTCACCCGTGCTGACCCAACCGACGACGGTTGCAGGCAACAAAATAATTGACGACGCGAAAATAGGAGGAATTACGCCTGCCATATTCAGCTTCAGCGGCAAATGTGAAGACTGCCCACCGTATACCTTATTGCCCACCTGCCTCCGGGCATAGTTCACAAGTATCTTGCGCTGGCCTCGTTCGACGAACACCACAAAATAGGTAACAAGAATTACTACCGCGACGATGACAACAGAAATAAGAATACTCATGGCGCCGGTACGCACCAGTTCCAGCAAGCCGCCCATTGCACTTGGCAATCCAGCTGCGATACCCGCAAAAATCAAAATCGAGATGCCATTACCCAAGCCTCGTTCGGTGATCTGCTCACCCAGCCACATCAGGAACATTGTTCCTGCCGTTAGGCTGAACACTGCAGTCATCCTGAAACCAAAACCAGGAACCAAAACCAGGCCAGGCGAGCTTTCCAACGCAATAGCGATGCCCATCGACTGAAACAGGGCAAGGCCCAATGTTCCGTATCGAGTGTACTGCGTCACTTTCCGCCGACCGCTTTCACCTTCTTTTTTCATCTGCTCAAATGTGGGAACCACATAAGTCAGCAGTTGCATGATGATGGAGGCCGAAATGTACGGCATGATGCCCAGGGCAAACACAGTAAATCTTGACAAGGCGCCACCGGAGAACATATTGAACAAATTCAATATGCCGCCCTGCTGGCCCTTGAACAGTTCCTTTAGTTGACCTGGGTCAATTCCCGGAACCGGAATATGTGCGCCGACACGATACACGACCAGTGCCAGCAACAAAAACACGAGCCTGTTGCGCAAGTCACCGTACTTGCCGGTTTTTGCAATTTGAGCCGAGTTGGTTGCCACTGGTTGGTTCCGTCAAATATTAAGCGATGGAGCCGCCAGCGGCTTCAATGATGGTCTTGGCACCTGCCGTGGCAGAAATACCCGTCAACTTGACCGCCAATGACAGCGATCCTGTGTTGATGACCTTGACATTCCTGGCGATCTGACCTACCAGGCCAGACTGTTTGAGCGTCAACAGATCCACCTCGGCCAAGCCAAGCTGCTCCAATGCCGCGAGGGTGACCTCGGCATTAAACTTTAGCAGGTGCGACTTGAAACCGCGCTTGGGCAAACGACGCTGCATAGGCATTTGACCGCCTTCGAAGCCTACCTTGTGGTAACCACCCGAACGGGACTTTTGTCCCTTGTGACCACGACCGGCTGTTTTACCCAAGCCAGACCCAATGCCGCGACCAACACGTCGTTTGGCATGTTTAGCGCCTTCGCCAGGCTTGATTCCGTTCAATTCCATGATGAGTCTCCGCTCAGATAACCTTGACCAGATAACTGATCTTGTTGATCATGCCGCGCACTGCGGGCGTGTCCTGCAATTCGCTGACGCTATTGACGCCTCGCAGGCCCAGACCACGCACGGTGGCGCGGTGTGATTCCTTGGTGCCAATCGGGCTGCGAACCAGCTGGACTTTTACTTTGGTTTCTTTGGTCATTTCACTACCCGCCTTAGCCGAAGATTTCTTCGACTGATTTGCCACGCTTCGCCGCTAT
>NZ_JABBPF010000056.1 GCF_012927415.1 Polaromonas sp. | reverse complement strand
GCGGAGTCCGCTGCTGGCTTGGCTGGGGGTGCAGGCCCAGCGCGCGGAGCAAGGCGGCGACCTGGAAGAAGCCGCCAGATTGCGCCGCCGCATCGAGATGACGCAGGGCAGCGCGCCGTCTGTAAAAGCGCCTGCGAAAGACCCGAAGTGAGCTATTTCCTCAAGCTATACGCTTTTGAAGACGCCAGCCCCCAGCAGGTGCAAGCCGCCGAGCTGCGTTTCAAGCAAGCGCTCGAGGCGACTCTGGGTGATGCCAGCCTGGTGGTACCGGTCTACCAGGCTTACCGCCGCATCGTCGCGATCTACGGCGAAGCGCCAGCGCCCGATACGCTGACGGACGCCGAGCAGCAGGTGTTTGACCAGTGGCAGGCCGCCGAGTCGGCGGCTCTCACGGCGGCGCTGGGGCCGCAGCGATACATGGGCGATGCGCAGTTCGAGATTAATGGCTGAGCCTGCGTGCAGTCCGTGATTGATCGGCAAACAGCCGGTCATTTTCTGGAGCAAGCCAGGGATTCAGCGCTGTGGGTCACGAAGGCGCGAAAAGCAGTTTGTTCGACTTGACGGCTTTTTTGCACGCCGCCGCCACATCCCGGGCAATCGGAAAGTAAAATCGCCCCTCGTTCGAAGCGCAATTTCTTTGGCGCTTCGGGTTCGACGCCCCGATTTACAGCGCGATCTTTTGACCTGAGTGATTGAGCATTGACCGATTCCCTTATTCCGCAGACCGACCTGAGCGGCGAATTTTCCTCCGAAGACCTCCCCAAAACACAGGAAGCCCGCCTTTGGCGCGGTGACGGCTGGACTGCTCGCGTCATCAAAAACGAAGACGACGACGGATGGGCCGTGGCGATGATCAGGGACGGTGAACCCGAGCCCGCGCTGGTCGGGCCCTGGACCATGGGACGTGACAAGAAGAACCCGAAGCCGCTAGACGTCAACGCCTTCAACACGCTGGTCAAGACCGCCTCTGAGTTTGTGCGCCGGCATGAGCAGCAACTGCATGCCACGCTGCACCAGCGCATCACCGTCAGCGTGCGGTCGGCCAGGATCACGGTGTCACTTGACATCGTGCCCGATGACGAAAATCCGCACGCCTCGCTGACTGCCCATGACGAAGCCGGTGAGTTGCTGGCCGGTGTGGCGGTGTCGCCATCCTTCAAGCTGAACCGCGCCAGTGCGGAGGCCTGGTCCGAAAGCAACTTCAGCAAGCCCGCCGAGCGATGAGGGCGGACGCGCAGGCTTGCGGCATTGACTTCGGGACTTCCAACTCAACTGCAGGTTGGAGCCGCTCCGGCCAAAATGCGTTATTGCCGCTGGAAGACGGCAAACTCACCTTGCCTTCGGTCATCTTTTTTCATGCCGAAGACGCGCATGTCAGCTTTGGGCGCGCCGCGCTGGCCGATTACCTGGAACGCCACGAAGGGCGGCTGATGCGCTCGCTGAAAAGCCTGCTGGGCACTTCCATGATGGACGAGCACACCGAGGTGGCAGGCCGTGCCGTGCCGTTTCGGGCGCTGCTGGCGCAATTCATCGGCGAACTCAAGCGCCGGGCCGAGCATGCTGCCGGGCGTGAGTTCAGCTGCGCCGTGCTGGGCCGACCCGTGTTTTTTGTTGATGACGACCCGCTGGCCGACCAGCGTGCCCAGGACACGCTGGAAGACATTGCCCGCAGGGCTGGTCTGCGCGACATCGCTTTCCAGTACGAGCCGATTGCTGCCGCGTTCGACTATGAGTCACAGATTTCGCGCGAAGAGCTGGTGCTGGTGGTTGACATCGGCGGTGGCACCTCCGACTTCACTCTGATTCGTGTCGGCCCCGAGCGAGCGAGCCGGACTGAGCGGAAGGGCGACATTCTGGCTAGCGGCGGCGTGCATATTGGCGGCACCGATTTCGACAGGGCCTTAAGCCTGGCCAGCATGATGCCAATGCTTGGGCTGGGCAGCCTGCTCAGAAACGGCCGGGAAATGCCATCGTCCCCTTATTTCAATCTCGCGACCTGGCACACCATCAACCTGGCTTACACCAAAAAAGCCTGGTCACAGATTGCCGAGCTGCACCAGGGCGCGGTTGACAGGCCCAAGCTAGAACGGCTGCAGAGCGTGGTCCGCGAACGCGCCGGCCACTGGCTGGCGCTCCAGGTGGAAGAGGCCAAAATCGCCCTGTCAAATGCGCCGCTGGCGCAAATCGACATCGGCCGGATTGCTGCCGGCGAGACGGTGACGCTGCAGCGGGCCGAACTGGACCGCGCCATTAACGGACTGGTGACGTCGGTGCAACAGACGGTCGCCAGGCTGTTGAGTGATGCGAGCATCACGGCGGCAGGCATTGATACGGTGTTTTTCACCGGCGGCTCCAGCGGTGTGCCTTTGTTGCGCGAGCGGGTGCTGGCACTGGCGCCGCAGGCTAGATGCGTTGAGGGTGACCTGTTCGGCAGCATCGGCGCCGGACTGGCGCTGGACGCATATCGCAAGTTTGCCTGACGCGCTCCCCATTCGCGAATCGAGCCGCCTGCCGGCTTGCCTGACTACGGCATGCGCCGGGCCAGCCAGGCTTCGAGCTCTTCAGAACCGCCAATTTTCCGGCCACCGGCAAAAACCTGCGGCGTCGTTCCCGCGCCCGCGACGGCATACAGAGTGCGCGTGCTGATGCCATTGCCCAGCGAGATTTCTTCGTAGCGCAGGCCGGCCTCGCGCAACAGTGACCTGGCCTTGGCGCAGAACGGGCAGCCCGGCTTGGTGAAGACCGTGATCGGATCGGGTGCCTTGGCCTCGGGCGCGATGTACTTGAGCATGGTGTCGGCATCGGACACTTCAAACGGGTCGCCTTCCTTTTCCGGCTCAATGAACATTTTTTCGATGATGCCATTCTTTACCAGCATTGAATAACGCCACGAGCGCTTGCCAAAACCAAGGTTGCTCTTGTCGACCAGCAGCCCCATGCCTTTGGTAAATTCGCCGTTGCCATCGGGGATGAAACGAATGTTTTCAGCTTCCTGCGTTTGGCCCCATTCATTCATCACAAAGGCATCGTTGACCGAGATACACAGCACGTCGTCAACGCCGTGGGCCTTGAGGGTAGTGGCAAGTTCGTTGAAGCGCGGCAAATGCGTCAATGAGCAGGTCGGTGTGTAAGCACCGGGCAGCGAGAACACCACGACGGTTTTGCCGTCGAACAGCTCTGCGCTCGTGACGTCAACCCATTTGTCGTTCTGGCGGGTCTTGAAAGTGGCTTGAGGAACGTGTTGTCCTTCTTTATTGGGCAGCATGGTCAACTCCTTGAGTTTTGGGACGTGACATTGAAGAAACGGGGGAAAAGGCGTAACAGGCTTTCAAGTGTGCCACGCGGTAACCAGCCACGTCTTGCCGGCATCGAGCTGCGCCGTCCTGCAGGGGCGGTGAGCGCAACGCGAGACGACATATCGGGCTTAGGTACTTCGTGGCGGGGCGGCTGGAAAGCTGTTCTGTTGCCGCTTCAGTCAGAACTGCTGCGTGGTGATCTGCAAAGTGCACGCCGACATTGGCAGCGGTCGATGGCAGCGGTCGATGGCAACGGCAATGCAGACGCAGGTAAAAATGGGTGGCCAGCATGCGCCGGATGCTTGACAGTAAAAAAGGCAGTGGCGTGAAGTCGGCACTGAATGTCTTTCAGGCGATCATCCCTGCCATGGCAAGCATTTGTTTCGCCGTGTAAAAACCGGCAGAACGAGCAGCAGCATAATTCCTGACCCCCCCGATTGCCGCATGACCGCCTGGCCCGGACGTGCTGCGGCACATGAGAAAATGGCAGTCCGTTTATCTTATGCAATGGAGAGTACCGGATGATTTTTGCGCCTGACCTTTCGACGGTGACCCATGGCATTCAGCTGGCGGTCGCGCCGGTGTTTTTGCTGACAGCCGTTTCCGGCATGATCAGCGCCGTGGCGGGCCGTCTGGCCCGAATCATTGACCGCGCGCGTTTTCTCGAGAGCCGGCTTGAAACTGGCGCTGTAGAGAAACCCCGGGCGGCCAAAATGTATGATGAATTGCGGCGCCTGCGGCACCGGGGCTGGCTGGTCAACGGCTGCCTTGCCTTGCTGACTTTCTGCGCCATCCTCATTGGTACCACCATCATCCTGCTGTTTCTGGGTGAAACCAGCGAACTGCCGATTTTCCGGATCGCCACCGTGTGCTTTCTGGCAGGTGTGGTGTGTTTTCTTTCTGCCCTCGTGTGTTTTCTGACCGAGACCCTGCTGGCTACCCACCTGCTCAATTTTGCAGAAATGTCGTCGCCGTAGTGCTGTCAGCGCCAAAATAAGCACGAAATATGAACCAAATAGGCCTGTTGTCCAATGAATGTCGATATAGTTTGCTATCAAGATTGTAGCATTTATCGTTTCTTTCTTTTTTTTCCTTTTTTTTGTTAATGCCCACGCCTGGAAGGCAGGGTAGCCACCACCTCAGGCAAATCAACCATCACCGGCTGGCCGGGTGTGGTGCAGCCGGTGTCGCAGCATTTGCCCGGCTGGCGGTTTTTCGTGATGGCACGATTAGGGTCATGGGGCGCAGCGGCCGGTGAGCCGTCTGCGCCGATGCCGCGCTCCAGAATGCGCTCGACCAGTTCCACTTTGGAGCCGATGGGATAGTTGCGGTAAATCTCCTGTTTCATCGCTGCCGGCGAGCCGCCGCCATGCAGGCTGATCACGCTATACCAGCCGCCCTGGTAACCGGCGCTCAGATCCTCTATGAATCGGGCCGTTTCGATGCGTTGCTCGTAGGGCACGTCCGGGTTGGCGCGCAGCACTTCTGACAGCTTTGCACCGGTCTCGGGATTGTGGTCTTCGTCCGGGCCGGGCAGGGTGACGATCAGGCCGCCGCTGACGTAGTGCGCAATCCTGTGCATGTCGTAGATTTTCGTTGCCAGCAGCAGCTTGCCGATGTTGGAAAACACCGGGTCAGGCATGAAGGTCTTGCTGTGCTCGTCCGGCTTGCCATAAACGCTGGCTGCCACGCCGCAGGCGTAAAAACTTTCGGTGATGGTGATGAGCTCGACCATCTGCTCGCGCAAATGCGATTCCTTGCCAGGATCAAAGCCGTTGGCCTCGCACATCAGCGCGCCTGCGCCAATCAGCAGGTCGCCAAAGCCGGCGCGCGCCGCTATGCAGGTGTGGCGGTGATGGGTGGCGTAGCTGTAGGTGAGGTGGCCGGAGTGCTCCCATTCGCCGGCGTAAAACACGTTGTCCCAGGGTACAAAGACCTTGTCGAACATCACCACGCCGGTGCTCTGGCCGTATTTGCGGCTGAACAGCGCTTCGCCATGTTCGACCTTTTCACCCGGTCGACCGGCCGGCCGCGCAATGATGGTGATGCCAGGCGCGTCAAGCGGCACCGCGCAGCACACCGCAAAGTCGGCGTCTTCCCTGCCCATGTTGCGACACGGCATGACCAGCAATTCATGCACGTAAGGTGCCCCGGTGACGATGGCTTTGGTGCCGCTGATGATGATGCCGCGCTGGCCGTTGTGCAGCGCGTTGCGCTCGACGATATGCAGGTAGCTGTCGACGTTGGACTGCTCGTGTGGACGTTTGCTGCGGTCGCCTTTGGCGTCCGTCATGGCCACGCCCAGTGTCAGGTCTTGGTCCTGCACGCGGTGCAGGTAGTTCAAGAAGCGCGCGGTGTTCTCATGCGTGCCGCGCGCGTCATCTATGCGCGCGGACACCTGGCCAATCGCGTTAAGTGCGTCGTGCGTCAGGTAGCGCTGGGCGCAGCCGGTTTCCTGGCACACGAGGCGCACGGCTTCAAGCTTGTTGAGCAGGTCGCCGCTGCTGGTGTTGATGTGGCTTAGCCGGTTCACCAGCTTGCCGCTGGTCTGTTGCACCGCCGTCATGATGGGCGCGTATTTGGCCTTCAGCGCGTAGTCGTAAGTCAATGCGATTGCATTGATGCCCGGGCCAAAGCCGCGTTCATCGACCACGCTGTCAACCTGCTGGCCGTCCAGAAAAACACGCGGTTTATAGCGGCGCAGCGACTCGCGAAAGTCATCGCCAGACATTAGAGTGGCGGTGGGGGCAGGGGCGTTCATCCGGTGGTCTCCAGCATTTTTGGGGCGTTAACAAGGCGGTTGACTAAATTTAAACACTGTTTAATTTACTTTGCAAGTGTTTAATTATTTGCTCAAGCCTCCTATTTTTCGTTTATATTCAAATCATGGAAGCCAAACTGCTACGCCAGCAAGCCCTCAACGATTCGCGCCGCGCGCTCATGCTTGATGCGGCCCGGTCAGTGTTTGAGCGCCTGGGCATTGAAGGCGCCAGCATCCGCGAAATCGCCAGGCAAGCCGGTTACACCCCTGGTGCGATCTACTCTTACTTTGACAACAAGGAGGCGATTTACGGCG
The DNA here is from genome assembly GCF_012927415.1 of Polaromonas sp. GTDB lineage: Bacteria > Pseudomonadota > Gammaproteobacteria > Burkholderiales > Burkholderiaceae_C > Polaromonas. The sequence goes on along the minus strand of NZ_JABBPF010000056.1, from coordinate 4,920 downwards.
CGCTGCTGGCCGAGTCGCTGGAGCGCCTGAATACAGCGGTGGATGCGGCGGGCGCAAACGCGTCAAGCCCGGCCGATCTGCTGCAAGCCAAAGCCAGCGCCTGGTTCGGGTTTTATGCGGTCAACCCGCGTGACCTCGACCTGGGTTTTTATCTGGTCCAGGGCATGCAGCCGCGCGGCCTGACCTCCGAACTCAACGACCAGCTCAATGCGCGGCTTTACGATGCACTGCGGCCTTGTGATCAGGCGATGCGGGCCATGGGCCTGGATGCGGAAGACGCCTTGCGCGAAAACACCGCGCTGTTTGCCCACGGCGTGGGGCTGTTGCTGCTGCAGCACACCGGCCGTATCCGCCTGTTTGGACAAGATGCCACGCTGCTGTTTGCGTCCTATCTGATCGGTCTGGTGGAGCGCCTGGGCTGTAAGCGCTGATAGTGAAGTTTGCGCTCGACAAAAATGAGATCAATTTTGCAAACCCCGGAGACAACAACATGAATGCACTCGTCAGCTCCCTGAATCTTTTGCCCGCGCAAGACAGTGCGGGCCAAGGGCATTACGGCACGCACCTCGTCAAAAACCAGGCGATGCCGCTGACCGGGTTCAACGCCTTCGAGCATGACGCCGTGTTGTCCGCGGCCGTGCAACGCGAAGCGCCCTGGGCGGCCGGGCGCTGCCAGGCGCTGGGCCAGCTCGTCGGCAATGAAGATATCCAGGAGCTGGCCCGGCTGGCCAACCGCCATCTTCCGGAACTGAAGACGCATGACCGCTACGGCAACCGGATCGACTGGGTCGAATTCCATCCGGCCTGGCACCAGCTGATGACTCTGGCCTGGAAGCACGAGGTGCATTCCCTCGCCTGGACGGCGCGTGAAGCCCAGCCGCACTTTGCCCGTGCCGCGCTGTCTTACCTCTGGAATCAGGTCGAACACGGAACGGCCTGCCCGACCGGCATGGCGTATGCGTCTTTTGCCGGTTTTCAGACCGAACCCTGTCTCAAGCTCTGGGCCGAGAAGGTCTGCGGCACGCAGTACGAATTCAGCCGGCGCGAAGTGGCCGACAAGCCGTCAGTCGTCATCGGCTATGCCATGACCGAGAAGCAGGGCGGTTCCGATCTGCGCGAAACGCAGACCACAGCGGTCTTCTCGCACAGCGCGGACTACCACGGCGCGACGGCCCATTGGTACGAGCTGACGGGCCACAAATGGTTTTGTTCGGTGCCCCAGTCCGACGGCTTCTTCACCCTTGCCACGGTGGGCGGCGGCGTCACCTGTTTTTTCCTGCCGCGCACCCTGCCTGATGGCAGTTTCAACCGGTTTTTTGTTCAGCGCCTGAAGGACAAGTGCGGCAACAAGTCCAACGCCTCCAGCGAAATCGAATACGCCGGCACGCTGGCGATTCGTGTCGGACCCGAGGGCGGCGGCCTGCGCGAGATCCTGTCGCACGCCCACCTGACGCGGCTGGATTTTGCAGTCGGTTCTGCCGGCCTGATGCGCCAGGCCTTGACGCTGGCACTCAACCACACCAGCACTCGCCGGGGCTTCGGCGCGTCGCTGGCCGAACAACCGATGATGGCCAACGTGCTGGCTGACATGGCCATCGAGGTGGAAGCGGCTACGCTGCTCGCACTGCGCGTGGCCAGGGCCACCGACCACATCGCCACCAGCGCGCAGGAAAAGGCGTTTGCCCGCGTGGCCACGCCGATGGCCAAGTTCTTCAACTGCTCACGCGCGCCTGCGATTGCGTACGAGGCTTTGCAGTGCCATGGCGGCAATGGCTTCATCGAGGAAAACCCGATGGCCAGAATTTATCGCGAGGCGCCGTTGAACAGCGTCTGGGAAGGCACAGCCAACATGATGTGCATGGACGTGCGGCGCTCGCTGCTCAAGCAACCCTCGACGCGCGAGGCTTTCATGGCCGAGGTGAGCCTGGTCAAGGGCATGGACACCCGTTTCGACGCCTGGCTCAACGCCTTGGAGCCGCTCATCGACGCGGCGATGCGGGATGAATTTTTGGCAAGGCCCGCCAGCGAAGCTATGGCCCGCGCGATTCAGGGCGCGGAACTGCTGCGCCATTCGACCACCGATGTTGTAGATGCCTTTATGAGTACCCGGCTCAATGCAGCCACGGCAGGCTGGGGCGCCACGCTGGGCTCGATGGGCGCCGCCGTCTCCAAAGCGCAGGCCAGCCGCATCGTTGACCGGGCCCGCGTGCTTCGGTAAAGCGGAGGTCTGCTTGGTGGCAATGGCAATTACGGCAGACGCGGGGCACTGGGATAATGCTTTCAAAACCCAAGGACTGACCATGCTGCTCGATGCCGATGACTCCCAACTCGTTCTGGTTGACTACCAGCTTCGCCTGATGCCCGTCATTTTTGAAAATGACCTCGTCATTGCCAACGCCGTGCGCCTGGCCCGCATGGCCCGCATCATGGAGGTGCCGGTATGGGGCACGGCGCAAAATCCCGACAAGCTGGGTCAGAACCTGCCCGAGCTGCAGGCGGCGATTGATTCGGCTGGCGGCAAGACCCTGGCCAAGATGCACTTCAGCGCCGCCGCCGATGGGCTGGTTGAGTGGCTGCGCCCGCCGGCGCGCAAACCGGCCCAGGGAGGCAACGCGCGCAGCCTCCCCAAGCATATGCAAAAGCCGCCGGAGCCTGAAGAAGAGGGCCGCAGCATGATCGTGATCGCCGGCTGCGAAGCGCATGTGTGTCTCATGCAGACGGCGCTGGAATTGCTTGAGGAAGAGTTCGACGTGTGGGTCGTCACCGATGCTTGCAGCTCACGCACCGAGCGCAACCGCGACGCGGCCTTTGACCGCTTGGCCGGCGCGGGTGCCGAGCTGGTTACCACGGAGATGGTGGCGTTTGAGTGGCTGCGTACGGCTGATCATGAGGTTTTCAGGGAAATTCAGGCGCTGATCAAGTAGGAACAGGGCCAGCCATGCGCTGGTGTCGGTTCCAGGGCATTGAAGGCCCGGTCGCTGCTAGTCAGCCCCACGCAAGTCTGTCATGAATAATTATGTATTAAGTTTTTCTGCCTCTACGCTGCAGTCCACCACGACCCATCAGGAGACCTCTTTTGTTCAAGGCCCTTCAACTCACCAAATCCGACGCCGGTTTTTCGGCCGCCATTGTTGATACTGACGAAACACAGCTGCCGGCTGGCGATGTTTTGGTAAAAGTGGACTACTCGACACTGAACTACAAGGATGGCCTGGCCATTACCAATAGTGGCCCGGTGGTGCGCAGCTGGCCGATGGTGGCGGGTATCGACGGGGCGGGCACCGTGCTGGAATCCAGCCACGCCGACTGGAAGCCCGGCGACATGTTTATTCACAATGGCTGGGGTCTTGGCGAAACGCGCTGGGGCCTGATGTCTGAGCGGGCGCGCCTGCAAGGTGATTGGCTGGTGAAATTGCCGCAGGCCTTCACAACGCGCCAGGCCATGGCGATTGGCACGGCCGGCTACACGGCCATGCTGTGCGTGCTCGCGCTGGAGCGGCACGGTGTCAAACCCGACGCAGCGGCCGAAGTTCTGGTGACAGGCGCCACCGGAGGCGTCGGCAGTGTGGCCGTCGCCTTGCTCGGCAAGCTCGGCTACACCGTCGTGGCTGCCACCGGCAAGGCCAGCGAAGAAGGCTATCTCAAGCAGCTCGGCGCAGCACGCGTGATGGATCGGTCCGAATTGTCTGCGCCGGGCAAACCCTTGCAAAAAGAGCGCTGGGCGGCGGTCATTGACGCAGTGGGCTCGCACACGCTGGCCAATGCCTGTGCGCAGACCCGTTACGGCGGGGTGGTTACAGCCTGCGGGCTGGCCCAGGGCACGGATTTTCCGGCGACTGTCATGCCTTTTATCTTGCGCGGCATCACGCTGGTGGGGATTGACAGCGTGATGGCGCCTCTGGCCCGACGCCAGCAGGCCTGGGCCCGGCTTGCCAGAGATCTTGATCCGGCCAGGCTCGAAACCATGGTGCAGGAAGTGCCCCTGGCGCGCGCGGCCGAAAAAGCCGCAGAGCTGATGGCTGGCAAGATCCGCGGCCGCGTCATCGTCAGGATATGAACCGTGATCGCACACGCGTCAAGCCAACAAACGGAGACAAACCATGAGCCAGGCCCCCAGCAATTACGCCGATTTTTACCGTCAGTCGATAGAGCAGCCCGATGCCTTCTGGGCAGGCCAGGCCAATCTGATTGACTGGTACAAGCCTTTTGACCGCGTCTGCAATTACGATAAGCCGCCGTTTGTGCAATGGTTTGAAGGCGGCCTGATCAACCTGTGCCATAACGCCGTGGACCGCCACCTTGTGGACCGGGCCGACCAGAACGCGCTGATCGCTGTTTCAAGCGAAACCGGGACCGAGAAAACCTTCACTTTCAGGGACCTGCATGGAGAAGTGCAGCGGATGGCCGCCAGTTTGAAGTCACTGGGCGTCTTGAAAGGCGACCGCGTGCTGATTTACATGCCCATGATTGCCGAGGCCGCTTTTGCCATGCTGGCCTGCGCGCGCATTGGCGCAGTGCATTGCGTGGTATTTGGCGGTTTTGCAAGCGGCTCGCTGGCTTCGCGCATTGAAGACGCTGCGCCCAAAGTCATCGTCAGCTCCGACGGCGGCTCGCGCGGCGGCAAGGCAATGCCCTACAAACCGCTGCTCGACGAGGCCATCCGCCTGTCCAGTCACAAACCGGAAGCCGTGCTGCTGGCCGACCGCGGCCTGACGAGAATGGAATTGGTGGAAGGGCGCGACCATCTCTGGAATGAACTGCGCAAAAAGCATTTCGACGCGCCGGTGGCATGCGAATGGCTTGACTCAACCGCAATCAGTTACACCATCTACACCAGTGGCACCACCGGCAAACCCAAGGGCGTGCAGCGCGACACCGGCGGCTACACCGTGGCGCTGGCCGCCAGCATGAGGCACATCT
>NZ_JABBPF010000183.1 GCF_012927415.1 Polaromonas sp. | reverse complement strand
GGCAGCGCAGTACGCGAAGCGACAAGCGTGGGGGTTAACGGCCGCCGCGCCGGGCCGCCCCAAGCCAGGCCAGCCCCCTCGGGGGGCAGCGCAGTACGCGAAGCGACAAGCGTGGGGGTTTTATGACCCTGTTGGCGCTCATGAGGCAAGGTGGAATCATCAGCCAATTGGTGGCCCTGCTGTTGCTGGCGATGTCGGTGGCCAGCTGGGTGGTCATTTTGTGGAAGGGCTGGCTGCTGCATCGTGCGAAGGGCGATGTGGCGCGTAGCATCGCGGCTTTCTGGCAATCATCCTCGGTCGAGGTGGCGCGCGAGAAAGTCGGAGCCTTTGACCGCGAGGCGCTGGTGCTGCCGTTGGTTGCCGCAACCAGCATCAAGGGCGATGGCACGCTGGCGTCTGCCGGCGATAGTGCCCAGCGACTTACCCGTGTGCTGCGCGATGCCCTGCACGCCGTCCTGCACAAGCTGCAGTTCGGCCAGGTCTTGCTGGCAACTGTCGGCTCCACCGCGCCATTTGTCGGGTTGCTGGGGACGGTCTGGGGTATCTACCATGCGCTTACCGCCATGGCCACGGCCGGCCAGGTCACTATCGACAAGGTGTCCGGACCGGTTGGCGAAGCGCTCATCATGACCGCCGCAGGCCTTGTCGTGGCGATTCCCGCCGTGCTGGCCTACAACGTTTTCGGCCGGTCCATTGGTCGAATCGAGGCCGATCTTGAAGGCTTTGCACGCGATCTGCGTGAATTGCTGGCCAGAAAGGACTGAAGCATGGCTTTCGGCCGCCTTGAACGCACCCCGCCACCAAAGCCAATGAGCGACATCAACGTCACGCCAATGGTCGATGTGATGCTGGTGCTTGTCGCCATTTTTATCATCACCGCGCCCCTGCTGGCCAGCACCATTCGGCTCGATCTGCCCAAAACCGACGCGGTCAAGGCGACCGATGCCCCCCGGTTTATCACGCTGGTCGTTGACAAGTCCGGACGTGCTTTTTTCAATGACAGGCCACTTCAGCTGGACGAACTGGCGCGCAAGCTAATGGAGACCGCCAGCCAGAATCCCGACACTGAAGTCCAATTGCGCGCCGACGAAGCCGTGCCTTACGGCAAGGTGGTGGAAGTGATGGGGCTGGTGCAAAAAGCCGGACTCAGCCGCATCGGTTTTGTAGCCGAGCCGGTCTCGTCGCCGGCATCGCCTCTGCCGGCGCCGCGCTGACCGGCATGGCTGGCCCCTAAAATCAGACAGTTGCAGCGATGAGCTGCCTGCCCCGCGCCCGGGGCTTATTTCGGTATCCGGATTTCATGCAAGACAAATACAACCACCTCGACGTTGAGCGCAGTGCGCAAACCCAATGGACCGCCGCCGACGCTTATCGCGTGAGCGAAGATGCGAGCCGCAGGAAATTCTATGCCTGCTCCATGCTGCCTTACCCCAGCGGCAAGCTGCACATGGGCCATGTGCGCAACTACACCATCAACGACATGCTCACGCGTTACCTGCGCATGAAGGGCTACAACGTACTGATGCCCATGGGCTGGGACGCGTTTGGCCTGCCGGCTGAAAACGCCGCGATGAAAAATGGCGTGCCGCCGGCCAAGTGGACCTACGACAACATCGCGTACATGAAAAAGCAGATGCAGGCGATGGGGCTGGCGATTGACTGGAGCCGTGAGATTGCCACCTGCGACCCCAGCTACTACAGGTGGAACCAGTGGCTGTTTTTGAAGATGCTTGAAAAAGGCATCGCCTACCGCAAGACCCAGGTCGTGAACTGGGACCCCGTCGACCAGACCGTGCTGGCCAACGAGCAGGTCATTGACGGCAAAGGCTGGCGCACCGGCGCCACGGTTGAAAAGCGCGAAATTCCGGGCTATTACCTCAAGATCACCGACTACGCCGAAGAGTTGCTGGGCAGCGTGCAGCACCAGTTGCCCGGCTGGCCGGAACGCGTCAAGCTGATGCAGGAAAACTGGATCGGCAAGAGCGAAGGGGTGCGCTTTGCCTTTACCCATGACATTGCCGATGCTTCCGGCAAGCTGATCGGCGATGGCCGCATGTATGTCTTCACCACGCGTGCTGACACCATCATGGGCGTGACGTTTTGCGCCGTCGCGCCCGAGCATCCGCTGGCGCTGCATGCGGCGCTGACGAATCCCGATCTGGCGGCATTTATAGAAGAATGCAAGTCTGGCGGAACCACTGAAGCCGAGCTAGCCACACAGGAGAAAAAAGGTCAAAGCACCGGTCTGTTCGTCACGCATCCTCTGACCGGCGAGAAGGTCGAGGTCTGGGTTGGCAACTACGTGCTGATGAGCTACGGCGACGGCGCAGTGATGGGCGTGCCTGCGCATGATGAGCGCGATTTCGAGTTTGCGAACGAATATCGCCTTCCTATCAAGCAAGTCATAAGAACTGGTATTGCCATACTTCACGAAAAGGATCCCAAGCAGTGGCCACTCGCCAATTACGAGCATGAAATAGCGTTCGACAAAAACGAGTGGAAGCCTTGGTACGCGGCGAAGGAAAGTGTTTTTTGTACCAACAGTGGAAAATATGACGGTTTAAGTCCAAAAGAAGCTATGGATGCGGTTGCATCTGATTTGGCCGCCAAAGGCCTGGGCGAGAAAAAAACCACCTGGCGCCTGCGCGACTGGGGCGTCAGCCGCCAGCGCTACTGGGGCACGCCGATACCCATCATCCATTGCGACGATCATGGGGCAGTGCCGGTGCCAGAAAAGGATTTGCCGGTGGTGTTGCCGCTGGACTGCGTACCCGATGGTTCGGGCAATCCGCTGCACAAGCATGAAGGCTTTCATGCGGGTGTACGCTGCCCGGTCTGCGGCAAGGCGGCGCGGCGCGAAACCGACACCATGGACACTTTTGTCGACAGCTCGTGGTACTTCATGCGCTATTGCGACCCGAAAAACAGCGAGAAAATGGTGGCCGAGGGCGCGGATTACTGGATGCCGATGGATCAGTACATCGGTGGCATCGAACATGCCATTCTGCACCTGCTCTACGCGCGCTTCTGGACCAAGGTGATGCGTGATATGGGTCTGGTCAAGATTGACGAGCCCTTCACCAAACTGCTGACGCAGGGCATGGTGCTCAACCATATTTACTCGCGCCGCACCGACAGGGGAGGCAAGGAATACTTCTGGCCGCACGACGTCGAGCATGTGCTGGATGACAGCGGCAAGGTCGTGGGTGCCAAACTTGTCAAGGCCGTGGGCGGTCTGCCGGCGGGCTCACCGATCGCCTATGAAGGCGTTGGCACCATGAGCAAGTCCAAAAACAATGGAGTTGATCCACAGGACCTGATCGAAAAATATGGTGCGGATACGGCGCGCCTGTACACCATGTTTACCTCGCCGCCCGAAGCCACGCTGGAGTGGAATGACGCCGGTGTCGAAGGCTCATACCGCTTTTTGCGCCGTGTCTGGAATTTCGGCGTCAAGCTGAATGCTATGAATTCAGGAGCTAATGATGACGGTAAATGCTGGACTACAGCCACTTTTGGCAAAGAAGCCAGGGCCGTCAGGCTGGAAGTGTATGGCCTGCTGAAACAGGTTGACTACGACTACCAGCGAATGCAGTACAACACGGTGGTCTCCGGCAGCATGAAGCTGCTCAACGCACTGGAGGACAGGTTACCGGCCCCAACGCTTGTCGCTGCGTCTGCGACGCTACCCTCTCAGGTGGCTGGCGGCCCGCCGGCGGGGCTGGCGCCTGCTGGACTTACGGCGGCGCTGCGTGAAGGCTTCAGCATCCTGCTGCGCTGCCTCTATCCTGCAACGCCGCACCTTACACACGCACTGTGGTCGGATCTGGGCTACGCCGCCCAGCACGGCGATTTGCTTGATGCACCCTGGCCCGAAGTGGATGCCAGCGCCCTTCAGCGGGACGAAATCGAGCTGGTGCTGCAGATCAACGGCAAACTGCGCGGCTCGGTGACGGTGCTAGCCGGCGCCGACAAGTCGGCTATCGAGGCAGCAGCGCTGGCGACGGACGCTTTTCTCAAGCAGGCGGCGGGCGCGCCAGCGAAAAAAGTCATCGTGGTGCCGGGCCGTCTCGTCAATATCGTCATCTAGGCATGCTCCGGAAAACCACCCCAACAAGGCAAACCATGCAGCGTCGCGTTTTTCTCGTCTTGGCGGCTTCCTCCGCTTCATCTGCGCTGGTCAGCCTGGGGGGCTGCGGCTTTGCGCTGCGCAAAGCGCCCAACTTCGCGTTTACCACCCTCTACAGCGGTCTGCCGGAATCGTCGCCATTGGGGGTAGAGCTTAAAAGGTCGCTGCAGTCAACCCGCAAGGTGAAAGTGATCACCGATGCGCGCCTGATCAATGAGGCGCAGGTGGTTCTTGACGTGCTGCTCGACCAGCGCGAGAAGGTGGTACTCAGTGTCAACGCATCAGGGCAGGTTCGCGAATTCCAGCTGCGCTTGCGCTTTGGTTTCAAGTTGCGCACGCTGGACGGCAAGGAGCTGATTCCAGCGACCGAGATCGCGCTGCAGCGTGACATCAGCTTCAATGAATCTGCGGTGCTGGCCAAGGAGGCTGAAGAAGCCCTGCTTTATCGTGACATGCAGAGCGACGTCGTTCAACAGATCATGCGTCGCCTCGCCGCCGTGACTCAGCTGTAGCAGAAAGCGCCTGACGAGGGGCATAACCGGGATGCTCCCACCATTGCTCGATCGCAGCACTGGGAGCAGAACTCACCTGTTGTTACAAATCTCCGTTCAGACGGAGCGACAGCGATGTTCTTATGAACTGACTTTGAATTAGCCACTTTTTTTCGGCCAGTCGTCAGTGCAGGCGATTCAGATCAAGACACCAGGCGTGAAAGCCGCTAAGCTTGGGAATCATGCGTCCGGCCAGTTTCTCACCCATGCCTCTGCCCTTACCGGGCCTTGCCGGTGAGACAGTCCCGGCTGCCAGCAATGCCACGCCGCTGGCGATTCTGGATGATCCCCAAGAGTGGTCGGCTTTCAGCCGACCGTTGGCGCAGCAACCGGCCTGCTGGGAATCGAGCGTGGTATTTGGGGGCATGCATTGCGCCGCCTGTGCGCTCACCATCGAAGACGTTTTGCGGCGGGTGCCCGGCGTGATGTCGGTGGAAGTGAGCGCGGCCAGCCATCGCGGCCGAATTGTCTGGTCAGAGCACGCCATCAAACCGTCAGGCTGGATGCAGGTGGCCGCGCGGGCCGGCTACCCGGCCATGCCGGCCAACGATGCCTTCGCCAATGATTGCCGGCGTGTCGAGACGCGCCAGGCGCTGTGGCGCCTGGGCGTGGCGGGTCTGTGCATGATGCAGGTGATGATGTACGCATGGCCGGCTTACGTGGCCGAGCCCGGCGATCTGGCACCCGACATGGCACAGTTGCTGCGCTGGGCTTCGTGGGTGCTGTCGCTGCCGGTGTTGCTGTTTTCATGCACGCCATTTTTCGGCAATGCGCTGCGTGATCTGCGTCACCGCCGTATCAGCATGGATTTGCCAGTCGCCCTGGGCATGGCCATCACGTTTGGGGTGAGTTCCATCGGTACGTTTGAGCCCGCCGGAATTTTCGGGGCCGAAGTGTATTTCGACTCCTTCACCATGTTTGTGTTTTTCCTGTTGACCGGACGCTGGCTGGAACTGCGGCTGCGCGACCGTACCGCCGGGGCGCTGGAAGCGCTGATGAACCGGCTGCCTGACAGCGTGGAAAGACGCAACATTGACGGGGGCTTTGAACGCGTGGCGGTGCGCCGTGTCGGCGCTGGCGATGTCATCCGCGTGCTGCCAGGCGAGGCTTTTCCGGCCGATGGCGTCATTCTGGAAGGACATACGCTGGCTGATGAGTCCTTGCTGACCGGGGAATCCCGACCGCTGGAACGCGGCGAGGGCGCAACCGTGATTGCCGGTAGCCACAACCTGTCCGCCGCCGTGTTGGTGCGGGTTGAGCACACCGGCGGCGAAACGCGTTTTGCCCAGATAGTTGCCCTCATGGAAAGTGCTTCGACCTCCAAGCCACGGCTGGCGCGACTGGCTGACCGCATCGCTAGGCCATTCCTTGTTTTTGTCCTCGTGGCGGCGGGCGGGGCGGGTGTTTACTGGTGGTCGCATGACCCGGGCCACGCGCTGATGGTGGTGGTGGCCGTTTTGATCGTGACCTGTCCCTGTGCGCTGTCGCTCGCCACGCCAGCGGCCATGCTGGCCAGCGCTGGCGCGATGGCGCGGCGCGGCGTGCTGGTGCGCCGCCTGCAGGCACTGGAGGCCCTGGCCACCGTCGATACCGTGGTGTTCGACAAAACCGGGACTTTGACGCGCGACGCATTTGCGCTTGGCAAGGTGCATACCCGCAAGGGCGTTTCGAAAGGTCAGGCCCTGGCCATGGCAGCGGTGTTGGCCGAGCATTCGCTGCATCCGGTGTCGCGCGCGCTGGCGATGGCGGGGCTGGGCGATGCATCTCAGCATGGGGCGTGGATGGCACGCGAGGTTCGGGAAACCGCCGGACAGGGCGTGTCAGGACGACTTTCCCCTGTCGACCGGCAGACGTCAGCAGTGCTGGTGCGCCTCGGTTCGGCCAGGTTTTGTGATGTGATTCCGCCGGCGACGGAGGCGCTGCACGTATGCCTCAGCGACGATCAGGGCTGGGTCGCAACCTTTGAACTGCAAGAAGACTTGCGCCCTGACGCCAAAGCCACCGTGTCCCTGCTGTTGGCCCAGGGGGTGCAGGTGCATCTGCTATCGGGCGACCTGTCTGAATCCGCGATCCGGATTGCCCGGCAAGCCGGCATAGTTGACGCGAGGGGCGATTGCACGCCGAAAGACAAGCTTGCTTTCCTGCATGGACTGCAGTCTCAGGGTCGTAAAGTGGCCATGGTGGGCGATGGCCTGAACGACGGCCCGGTTTTGGCGGGTGCGCATGTGTCGTTCGCTTTCGGTCAGGCCGTGCCGCTTGCCCAGGCGCAATCTGACTTCGTCGTAATGGGAGATCGGCTGGGCGCTGTGGCGCAGACGTTGTTGCTGGCCCGGCGCACTTTCGGTATCGTTCGTCAGAATTTGTGGTGGGCGGCTATCTACAACGCCGTCTGCGTACCCCTGGCGGTGGTGGGCTGGTTACCGGCGTGGCTGGCCGGGCTGGGCATGGCACTGAGTTCACTGTTGGTCGTGCTCAATGCATTGCGCCTATCAACAGCTATTCCTCCGTTGGAGAACCTTTAATGGACATCCTTTATCTGCTGATCCCGTTGTCGGTCATGCTGGTTTTTTTCATTCTTGGCGGTTTAGGCTGGGCCATTTATCGGGGTCAATTCGAAGATATAGATGCCGAGGGTGAGCGCATTCTTCGAGATGATTGATTCAGGTCAATTTGCAATTCGTTACTTCGCGATACCCTTAAGAAGTTACTAAGAAAAGAAGAGATCAAAATGAAATTTGCCAATGCACAGGCTACTACTTACAACGACACCGTCGTAAGGCAGTTCGCCATCATGACCGTGGTCTGGGGCGTGGTCGGTATGCTGGTCGGCGTGATCATCGCCGCGCAGTTGGCCTGGCCAGAGCTCAATCTGGGGATCCCCTGGCTCAGCTATGGCCGATTGCGACCCCTGCACACCAACGCGGTTATTTTTGCCTTTGGTTGTTGCGGGCTGATGGGTACGTCCCTGTACGTGGTGCAACGCACCTGCCAGGTTCGCTTGTTCTCGGACAAGCTGGCCGCCTTTGTCTTCTGGGGTTGGCAAGCGGTGATTGTGGCTGCCGCCATTTCGCTGCCCCTGGGCTACACGCAGTCAAAGGAATATGCCGAACTTGAATGGCCGATCGACATTCTGATCACGCTGGTCTGGGTGGCTTACGCGTTTGTATTTTTCGGCACCATCGGTACCCGAAAGGTCAGGCACATTTACGTTGCAAACTGGTTCTATGGCGCGTTCATCATTGCTATTGCCATGCTGCATCTGGTGAACAACGCTGCCATTCCAGTCGGTTTCATGAAGTCCTACTCGGCTTACGCCGGTGTGCAGGATGCCATGGTGCAGTGGTGGTACGGGCACAATGCGGTGGGATTTCTTCTGACGGCGGGTTTCCTGGGCATGATGTATTACTTCATTCCCAAGCAGGCTGAGCGTCCAGTGTACTCGTATCGGCTGTCAATCGTCCACTTCTGGGCACTGATTTTTACCTACATGTGGGCTGGCCCTCACCACCTGCACTACACGGCGTTGCCTGACTGGACACAGTCTGTCGGCATGGTGTTCTCTTTGATCCTGCTGGCACCAAGCTGGGGCGGCATGATCAACGGCATCATGACCTTGTCAGGTGCATGGCACAAATTGCGCGACGATCCGATCCTTCGCTTCCTGATCGTGTCACTTTCCTTTTACGGCATGAGTACGTTTGAAGGTCCGATGATGTCCATCAAGACCGTTAACGCCCTGTCGCACTACACCGACTGGACCATTGGTCACGTGCATTCCGGTGCCCTGGGCTGGGTTGGCCTGATCACCATCGGCAGCATGGATTACCTGATTCCGCGCCTCTTCGGTCAAAAGCAGATGTACAGCATGAAGGCGGTGGAGGTCCATTTCTGGATCGCCACCATCGGCATCGTTATCTATATCGCTGCCATGTGGATTGCCGGTGTCATGCAGGGCTTGATGTGGCGTGCCATCAACCCCGACGGCACCCTGACCTACACCTTTGTGGAATCCGTGAAGGCGACCTTTCCCTTCTATGTGCTGCGTCTGATGGGCGGTTTGCTGTATTTCTTCGGCATGCTGATCATGCTCTGGAACACCTTCAAGACCGTCACGGCGGGTCGTTCGGTCTCCGTCACCATTCCAGCTGCCGTTGCCCACGCTTGAGAGAAAAAAGACTATGGCTAACCAAAAATCGAGCGGCGGTCTTTCCCACGAAAAGATCGAAACGAATAACTTTCTGATGATTGTGCTGATTCTCATCGTGCTCGCCGTCGGCGGCTTGGTTGAGATCGTGCCGCTGTTTTTTCAGAAGTCCACCACGGAGCCGATCAAGGGCTTGCAGCCTTACACGGCGCTTCAGGTTATCGGTCGGGACATATACCAGCGCGAGGGTTGTTACAACTGCCATTCGCAAATGATCAGGCCGTTTCGCGCAGAAACCCTTCGTTATGGTCCTTATTCTGTCGCGGGAGAGTTTGTCTATGACCATCCATTCCAGTGGGGTAGCAAACGCACTGGCCCGGATCTGGCGCGCGTAGGCGGAAAGTACAGCGACGAGTGGCACAAGATTCACTTGAACAACCCGCGTGACCTGGTGCCTGAATCGAACATGCCGGCTTATTCCTGGCTGGAAAAGTCTACGGTGGACGACTCCTCTATCGAGGCGCACATGAAAGGTTTGCGTAAAGTAGGAACGCCTTACACGGACGAGCAGATTTCCAAGGCTGCTGCCGAAGTCAAGGGAAAAACCGAGATTGAAGCAGTCATCGCATACCTTCAGGTGCTCGGTATTCACCGTAAATAACTTCACGGAGCTTTTGGCATGGATATCAACACACTTAGATCCATCGTAACGGTAGTGACCTTTTTCGTCTTTATTGGCATCGTGGCATGGGCTTGGTCCGGCCGTAACGCCAAAAGTTTTGAGGAGGCAGCTCAGCTGCCCTTCAAGCACGATGAATAGATAAGCCCAAGAACTGGCTAAGGAGAAAAAATATGAGCGATTTCACCAGTAATTTCTGGTCGGTCTATGTAGCCGGCATTTCTCTGTTGGGCATCTTTGCCTGCCTGCTGCTTCTGTGGTTCAGCGGCAAGGCCAAGGCCATGACCGCCAACGACAATACGACCGGCCATGTTTGGGACGGCGACTTGCGGGAAATGAACAATCCCCTGCCGCGCTGGTGGGTGTGGCTGTTTGTCATCACCGTGGTTTTTGCGCTGGCCTATCTGGCCATGTATCCCGGCTTGGGCAACTACGCCGGCAAGTTTGGCTGGAGCCAGATCAGCCAGTACGAGGCTGAAGTCGCCAAGGGCAACAAGGAAGTTGAACCTTTGTATGCCAAATTCAACAGTATGAAACCCGAAGATGTGGCGGGTGACGCGCAGGCTATGGCAATCGGTGAGCGCTTGTTCATGAACAACTGTTCGCAGTGCCACGGATCGGATGCTCGCGGTAGCAAAGGTTTCCCTAATCTTACTGATGGTGACTGGCTGCACGGCGGCTCGCCTGCCAAGATCGCGGAAACCTTGACCAAGGGGCGTATCGGCAATATGCCTCCTATGGCCGCAGCAGTGGGTACGCCGGATGATGTAAAGAATGTAGCCAACTATGTTTTAAGCCTGTCCGGGAGCCCGCATGATTCGGTGAAGGCGGCCCTTGGCAAGAGCAAATTTGGTGCCTGCGCAGCATGCCATGGTGTCGATGGAAAGGGTAATCAGGCAATTGGCGCCCCTAATCTAACCGATGACATCTGGCTTCACGGATGGGGCGAAAACGCCATCGTGGCCATGATCAACAATGGCAAAGTAAATCAGATGCCAGCCCAGGAAGGTAAACTTACCGAATCTCAGATTCATGTCCTGGCATCCTATGTGTGGAGCTTATCCAATAAGCCTGGCGCAGTAGCGCTGAAGTGATTTTTACCCGGCCGGCCTCTACTGGGGTTGCGGCATGGAATAGCACTCGTGAATAATTTAAAGCCAGCTCCCAGAAAAGTCATACCCATTGCAATGGTGGCCGGCAAGCCGTCCCTTGGTGGCGACATGGAGCCTGGCAGCATCTATCAGGCACAAAAGAAGATTTACCCGCGCAGCGTCACCGGATTGTTTTCAAAATGGCGCTGGGCGATGGTGTTCATCACGCAAATCGTGTTTTACGGTCTGCCTTGGCTGGAATGGGGCCAGCGACAGGCGGTTCTGTTCGACTTGGAAGCGCGACGCTTTTATATTCTGGGGCTCGTCCTGTACCCGCAAGATTTTATTTATCTGTCCGGTATTCTGGTCATCTCAGCCCTGTCGCTATTCCTTTTCACAGCTGTGGCTGGGCGCCAGTGGTGCGGCTATGCATGCCCGCAGACGGTCTACACCGAAATCTTTCTCTGGCTAGAAAAGCTTACCGAGGGTGATCGGTCCGCGCGGTTGCGTCTTGACGCCAGCCCCATGTCTTTGAAAAAGGTGACCCGCAAGGCCAGCAAGCAGTTTCTTTGGCTTAGCCTGTCGCTGTGGACCGGTTTTACCTTCGTGGGTTACTTCACCCCCATCAAGGAACTCGGCATGAGTTTCATCACCGCTGGCATGGGGCCATGGGAAACCTTCTGGGTTTTCTTTTACGGATTCGCCACGTACGGCAATGCGGGCTTCATGCGCGAACAAGTCTGCAAATACATGTGCCCTTACGCACGTTTTCA
>NZ_JABBPF010000195.1 GCF_012927415.1 Polaromonas sp. | reverse complement strand
CTGACGAAATCAGACCTTTCCATCTGGCGCGAGCATTTGATCACCGAAGGCGATGGCCGCGATACCCGGCTGGTGGTGCTCAACAAGATTGACACCTTGTGGGATGCTTTGAGCACGCCCGCTCAGGTGCAGGCGCAAATCGACCGGCAAAGGGCCACGTCGGCTGAAATACTGGGTCTTTCCGTTTCTCAGGTAATTCCCGTGTCGGCGCAAAAAGGACTGGTGGCCAAAGTCACGCGCGACCAAACCCTTTTACAGGCAAGCCAGCTGCCCGCTCTCGAATTGGCGCTCGGACAAGGCGTGATGGGACAACGCCAAAAAATCCTGCGTACAGCAGTTGCCGCCGGTATTGGCGAACTGCGTACCGAAGCTGGACGCTCCTTGAACATCCGGCGGCGCGATCTGGCCGAACAGATGATGGAGTTGCGTGGCTTGAGGGGTAAAAACAGTTCGGTTATCAGACACATGCGAACGCGCATCGAGCATGAGCAGGCTGAGTTTGACACCAGTGGCGCCAGGATACATGCGGTGCGTTCGGTGCATCTCAAACTTCTTCGCGAGGTTGTCAACCTGCTCAGTACTCCTTTGCTCAAAGTCGAGCTGGCCGAACTGACCGGTGCGCTAAAGCAGCCAGGCATCAAGTTGGGGTTGAAAAAGGCTTACGGTCAGACTTTTTCGCGTTTGCGCGACGGCCTGCAAAAGGCACAGGTTCTGAGTGGCGAAATTCAGTCCATGCTGGACATATCGTTCAGGCAACTCAATGCTGAATTCGGCTTTTCGCTGCAGGCACCAAAAGAACCCGAATTGTCCCGGTATGCCAGAGACCTGGACGTGATAGAGCAGAGTCATTTGCAATACCTTGGGCTGGGTAATGTGTTCAGGCTGTCTCAGCCTGAATTTTCCGAACGTCTGGTTCGCGCCCTGGCGACCCGGCTGCGGGTGGTCTATGAAACTGCTCTGGGCGAGGCCGAACTATGGAACAAGTCGGCTTCTTCGCAGTTGGATGCGCAACTGCGCGAGCGACGCCGCAACTTCGGGCGTCGGCTCGAAGCCATCGAGCGCATCCAGCAGGCCGCCTCCGGACTCGACGAGCGGATCGCTGAAATTGACGATCAGGAAAGCTTGCTCAATGAACTTGACGCCAAATTGGCAGAGCTGACTTCCTACCTTTTGAGTGGTCCGCCAGTGCCTTCTGCCGCTCATGATGTGGACCCGGTCGCGCCGAATCTGGCTTTGGCGTCGAGTGCTTGAAGGCAATGCGACAAAAAGTTATCCGATCCGATATTAAAGTGACTGACCAGCTTGCGACACAGGAATGCGGAAAACCAGCGCCGCCGCAAAGCACTTTTTCTGGATTTGCCGGGGAAATTGTTCGCTGGCAAAAAGACCATGGGCGTAATAGCTTGCCCTGGCAGAACACACGCGACCCCTATCGCGTCTGGCTGTCTGAAATCATGCTCCAGCAGACGCAGGTGAGCACTGTTGTTGATTACTATGATCGGTTTTTGCAGCACTTTCCCGAGGTAAGCGATCTTGCCGCTGCGAAGCAGGATGACGTACTCGGTCTGTGGAGTGGCTTGGGCTACTACAGCCGCGCGCGGAATTTGCATCGGTGCGCACAAGAAGTGATGGCGCTGCATGCGGGGGAGTTTCCTCACACGGCAGATGAGTTGCAGACCTTGCCCGGAATAGGCCGCTCGACCGCAGCGGCCATCGCTTCATTCTGCTTTGGAGAGCGTGTTGCGATTCTTGACGGCAACGTCAAACGGGTACTGACGCGCGTCCTCGGATTTTCTGCCGATTTGGCGCATGTCGCAAGTGAGCGCGCTCTCTGGGACCAGGCCACCGAACTGTTGCCCGATGAAGACCTGGCGCAAACCATGCCGCGTTACACCCAGGGATTGATGGACCTGGGCGCGACGATTTGCACCGGGCGCCAGCCACAGTGCCTGCTTTGTCCCGTGCAAAACCTGTGTCGCGGATCGGCCAGCGGCGAGCCCACCAAATACCCCGTCAAAACACGCAAACTAAAGCGCAGCGCGCAAGCGTTGAGCCTGCTCTGGGCACAGATGCCGGACGGATCGGTATGGCTTGAAAAGCGGGCAAGTACCGGGATCTGGGGTGGACTGTATTGTCTGCCTGCCTTTGACAGCGACGATGCACTAAAAACACTTTTGCTGGAAAGTGTGAAGGGCCGGTTCGAACCGATGCAGACTTTTGTTCATGTGCTGACGCACAAGGATTTGTATTTGTCGCCCTGGATTGCAGAATTCCGGTCTGGTCAGGCCATGCCTCGGGCGATGGTTTCCGAGGACAGGCCGGGTGCCTGGTTCAGCCCGGATGCCTGGCCGGCTCTTGGCCTTCCTGCGCCCATTCGCAAGCTGCTGGCGCGGGACGATTCCAAGTGAATTTGCAGGCCGTGAGCAGTGCCGCACTGCCGATTAACGGGCGTCCAGTTCGCGGTGCCGCTTGATGGTGGGCCAGTGCTTGCCAAACGCTTCGGCCAGCGCCTCCACAAGATAGACCGAGCGGTGCTGGCCGCCGGTGCAGCCAATGGCCACCGTGACATAGCTGCGGTGGTCTCGCATCAGTGCCTGCAGCCAATGGCTAAGAAACTGTTCGATGTGCCTGAACATATCGTCCACCTCCGAATGTGCCCTGAGGAACTCTGCAACCGCATGGTCTTGCCCGGTCAGCTCACGCAGTCCGGTTTCGTAGTGTGGGTTGGGAAGCATGCGTACGTCAAATACATAGTCGGCATCGAGCGGTACGCCGCGCTTGAATGCAAAGGACTGAAATACCAGCGTAAGTTGCGTGGCGGGCGCTGCGATCAATGATTTGACGTAGGCCTGCAACTGAGAAGAGCGGAGCATGCTGGTGTCGAGCACATGGGATTGCTCGCGCATTTCGCCAAGCAACTCACGCTCCAGCTCAATTGCTTCCACCAGCGCCCGGTGCTGGTCTGAGGCGTCGTTATGTGAGAGTGGGTGAAGCCGCCGAGTTTCTGAAAAGCGACGCACCAGCGTTTCGGTGTTGGCATCCAGAAACAGCGATAGCACAACAACGCCCTCAGTCCGCAACTGGTGCAATTTCTGGGGAACGAGGGGCAGCGAGGTGGCGCTTCTCACGTCCATCGCAATGGCAACCTTGGACGCTTCGTGGGGCCGCTTCAAGGCGATAAACGAAGCCAGCAATTCTGGTGGAAGATTGTCCACGCAATAGTAGCCCGCATCTTCCAGCGCGTGCAAGGCCACCGATTTTCCATAACCCGACCTGCCGGTGATAAGAATCATTTCCATGACCAATCCCCTAATCGCCCTGGAAGCGGCCGCTGAATTGCTGCGAAGGTGGTGCAAGCCCTTGCGCGGTTTGCAGGTGAAAAACCGAAAGTGCGAATGTTCATGCGAGTATGCTAACTAAGCGGGCGAACAGGTACTCAATCAAGGGGAATGCCCAGCATTTCCTTGGCATGCGCAAGCGTGGTGCCAGAGAGTTTTTCGCCACCTAGCATGCGGGCAATTTCTGCCACCTGCAGCTCGCCGTGCACATGGTCTATCGTGCTGAGGGTGCGGCCTCCTTCCGTGCGTTTGGCCACGACCAGATGATGGTCGGCGCAAGCGGCGACTTGAGGCAAGTGGGTCACCGCCATCACCTGGCGGTCCTTGCCGAGCTGCTTCATCAAGCGGCCGACGGTTTCAGCCACCGCGCCGCCCACGCCTGAATCGACCTCATCAAAGATCAATGTCTGTGCCTGTCCCAGCTGACTGGTGGTGACCGCGATGGCCAAGGCAATGCGGGACAACTCGCCACCTGACGCCACCTTTCCTACGGGTCTTGGCGTACTGCCGCTGTGGCCGGCCACGAGAAATTCGGCCTGTTCCAGCCCGTGCTGTGCCGGTTGCGCCAGCGGGGTCAGCGTGACCTCAAACTTGCCGCCCTGCATACCCAGGCCCTGCATCGCCTGAGTAATGGCCTTTGCAAGCCGGGGCGCTGTCCGGTTGCGTACATTTGAAATTTGGTGTGCTTCTTCCAGATACGCCAACCTTGCCTGGTTTGCGAGTTTTTCAAGCTGCTCCAGATCGGATGCCTCATCCAGCTTTTGCAACTCGGCCTGCCATGATGCGAGCAATTCCGGCAGTTCTGCCGGTGGGCGTTTGTAGCGGCGTGCCAAGCCAACCCATAGCGCCAGGCGCTCGTCAAGGTCGGCCAGCCGGCGTGGCTCCAGCTCGGTGTGCCTTGCATAGCCGTTCAGGGAATGGACGACATCTTCCATTTGGGCCAATGCAGCATTCAAAACCTCGAGAGGTGCAGTGAATTCGGGTTCTATGTGCTCCTGATTTTGTAGCGAGAAAATGGCGCGACCCAGCAGGCTCGTTGCGCTGTCATCGGATTCCTGCAGGGCATCGACAGCCGCTTGTACCGCCTCGCGCAAGGCTTGGGCGTTTGACAGCCGGCCGTGCTGAGCATTGAGTTCGGTCCATTCATCAGCGCCGGGTGTCAGTTTTCCCAGTTCGTCGATTTGCCATGCCAAGCGCTCACGCTCACGCAGCAGGCTGTCCTGTGCGCCTTGCGCCTGCGCCAGTGTTTTCTGGGCTGTTCGCCACTGGCTCCATTGAAGGGACAAGGCCTCGGTAGTGACCTCCGCATAAGAGTCAAGCAGACCCCTTACCGCGTCGGGACGGGTCAGGCTTTGCCAAGCGTGCTGACCATGAATGTCTACCAGATGGTCGGCAACCACTTTGAGCTGGGTGGCGGTGGCAGCGCAGCCATTAATCCAGGCCCGGCTTTTGCCCTGCGCATCAATGGTGCGACGCAGCAGCAAATACTCATCCGCTTCAAAGCCTGCTTGCTCCAGCCACTCTGCCAAATTTGGAGGGCTGTCGAACTCTGCGCTGATTTCACAGCGCGCAGCGCCTTCGCGGACCACACCGACATCCGCCCTGGCACCGAGCGTTAATTGCAGCGCGTCAATCAGGATTGATTTCCCCGCTCCCGTCTCTCCAGTGAGCACGGTGAATCCGTCCGACAAGTCAAGATCCATTTCACGGACGATGACGAAATCGCGGAGAGAGATGCTTTTAAGGCTCATAACTCAATCCAGATCATGACCAGAGGCAGGGCCGGATTCAGGCGACCCCTTCATTCCAGTGAAGTTTTTTGCGCAAAGTATCAAAATAACTCCAACCTTTGGGGTGCAGGAAGCGCATCTGATGTTCCGCGCGTCTGACGGTGATGCGATCACCGTGCAATAGGCTGGCCAGCGAATGCATGTCAAAGTTCGCGCTGGCATCCCGCCCTGCTACTATTTCAATGGCAATTTCTCCCGCGTCGGAAAGCACTATGGGTCGATTCGATAAAGTGTGCGGGGCAATCGGGACGAGCACCCAACCGGAGATGGAAGGGTGAAGCAATGGCCCGCCTGCAGAAAGCGCATAGGCTGTAGAGCCCGTGGGCGACGCAATGATCAGGCCGTCGGCGCGCTGGTTAGCCACGAAGCGGCCATCTACCTCTACGCGCAATTCAACCATGCCGGCAGTTGCGCCACGATTGACCACAACATCGTTCATGGCGGTGGCGCTGAAAACGCAGCGCCCATCGCGTATGACGCTGGCCTGCATCATCCAGCGCCGGTCTTCCTCGTATTCGCCGCGCAGCATTGGTTTGAGCGTGTCCTGGTAATCTTCGAAGGCAATGTCGGTGATGAAACCGAGACGCCCCTGGTTGATACCTATCACAGGCACACCGAACTGGGCCAGTTGACGCCCTATGCCAAGCATCGTGCCATCGCCGCCGACAACCAGAGCGAGGTCACACTCGGCACCTATTCCGGCCGCATCAAGCGTGGGAAACTGAGTCAAGCCGGTATTGCTGGCGGTATCCTGCTCAATCGCAACATCGCAGCCCTGCGCCCCCAGAAAATGGGCAATATCCTCAAGCGCGGACCGGGAGCCTTTGGCATGGTATTTACCGATTAGTGCGACATGGTGAAATTGCGACTTCATTACTAAATTACATCACAACATGATGACTTAAGCTTCGTAGAATGTCTCCATGCTTGATGATCGCGCCCGTTTGTTGTTGAAAGCGCTCGTTGAGCGCTACATTGCTGATGGCCAGCCCATCGGTTCGCGAACACTTTCCAAGGCCTCGGGGCTTGATCTGTCTCCGGCAACGATTCGCAACGTCATGAGCGATCTTGAAGATCTTGGCCTGATTGTCAGCCCGCACACCTCTGCAGGCCGCATTCCTACCGCCCGCGGTTACCGGCTTTTCGTCGATACCATGCTGACCACGCAACGTGACCCGCTGTCGACCGCTGGCCATCTTGCGGCGAACCGACTGGCACCCGATCAGCCGCAGAAAGTGTTCAGCAACGCTGCCCACATGCTGTCCAGCCTCTCACAGTTCGTTGGCGTTGTGATGGCGCCGCGCCGGACTTCGGTGTTTCGGCATATCGAGTTTTTACGCCTGTCCGAAAAACGGTTTCTTGTGATCATTGTCTCGCCCGATGGGGATGTTCAAAATCGCGTCATCTTTACCGAGGCCGACTACACCCAATCCGAGTTGGCCGAAACCGCAAATTTTCTTAACTCGCACTATGCTGGCATGGCGATTGAACAAGTGCGCGAGAGGCTGAAAAATGAAGTCGAGGCGCTCAGGGGCGAAATCGCGACGCTGATGCAGGCGGCGGTCCAGGTCAGTTCAGAAGCGATCGAGTCGCGTGACGAAGTGGTGATATCCGGCGAGCGCAACCTGCTGGCCGTCAGTGATTTTTCAGGCGACATGGGCAATTTGCGCAAGCTGTTCGATCTTTTTGAGCAAAAAGCGCAGTTGATGCGTTTGCTCGATGTTTCCAGTCGTGCGGAAGGCGTACGGATCTATATCGGCGGCGAAAGCCAGGTAATTCCGTATCAGGAACTGTCAGTCGTCACAGCGCCTTATGAGGTTGATGGCCAAGTCGTGGGAACATTGGGCGTGATCGGCCCCATGCGCATGCCCTACGAGAAAATGATCCAGATTGTCGACATCACGTCCAAACTGGTGAGTACCGCGCTGAGCCACAGCAAATAGTGCACTTACAATCTAGGGGTGGATTGGGGCGTTAGCTCAGTTGGTTAGAGCAGAGGACTCATAATCCTTTGGTCCACGGTTCAAGTCCGTGACGCCCTACCACCTTGTTTTTGACTGTGACGCTTTTTTCTGAAGTTTCGCTTCTGCAAGTCCATTTTTGTCTACGAAGCTAGGATTGCAAGCAGGCTTTTATTAGCTGATCCAAACCACAAATTAAGGAAAACTTGTGGGTGGTGCTTGGTTGACGATGACATCTCGATTCGTGGCATCTTGCTGGAAGAGCGATAGGATTAACGCAGCACCAAGACCGGCACGGTGCTGTGCGTGAGCACATGTTGGGTTTCGCTGCCTAGTAACACGCGCTTGATACCCTTACGCCCGTGCGAGGCCATGACAACAAGGTCGCATTTATGCTTTCTGGCGGCTGACATTATTGATTCAGCCACCAAATCCGACTGGGCGACGACGGTCTTGGTCTTCACACCTGCGTCTTGCGCTATCTGCTGAACGGCATCCACCACAGCTTGGCCCTTGTCGCTCCACTGTTTCTCGGTTCGCGCGATGTCTTGCATCGAAATAGTGATCCCGCCTTCAAAGTAACTGACGGGGTAGCGCGGTACCACGTACAGCGCTACCAGATCCGCACCGACCGCAGCCGCCAGGTCGATGGCGCTGAGAACGGCCTTTTTGGAAAGCGCAGAGCCGTCGGTTGCAACAAGAATGCGTTGGTACATGACATGTTCTCCAGTGTTGAGGTGACGTTGTAAGCATAGCGCGGAATCTCGCGGCGAGGCTGATAAGGGCAGCAGCCTTTGGCGTGCAGCAGTCGGTCTGCTTTGCGAGCAGCACTGTCATTTGGCGCCGTTCTTGCCTGATCGAATTACGAGAACCGGCACCGGTGCTAGCCGGATGATCTGCTCCGCGCCGCTGCCCAGCAGCAGGCGTCCTACTCCGCGCCGCCCGTGGGTACCGACAACGATGAGGTCTGCCTTCCATTCATTGGCGGCGTCAGTGATGATTTCTGCGAGCCGCCCGCCGAAGTTGTCGAACAGCATGTTGTCTGCTTCTACGCCCGCAATTTGAGCAACCGTCATGGCGTCCTGCAACACTTTGCTGCCGGTTTCCCGTATCGCCTTGAGCAATTCTTCAGAATAAACACCAAACTGCGCGTAGCCGCTGACGTAAGCGAGTTCCTCAATAACGTGAACCAGCCTCACGCATCCTCCCGCGTCTTTCGCCAGTTGTAGTGCCGTCTGAAGTGCTTTGTTGGCAGTGTCGCTTCCGTCCACGGGAACGAGTATTCGCTTGTACATGGTCATCTCCCTTGTTTTGAGGCTTGCCGATGTTATTTTGGTTGATCCTCAAACTTGCCGCATTGACGTGGGTCAACAGCATTTGTTAAGGCACGTCGGGACAGGCGCTGCGTAAATGGATTCCGGCTGTTATTCCATGAAAAATTAATGAAGCAGCCACTGCGGCCGGTATGCATGGCGCATGTCGTAGTATGAGGTTCAATAAGCATTAAATCTTGCATTTACCAACGAGCGCTTCATGACTCCCACCATAGAAAGCTTTTTCGACCCCGCCACCTGGACCGTCAGCTACGTAGTGTTTGAAAAGAAAGGCTCGGCCTGCGCCATTATCGATTCCGTGCTCGACTACGATCCCAAGTCGGGGCGAACCCGAACCGTGTCGGCCGAGAAGCTGGTGGAGTTTGTGGGTGCAAATAACCTGCACGTCGAATGGATACTGGAAACCCACGCCCACGCCGATCATCTCTCGGCGGCTCAATATTTGAAAGCGAAGCTGGGTGGAAAAATTGCCATTGGCGCAGGCATCACCGGAGTGCAGCAAGTGTTCATGAACATCTTCCACCTGGAGCCTGAATTCCGGCCTGATGGTCATCAGTTCGACCAGTTGCTGCAAGACGGCGAAACTTTCGCCATTGGGATGCTTACCGCCGAGGCATTGTCGGTTCCTGGCCATACACCCGCCTGCATGGCCTACCGCATTGGTGACGCCGTGTTTGTGGGTGACACCCTTTTCATGCCCGATGTCGGGACGGCGCGCTGTGACTTTCCTGGCGGTAACGCGCATCTGCTCTTTCGGTCAGTGCACAAGCTGCTGAAGTTGCCACCCCAAACACGTTTGTTCATGTGCCACGACTACCCGCCCGGCGAACGCGAGCCCGTGTGGGAAACCACTGTAGCCGAGCAGCGGACGAGCAACATTCATATCCACGACGGCGTGAGCGAAGAAGCGTTCGTTAAGTTGCGAACCCAACGCGATGCAATGCTTGAAATGCCGGTGCTCATATTGCCGGCGGTGCAGGTAAATATCCGCGCTGGCCAGATGCCGCCGGAGGAGGCCAACGGAGTGTCCTACCTTAAGATACCGCTGAACGCGCTTTGAGCTGGAAGTGGCAATTGGCCGCCCCCAAGCTGAGCAGGTGCGACGTCATCGGTTGCTTAAGGCGCAGACTTGAATGATGATGCCGTTAGACGGCTGAAAACTGGGCGCTTATGTGTGTTTTCCACTGGAGCCGAGCTATCAAATGCGGTTCCCGCGTTTAGGTAATAAATTTGAGCATTCGCCGGATCAACTGTCTCTAAATACTGCCTGTTGTGGCGAAGCAGCTGCGTCTTCCATGATCTGCACAGCACTGCGTGGCCGCTTGCCATTCTGCAGGTGCTTGGCAAGGGCCCTCATCATTCGACATTTGTTGAACAAAGCACAACAATAAGCGGCCTTTAAATACGCTATAATTTCGCTTTACGGCGGCTGTAGCTCAGTTGGATAGAGTACTTGGCTACGAACCAAGGGGTCGTGGGTTCAATTCCTGCCAGCCGCACCATAACAATAGCGTTATAGAACAACAGCTTAGAGATCAAAAGTCTCTAGGCTGTTTTTCTTTGTCCGTTCGGTTTTTGTCTTCGTGTCCGAACGGTGTCCGAAAGTGATGCGTCTTCCGCTGGAAGCTTTTGGTCCAATTTGGACATTTCACTCCGTACCCGATTCCAGGATTGCAGTGATCTCGACCTTGAAGCTTCGACACGTCCAATACGCTATCGGTACAGATTGACAAGGCTAAGCGCGGCGTGACGGGTCAACTCGTTGCCGCCTTAACATGCACGGCGATTGCATTCTCATATTCGAGTGTTTGGGACGTCAATAAAGTGCTCGCACGCCGAAGGCAACTGCGCTAGGACAGACCGGGGATCGCTTAGGTCCTTACCCCGCATGAAAGTTTGGGCCGAGAGCGAAGTTCAAGCTCATAACCAGTCATGTATATGGAGAGAGTTGGACCACTTGGAGCCGACTTTTGTCCAAACCAAAGTTCAATTCGAGCGTTTGAAAGGTGCGGTCCAATGCCACCGCATTAGTTCAAATTTCGACTGGGGTTGCAGTTGTCTCAGCGCGCGATTGCGTACTGGGCTGGAGATATGATGATTTCAACTCTTACAAATCGTCAAAAATGCCCGTAGATACAAAAAAGCCGGCCAAGAAAATAGTTGCAAAAAGTGCTGCTGCAAAAAGTACGTCTGCTAAATCAACACTGAAGTCCAACGGCAAGCCACAGGTGTTGAGCAAGGGCACAAAAAAATTAAGCGCGAACTTGAAACCCGTAGAGGCCCTTGCTGAGGTACCTTCAACAGACGCTGTGCCAAATCCGGAGCTACCTACAGAATGGGAGGCGGAGGAGTTCACTTGGACAAAACTCCGGGTTGACAGGTACAAGCGTGCTTGGGTGTTGGCAGCACTGTCAGTCGGTGCAAAGCCATTTAAAGATTTACGCAAGCGTCTAAAAAATGCAGGGCAGACCGAAAAGTTAAATGCGTATGTCATTGCTAGGAGTGCGGCGCTAAACAATTTAACCAGCACAAATGATTCGACAAGGCTTCAGTATGTGAAAGACGCCGAAAACGATGGTCGCCTCATCAATCCTGCGGCAAAAGCAACTGAGCGGATGGTCGACGTACTTAGATTCGTTAAATTCATGGATTCGCGGGGGCTACCAGTGCATGACCGAATGAGGGCGATTGCAGCGGAATTTGGAGGTAGGTCAGAAACACACAATCGACCTTCCGATTCCAGTGGGATGACTCACACGACCGAACCGCTGGCTGGAAGTCGAGAGATGTTGGCGATGGCGTTGCTGATGATGTACGTGAAGCACTTGGCACAGACAAAGACAACGCCACCGCAAAAGTTGCTTAAAGGCCAAGGAAATCTAAAGCTGTCTGAATTGGCGAGCGAGATACATCAATTTGCCGAAGGCAGAACTGACCAGGTAACTGCTAACGCACTAGCCTCTACAGGTGCAAGTCCAGAGACTCTACGAAAAGGCCTTGCAGCGGCACAAAAGCTCTTCCACGACACCTTCGTGGATTAGCGACTTCGCAAGCGGTGCACTAAAGGCGGCTGCCGCAACAATGTCATCAGGGGCGCATGCTGCTACCGCCCCCAAAATATTGGTCACCGACCATAAAGTTTTGGTCACCGACCAAGGCAAATTGCCGCTGGGCTGAGAC
>NZ_JABBPF010000055.1 GCF_012927415.1 Polaromonas sp. | reverse complement strand
GTGCATGTTGCGGAATTCGGGCCGCTTGGGACGTTCTGTGGATGCCAGCTCTGTCATTTTTTTTGGCTTTCGTGGGTGTAACCGGGTGGTAACTAACCGGAATCGTGATTACTAGCGAAACAACTCAATTCTATTGCAATGCAACAAAATCAGCTGGAGACTGTTCCTGTCATGGTTTTCCCTAGCTCAGCTGATTTTTGTAATAGTGGGTATCGGTTCGGTACAGGGCGCGGCGCAGTTCCATCGGCATGTCGTTATAAGTGTAGGCAATGCGTTCGACGCTCAATAGCGGCTCACCTTCCGACACGCCAAGCAGCCTGGCCGCTTCGGCGTCTGCGCCAACAGCCCGAATTTTCTCTTCCGCGCGCACCATGCGTACGCCAAACTCGGTTTCAAATAGCGCATACATAGGGCCGCTGTAGCTTGCCAAGCGGTCGGCAGTCATTCCCTTGAAGGGGCCGCCGGGCAACCAGACATCTTCAACGATGGTGGGCGTGCCCTGAAAGGCCAGCACCCGGCGCAATTGCAGCACCGCATCGCCAGCGCGCAAGGCCAGCGGGCGGGCGATGTCGGCAGAAGCGCGAACGCGTTTGCAGTCAATGATCTGCCGCTCGGCCGGGCCTTCACTGCTGATGTCGCCGTTGTCAGGAATCAGTCTGAGGAAGCGGTATTGCACATGCTGCTCCGCATGCGTGGCGACAAAGGTGCCTTTGCCTTGGCGTCTCATCACCAGGTTTTCGGCGGCGAGTTCGTCAATCGCCTTGCGTACTGTGCCTTGGCTGACGCGAAAGCGCACGGCGAGCTCCATTTCGCTGGGAATCAGTTCACCCGGCTTCCATTCACCGGCCTGCAAGCTGCGCAAGATCAGCATCTTGATTTGCTGGTATAGCGGGCTGAAAGCCGGGGCGACGCCCGCAACAGTACTCGCGCCGGTTTCGCCGGTGCTGAGGGTTGCGTCGAAGCTTGCAGGTGAAGGATTGATTGCCATACAGACAGACCGGAACAGCGGGTTAAAACGGCGGCGTGGTGCGCACGGCGCGAAGGGGTAACTTAAGTTTGAATCATATCTTATATAAGATATAAGACAAATTGACGGCTGGTTCTTTTCGGGCGTAAAATATTACGCTGAGCGCAATGCCCCGCCTGTGCATGCAGGGGTGCAAAAATTCATCCCAAGCCTTTGAAAGGCCACAGGTCGACGCCGAACATTTCGCTTCACATCCTGTTTCAAGCAATTTTTTACTTTCCTGGAGTTGTCAATCATGAGCAAAAAACCTGTCCGTGTCGCGGTTACTGGTGCAGCAGGCCAAATCGGTTACGCGCTGCTGTTTCGCATTGCGTCGGGCGAAATGCTCGGCAAAGACCAGCCAGTCATTCTGCAGTTGCTCGAAGTCCCGGTTGAAGGCCCCCAGAAAGCGCTTAAGGGTGTGATGATGGAGCTTGAAGATTGCGCTTTTCCGTTGTTGGTTGGCATGGAGGCACACAGCGATCCCATGACTGCGTTCAAGGACGCCGACTACGCCTTGCTGGTGGGCTCGCGCCCACGCGGCCCAGGTATGGAGCGCGCCGAGCTGCTGGCAGTCAACGGCGCCATCTTCACGGCCCAAGGTAAGGCGCTCAACGCCGTTGCCAGCCGCAACGTCCGGGTGCTGGTCGTTGGCAACCCGGCCAACACCAATGCCTACATTGCGATGAAAAGCGCGCCCGATCTGCCACGCAAGAACTTTACTGCCATGCTGCGTCTTGATCACAACCGCGCTGCCAGCCAGCTTGCCGCCAAAACAGGCAAAGCCGTGGCTGACATTGAAAAGCTCACGGTTTGGGGCAATCACTCGCCCACCATGTACGCTGATTACCGTTTCGCGACCATCAATGGCGAGAGCGTTGCCAAGATGATCAATGATCAGGAATGGAATGCCAATACCTTCTTGCCGACCGTTGGCAAGCGCGGCGCTGCGATCATTGAAGCGCGCGGATTGTCGTCGGCTGCTTCGGCCGCCAATGCCGCCATCGACCACATGCGCGACTGGGCGCTCGGCACGAATGGCAAGTGGGTCACCATGGGCATCCCGTCTGATGGCCAGTACGGAATTCCGAAAGATACGATATTCGGCTTCCCGGTGACCTGCGAAAACGGCGAATACAAGCTGGTCGAGGGCCTCGCCATCGACGAATTCAGCCAGGAGCGCATCAGCAAGACGCTGAAAGAGCTGCAAGACGAGCAAGCTGGCGTCGCCCACCTGCTGTAAGGCAAAGAACGACGTGCGTAGTGCCGGTCCGCTCCAAGAAAGCACAGTCTCCTCAATGGGCAGCGTGGTACGCGAAGCGATCAGTGCGGGAAGCGGCAAGCATCCGCGCGAAGTTCTGCTGGGTGCCCAGGCTGCGGCGTTTTTTTTGCCGGTTTGCGACCACTACAGCGGTGTTGAGGCGCGGATGCGGAAAAGCCTGCAGTTGCAGGCCGAGATGATGCAAGAGTTCGGCGCCTGCGTTTTCGATGTGACGCTTGACTGCGAAGACGGTGCGCCGGTCGGCGGCGAGGCCGACCACGCCGCCATGGTGGTGGCGCTGGCGACACTCTCCTTTGCCAAAGCCCGCGTAGCAGTTCGCGTCCACCCAGTGGGCCACCCTGCTTTTGAGTCGGACATGGCCGTCATTGCCGGAAATCTCGCCGGCGTGCTGTCGCACATCATGGTGCCCAAAGTCGAGTCGCTGGCGGATGTACTCAAGGCGGAGGAGGCACTGCTGGCTGCATCGGCTGGTGATCTGCCATTGCATGTGCTGATCGAGTCGCCGATGGCCGTTCGCCATGCTTTTGAAATTGCAGCACATCCGCGGGTACAGTCGGTCAGTTTTGGCCTGATGGATTTTGTCGCGGCCCACGGCGGGGCTATTTCGGCCAATGGCATGACACTTTCGGGGCAGTTCACGCATCCACTGGTGGTGCGCGCCAAGCTGGAGATTGCGTCAGCCTGCCACGCTTACGGGAAAGTGCCCTCGCATTGCGTGGTTGCCGAGTTTAATGACGTGGGTGCGATGAAATCGGCCGCTCAGCGCGCGCGCGAAATGGGCTACACCCGTATGTGGAGCATTCATCCAAGCCAGATTCGCCCCATCCTTGAAGCCTGTGCCCCGAGCGAGGGCGAAATTGAGAATGCGACAAAAATAATAGTTGCTGCCGACCATGCTGATTGGGCTCCGATCAGTTTTGATGGGACGCTGCACGACCGCGCGAGTTACCGCTATTTCTGGCAAGTGCTTGAGCGGGCGCACCAGACAGGGCGCAAGCTCTCTGCCGAGGCAAAAATGTATTTCCAGCCCGCTCTTCACTGAGTTTCAACACACTACGAGACCGTATGACCTTTAACCACACGGCAAGTCTTGCCGCTACCCTTGCTGCGACTGTTTTTCTGGCTGCTTCCGGCTTCGCCTCAGCGCAGGCCGCTACTCCTGTGGATAAATCCGCAACTTCAGCCAAGAAAGTGGCCAAGCAGGCGGCTATCAAAAAGAAGCCAGCCGTCAGCGCTGGTCGTATTAGTCTGAAAAGTGCCGCCAAGAACGTGGCTGCAGGGATTGAGGCGGCTGAAGCCGCTCTGACGCCCGCCGAGCTGGCGATTGCCGAACGGGTGTACGAAGGCAGTTTGCCCTGCGAACTTGGGGCTTCGGTCACGCTGACCGCTGACACCAAAGCGCCCGGATATTTTGACATGCAGGGCAAAAACTTCAAATACCGCATGTTTCCGGTGACGACTTCTACCGGCGCGATTCGACTGGAAGACCAAAAGGCAGGCGCAGTGTGGCTGCAACTGGCCAACAAATCGATGCTGATGAACCAAAAACTGGGTATTCGCCTGGCCGACGAATGCATGAGCCCGGCGCAAGTGGTGGTTGCAGAGAACCTGAAGCTCAATCCACCCGTCAGCATACTGGAAGCGCTCAAGCCCGAAGCCGCCATGCCGTCGCCAGCTACGACGACCCTGGCCCTGCCGGCAACAGCAGCCCAATAAGCGCCGGCGCCTGACTGCTAAACCACCCGTTCCACGATTCCGAATAATTTTCCCTAAAGGAGAAGCCCGCATGTCACCCGAGTTCTTGCAAACCTACCGCAACCATGTCGCCGAACGCGCGGTATCGGGTATTCCGCCGCTGCCCTTGTCTGCACAGCAGACCGGAGAGGTGATCGAATTGCTGAAGAACCCGCCAAAAGGTGAAGAAGCGTTTTTGCTGGACCTGATCACCCACCGCGTTCCTGCCGGCGTGGATAGTGCAGCCAAGGTCAAGGCCAGCTACCTCGCTGCCGTGGCGCATGGCAGCGAGAAATGCACGCTGATTTCGCGCGAAAAAGCCACGCAACTTCTGGGTACCATGCTGGGCGGCTACAACATCAGTCCGATGATCGAGTTGCTCGACGACGCCGAAGACAGCGTTGCCAACAAGGCTGCCAGCGGTCTGAAAAACACCCTGTTGATGTTTGACCAGTTTCATGACGTCCAGGAAAAGGCCGAAAAAGGCAACAAATACGCGAAGTCTGTGATGCAAAGCTGGGCCGATGCCGAATGGTTCACCAGTCGCCCTGAAGTGCCGGAATCGATCCAGCTGACGGTGTTCAAGGTCGCCGGCGAGATCAACACCGACGACCTGTCGCCCGCGCCCGACGCCTGGAGCCGCCCCGACATTCCGCTGCATGCGCTGGCGATGCACAAGAACGCCCGGCCGGGTGTCACTCCTGAAGAAGACGGCAAGCGGGGCCCAGTCAGGTTCATCGAAGAGCTCAAGGCCAAGGGCAACCTGGTGGCGTATGTCGGCGACGTCGTCGGAACCGGTTCTTCGCGCAAATCCGCCACCAACTCGGTGCTCTGGTTTACCGGCGAGGATATTCCTTTCGTACCAAACAAGCGATTCGGCGGCGTCTGCCTGGGCAGCAAGATTGCACCGATTTTCTACAACACCATGGAAGACTCCGGCGCGCTGCCGATCGAGCTTGACGTAAGCCAGATGGCCATGGGCGACGTGATCGAACTACGTCCGTACGATGGCAAGGCGTTAAAAGACGGTCAGGTCATTGCCGAGTTCAAGCTCAAAAGCGAGGTGCTGTTCGACGAAGTGCGCGCCGGTGGCCGCATTCCGCTAATTGTCGGCCGCGGTCTGACCGCCAAGGCGCGCTGGGCGCTGGGTCTGCCGGTTTCGACTCTGTTCCGCTTGCCGCAGAATCCGGTCGACAGCGGCCGCGGTTTTACGCTGGCGCAAAAAATGGTTGGCCGAGCGGTTGGTTTGCCTGACATCGACGGTAAAAGTCAGGGCGTTCGTCCCGGCACTTACTGCGAACCGAAAATGACGTCAGTCGGCTCGCAAGACACCACCGGTCCGATGACCCGTGACGAGTTGAAAGACCTGGCCTGTCTGGGCTTTTCCGCTGATCTGGTTATGCAGTCCTTCTGCCACACCGCCGCTTATCCCAAGCCAGTGGACGTGAAGATGCACCACGAGCTACCTGAATTCATGAGCGACCGTGGCGGCATTCCGCTGCGTCCTGGCGACGGCATCATTCACAGCTGGCTCAACCGCATGCTGCTGCCCGACACCGTAGGCACCGGCGGCGACAGCCATACGCGTTTTCCGATCGGCATCAGCTTTCCGGCCGGTTCCGGTCTGGTCGCTTTCGGCGCAGCTACCGGCGTGATGCCGCTTGACATGCCCGAGAGCGTGCTGGTTCGGTTCAAGGGCGAGATGCAGCCTGGCATCACGCTGCGCGATCTGGTCAACGCGATTCCGCTGTACGCCATCAAGGCCGGTTTGCTGACCGTGGCCAAGCAGGGCAAAGTCAACATTTTCTCGGGACGCATTCTCGAAATCGAAGGCTTGCCAAACCTGAAGGTCGAGCAGGCGTTCGAGTTGAGTGATGCCTCTGCCGAGCGTTCCGCCGGCGGTTGCACGGTTCACCTGAACAAGGAACCCATCATTGAATACATCACCAGCAACATCACGATGCTGAAATGGATGATCGCGACGGGTTACTCGGATGTTCGGACCATCAAGCGCCGCATTGCCGCGATGCAAGCCTGGCTCGCCGACCCGCAATTGCTCAAGGGCGATGCCGATGCCGAATACGCCGCCGTCATCGAAATCGACCTCGCCGACATCCATGAGCCGATCGTGGCCTGCCCGAATGATCCGGACGATGTGAAGACACTCAGCGACGTGGCCGGCACTGTCATTGAAGAAGTCTTCATCGGCAGCTGCATGACCAACATAGGGCATTTCCGTGCCGCCTCCAAACTGCTTGAAAACAAGCGCGACATTCCAGTCAAGCTCTGGGTCGCACCGCCCACCAAGATGGACGCCAAGCAATTGAGCGAGGAAGGCCATTACGGGGTACTGGGTTCGGCCGGCGCGCGCATGGAAATGCCGGGCTGCAGCTTGTGCATGGGCAACCAGGCGCAGGTAAAAGAGGGCGCCACCGTATTTTCGACCTCGACGCGCAACTTTCCCAACCGCTTGGGTAAAAACTCGTTTGTTTACCTGGGCTCCGCCGAACTGGCTGCCATCTGCTCCAAGCTCGGCCGGATTCCGACCAAAGCCGAATACATGGCTGACATGACGGTTCTGACAGCTGCCAGCGAACAGATTTATCAGTATCTGAACTTTGACCAGGTCAAGGATTACACCGACCTAGCCGATACTGTGAAAGAAAACCTGCCTGCGTGAGAAACGGCTTGACAGTTCATCCGCGCCCGCAGTGCCGTGCGCGAAAAAAAAGCCCTGCCGATCAAACCGCAGGGCTTTTTTTAAGTGGCGACAGCTATCCGCGTGTTCGAGCATCAGGGCATGCGCACTTCCTTGTGCTCACCCATGTTCTGCACCCGCTCTCCGGTGACAGCTGCCTTGGCCATTTTGGCAAGCTGCACCATTTTGCTTTCCGTAACATCCCAGTATTCCGCGTGACCGATGCTGACTTCCACCAATGCGAGAGTGGCGTCGCCTGCACCGGCGGGAAACCAGGCTTTGGCCATGGGAGACCAGAGGGCCTCTTTTTTTGCCTGGTCTTCGATAATTGCGGCATCGCCCGAAACAGAGACGTAGCTGTCATCGTCGGGGCTAGAGTAGGCAACGTTGACTCGAGCGTCTTGCTGGATCTGGCGTGCAATTTCGCTTTGCCGCGAGATAAAGAAATAGAGACTTGAACCTTCGTCCAGCGATTTATTTTGAGTTGTCAACGGGTGACTGTGCAGCATCCCATTGGCATGTCGATGAGTAAACATCCCAAAGCGGATGTCTTTGATCAGCGCCCATAACTTTTGGGAGTCGCTTGTTTCTACTGGCATGAAAAAACTCCATGGATTGGTTTCAAGATTTTTAGCGTAGTCTTTAGCTGGATCACTGCTCGTCAGTAAGCGGCTGCCTTTAGTGTCGGCCACTACCGACATTTATTTCATCGGCCAAAGCGGGGCAAGCAAGCCGTCCTCGGGGCTTAACAACCCTAAAAGCGGCCGGTATAGCAACGAATGGGAGTAGAATAAGATGCAAGTAATTCGCATTACCATTCTCGATTGCAGATCCTTTTTTAATTCGCGGATGGTTTTTTCAGATTTTTGCCAATGCCGCTCTCCGGACGGTTTTTTTCTTCGAAGAAGGATGCTCATGAAGATATCTTTTCCGCCCGCCCTGGGCCTGCTGGCCCTCAGCGCGACCTTGATCGGTGCTCCCGTTTCCAGCCTGGCCCAGCCACTCCAGCCCGTCACCCCGACAACCGAGGGCATCGTGGTGTACAACGCGCAGCATGCCAGCCTGACAAAGGCCTGGGCTGAAGGCTTCACCCGGGAAACCGGCATCAAGGTGACGCTGCGTGATGGTGGTGACACGGAACTGGGAAACCAGATCGTGCAAGAGGGCATAGCTAGCCGTGCTGATGTGTTTTTAACCGAAAACTCCCCCGCCATGGCGCTGGTGGATTCTGCCGGTCTGTTCACTCCCCTGAGCGAAGCCACGCTGGCCCAGGTGCCCGATAATTTTCGCCCCGCGCATGGCCGCTGGGTTGGAATTGCTGCCCGCAGCACCGTATTTGTCTACAACAAGGGCAGGCTTACCAAGGCGCAACTTCCCGCTTCGCTTATGGAGCTGGCCAGCCCGAGCTGGAAGGGTCGCTGGGCCGCGTCCCCGGCGGGCGCGGATTTTCAGGCCATCGTAGGCGCCTTACTGGAGTTGAAGGGCGAGGCGGCAACGCTTGCCTGGCTCAAAGGCATGAAGGAAAACGTCGTGGCCTACAAAGGCAATGGCGTGGTCCTCAAGGCAGTAAACGCCGGTCAGATTGACGGCGGCGTAATTTATCACTACTACCGCTACGGCGACCAGGCCAAAACCGGTGAAAACAGCAACAACACCGAGCTGCATTACTTCCGCCATCAGGACCCTGGCGCATTTGTCAGCCTTTCGGGGGGTGGTGTGCTGGCATCGAGTAAACATCAGCCCGAAGCTCAGGCGTTTGTGCGCTGGGTCAGCGGAAAGGGCGGCCAGGAGATCCTGAAAACCGGAGACTCCTATGAATACGCAGTGGGCGTTGGAGCTGCATCCAGCCCCCGGCTTGTGCCCCTGGCCGATCTGCAGGCGCCCAAAGTCGAGCCTTCCAGACTCAACAGCAAAAAAGTGACCGAGCTGATGACTCAGGCTGGCATTCTCTAAAGAGATGACGGATCGAGCCTGGCAGCGCGCACCCGGCGCGGATACCGTGCCGCCAGTCCTCCCTCTTTCTTCTTCTTTGCTTCATCCTCAGACCCTCACTTGAGCCAGCCCGTGAGCACCCTGTCTTTTTCCGCCGCTGCGGGCGTGCGCGGCGCGCGCGCGCAAGATGGGTCAATGAGCAAACAAACCCCATCTAACAAAAGACCGTGGTGCTTTCGCTGGCCGCTTTCCTGGGTCGCCAGCGCAGCCTTGCTGGTCTCGCTGCTGTCGCTGGTGCCGTTGGGTTTCGTTGTCTGGGTGGCTTTTCAGTCCGGTTGGACCACGGCATCGGCGCTTATTTTTCGCCCCCGCGTCGGGGAGTTGCTGATCAACACCGCCTTGCTGGTGGTATTTACCGTACCGCTCTGCGCGGTGCTTGCCGTGGCGCTGGCCTGGCTGACCGAGCGGAGTGACGTGCCGGGCGCGCGCGCCTGGGCCTGGCTGGCCGTTGCCCCGCTTGCCGTGCCTGCGTTTGTGCACAGCTATGCGTGGATTACCGTGGCGCCTGGCCTGCATGGCTTGCCTGGCGGCGTGTTGGTGTCGGTGCTTGCGTATTTCCCCTTTCTGTATTTGCCAATTTCCGCCGCCTTGCGCCGGCTTGACCCGGGCATGGAGGATACCGCGGCCTCACTGGGCCTGAACCCCTGGACGGTGTTTTTTCGGGTCGTCCTGCCGCAATTGCGGCTGGCCGTTTGTGGCGGCGCGCTGTTGATCGGTTTGCACCTGCTGGCCGAATACGGCCTCTACGTGATGATCCGTTTTGACACTTTCACCACGGCCATCGTCGACCAGTTTCAGTCCTCCTACAACGGACCGGCCGCCAACATGCTGTCGGGCGTGCTGGTGCTGTGCTGTTTTGCCTTGCTCGGGCTGGAGT
This sequence comes from Polaromonas sp., assembly GCF_012927415.1. Taxonomy (GTDB): domain Bacteria; phylum Pseudomonadota; class Gammaproteobacteria; order Burkholderiales; family Burkholderiaceae_C; genus Polaromonas. Next base: position 2,160 of record NZ_JABBPF010000055.1, on the reverse strand, counting down.
CTGCGGGTCGCGGTTCCGAGCGTTACGCCAGGCTGGGCAGTGGCTCCGCCCGCATGCCGCAGCAGCGGCGCCTTGGGCGCTTCACGCTGCCGTGCCTGTTGCTGCCGGTACTGACCACTGTGCTTGCGCTCGGTGTGCCGCTGGTCACGCTGCTGCGCTGGCTGACGGCGGGAGGTGCCGGTGTCTGGCGTTTTGACGAGATCTGGCCTGCGATCAGCCAGACCCTGGCGCTCGCCACCGTCGGCGCCTTGCTGACCACGCTGGCCGCAGTTCCCATGGCCTGGCTGTCGATCCGCTCGCCCGGGCGTTTGCAGCGCTTCATGGAAGGCTGCAACTACTTGGTGGGCTCTTTGCCCGGCGTGGTCGTGGCGCTTGCGCTGGTCACCATTACGGTCAGGGTGGCGTTGCCGATTTACCAGACCGCGGTGACGGTGTTGCTGGCCTATGCCCTGATGTTTTTGCCGCGCGCGCTAATCAGCTTGCGCGCCGGCATTGCCCAGGCCCCTATCGAGCTGGAACAAGCCGCCCGCAGTCTGGGGCGCAGCCCGGCAAGGGCCATGTGGTCCGTCACGCTGCGGCTGGCTGCGCCTGGCGCGGCTGCCGGCGTGGCACTGGTGGCGCTCGGTATTACCAATGAACTGACGGCCACCTTGCTGCTCGCGCCCAATGGCACCCGTACCCTGGCCACGGCATTCTGGGCTTACAGCAGCGAGATCGATTACGCCGCTGCCGCCCCCTATGCGCTGATCATGATCCTGCTTTCGCTGCCCATCACCTGGCTGCTCTACACCCAATCGAAACGGAGTGCCGGACGATGACTTCCCTTGAGCTTTTTGAGGTCCGTAAATCCTACGGTGCGGTCGCCGTGCTGGGTGGCATCAACCTGAGCGTGGCGGCGGGCAGCCGTACCGCCATCGTCGGCCCTTCGGGTTCGGGCAAAACCACGCTACTGCGCATCATTGCCGGTTTTGAGGCGCCTGATTCAGGCCGCGTCACAGTCGGTGAGCAACTGCTGGCCGATGGCCCGGAAATGGTGCCGGCCCATCGGCGCGGCATCGGCTTTGTGCCGCAGGACGGCGCGCTGTTTCCCCACCTAACGGTTGAGGGCAACGTCGGCTTCGGGCGGGCCCGCAACGCGCCGCAGCGTGCCGAGCGCATCGCCGAGCTGATGGATATGGTGGCGCTGGACACCTCCATGCTGGCGCGCTGGCCGCACGAACTTTCCGGCGGCCAGCAGCAGCGTATCGCGCTGGCGCGTGCACTGGCCCAGCGGCCCCGGCTGATGCTGCTGGATGAACCTTTTTCAGCGCTCGACACCGGCTTGCGTGCCAGCACCCGTAAAGCCGTGGCGCAGTTGCTTGGCAAGGCGGGCATCACCACCATCCTGGTGACCCACGATCAGTCCGAAGCCTTGTCCTTTGCCGACCAGGTCGCCGTCATGCGCGAAGGCCAGCTGGTTCAGTGCGGTCATCCGCTTGAACTCTACCTGCGTCCCAGGGACGAAGCGATTGCCGGTTTTCTGGGCGAAAGCATTGTGCTGCCCGCGCAACTGGCCGGTGGCTGGGCCGACTGCGCGCTCGGGCGCATCGCGGTCGATGACAGCCAGCGCGAGGGCAGCGCGCAAATCATGCTGCGACCCGAGCAACTGCAAGTGGCCCAGGTTCCTGCGGATATTACCGAGCATGGCACCGATCCCGCTGCCTGCTACGGCGCGGTGCTCGATACCGATTTTGGCGGTGCGGTCAGCGTGCTCACGGTGCGGCTGTTGCGCCGCATCGGCGCAGCCATTAGCCAGCCGGCTGGCGTCGAAACCAGGAACGCGCCGCTGTTGCTGCACAGCGCGGGCTTGCGCGCGCCTCCGGTGGGCGCGCTGGTGCGCATCACGGTAGCCGGTCAGGCCCATGTCTTCAGCGACTGAGCAGCGGCCCAAAGTTGTCGGTAGGGGCTCGCTGCGGCCTTCACCCCAAAACATTGACAAATATCGGCGCTGGTCCAGCAAGTATCGATATAGTTTGCTATAAAAAATATATCAAATTTTCAGGATGCTGTGACGCTGCCTTGACGCTTGCGGCGCGGAGCACATGACTTTTGTGCCCCGGCAGCGTCTGCCGCTGGCTGACGCTTGCCGGAAAAAGCTGCGTGGCGCTATGGCAGACGCTG
>NZ_JABBPF010000053.1 GCF_012927415.1 Polaromonas sp. | reverse complement strand
GAAGTGCTGGCCAACCGCGCCAGCGAACTGCTGGGCGGCGAGCGCGGCGATGCGCGGCTGGTGCATCCGAATGACGACGTGAACCGCAGCCAGTCGTCGAACGATGTGTTTCCCACCGCGATGCATGTATCGGCGGTCGAGGGCATCACCAACCGGCTGCTGCCGGCGATTGAAAAACTGCGCGCCACGCTGGCGCGAAAATCCAGCGATTTTGACGGTATCGTGAAAATCGGCCGCACCCATCTTCAGGACGCCACACCGCTAACGCTGGGCCAGGAATTCTCCGGCTACGTTTCGCAGCTGGCGCACGGCGAAGCGCATGTCCGGGCGGCGCTGCCGCATCTCCATGAACTGGCGCTGGGCGGAACGGCGGTGGGTACCGGGCTGAATGCGCCAAAAGGCTACGCTGAACAGGCGGCCGCCGAGTTGGCCCGCCTGACCGGCCTGCCTTTCGTCACCGCACCGAACAAGTTCGAAGCGCTGGCTAGCTGCGACGCGCTGGTTCATGCCCATGGCGCGCTGAAAACGCTGGCCGCCAGCTTGATGAAAATTGCCAACGACGTGCGCTGGCTGGCCAGCGGGCCGCGCAGCGGCATCGGCGAGCTGAGCATTCCCGAGAACGAGCCGGGTTCGTCCATCATGCCGGGCAAGGTCAATCCGACGCAAAGCGAAGCGCTGACCATGCTGGCCGCCCAGGTGTTCGGCAACGACGTGGCGATCAATTTTGGCGGCGCGTCCGGCAATTTTGAGCTGAACGTGTTCCGGCCGATGATTGCCTATAACTTTTTGCAGAGCGTGCGCCTGCTGGCCGACGGCATGGTAAGTTTTAACGACCATTGCGCCGTCGGCATTGAGCCGAATCGCGAGCGCATTGCAGAGCTGGTAGGGCGCTCGCTAATGCTGGTGACGGCTTTGAACCCCCATGTCGGCTACGACAAGGCCGCCTTCATCGCCAAGAAAGCGCATAAGGAAGGCAGCAGTTTGCGCGATGCGGCCATTGCCTCGGGCCATGTCACGGCCGAGCAGTTCGACGACTGGGTGGTACCGCAGCACATGGTGTGAGTAAAAAAAGCCCTACCTGCTATTCTTTGAATAGCTGGTAGCGCCCGTCCTGCTTGCGCAGAAGACCTATTTGTTCAATGTTTTTGTGCGGCGATGCCTGACATGATCTTGTCAGTGTAGGCAATGGCTATTGCCGACAACAGGAAGGTAATGTGAATGACCGTCTGCGCCATCAGCACCCGGTCGGTGTAATTGTCGGCATTGATGAAAGTTTTAAGCAGGTGGATTGAGCTGATGCCAATGATGGCTGTAGCCAGCTTGACCTTCAGCACCGAGGCATTCACATGGCTTAGCCATTCCGGCTGGTCAGGATGGCCCTCCAGGTCCATGCGGCTGACAAAAGTTTCGTAACCGCCCACAATGACCATGATCAGCAGATTGGAAATCATTACCACGTCGATCAGCGCCAGCACGACCAGCATGATGACTGTTTCATTGAGTGTGACGATTGGTGTGGTGGTTTTGTAGCCTATGCTGCTGATCAGCGCCTGCAGTGCTGGTTGGCTACCGAAAGCTGCTTCGATGAGATGGAGCAGCTCCACGAGAAAATGAACCACATAGACCGCCTGCGCCGCAATCAGCCCCAGGTAAAGTGGCAACTGAAGCCATCGGCTGGCAAAAATCAGCTTGGGCAAAGGGCGAAGCGGGGAAATTTTGGTGGGGGTGGGCAGAGGCATTGTATAAACCGTTACTCGAGGTTGGGAATTGTAGGGGTCGCCGGCCGTCGGGAGAATGAATTTCAGGTTTGCAAGATTAGAGCGCGTCAGTGGCATGTAAGTGCCAAGCACCAAAGTACGACGCATTTAATGATCCAAAGGAGAAAAAACCGATGAGCACCCCTATTCCTGCCATGCAGTCCGTCCTGGTTGAAAACCGCGTTTTTCCACCCAGCGCAGCCACCGTAAAGGCCGCGCGCATCTCCGGAATGGATGCCTACAACGCGCTGTGCGCTGAAGCTGAAAATGATTTCGAAGGTTTCTGGGCGCGCCTGGCGCGTGAGAACCTCAGCTGGAAAAAGCCGTTCACCCAGGTGCTGGATGAATCCAACGCCCCGTTTTATCAATGGTTTGCCGATGGCGAACTGAATGCTTCCTACAACTGCCTGGATCGCCATCTGGGGACGCCAACCGAAAGCAAAAAGGCCATCATTTTCGAGAGTGATGATGGCAAGGTGACTAACGTGACTTACAAGGAATTGCACGCAAAAGTCAGCCAGTTCGCCAGCGCGCTCAAGGACATGGGCATTGCAAAGGGTGATCGTGTCGTCATCTATATGCCAATGACGGTAGAGGGCGTCATTGCCATGCAGGCTTGCGCCCGAATTGGCGCGACGCATTCTGTGGTGTTTGGCGGCTTCTCGGCCAAAAGCCTGCAGGAACGCATTCAGGACGCGGGCGCCGTAGCCGTGATTACCGCCAATTTCCAGTTACGAGGCGGCAAGGAACTGCAGCTCAAGTCCATCGTCGACGAGGGCATCGCCATGGGCGGCTGCGAGTCGATCAGGAACGTGATCGTCTATCAGCGTACCCAGACGGCCTGCAACATGGTCGCGGGGCGTGACAGCCTGATGCACGAAGTGACTGCCAAGGCCAAACCGGTGTGTGAGCCTGAATTCGTCGGCGCCGAGCATCCGCTGTTTGTTCTCTACACCTCCGGCTCCACCGGCAAACCCAAGGGCGTGCAGCACAGCACCGGCGGTTATTTGCTGTGGGCCAAGCTGACGATGGACTGGACGTTTGACCTGCAGCCGTCCGACGTTTTCTGGTGTACTGCTGACATCGGCTGGATCACTGGCCACACTTACATCACCTACGGCCCGCTGGCCGCTGGTGCGACGCAAGTCATCTTCGAAGGCATTCCGACTTATCCGAATGCCGGCCGCTTCTGGCAGATGATCGAAAAGCACAAAGTCACGATTTTCTACACCGCGCCCACGGCCATCCGTTCGCTCATCAAGGCCGCCGATGCCGATGCCGTCGTGCATCCGGACCGCTCCGACCTGAGCAGCCTGCGCATTCTGGGTTCGGTCGGCGAGCCGATCAACCCCGAAGCCTGGATGTGGTACTACAAGCACATCGGTCACGAGCGTTGTCCGGTGGTCGATACCTTCTGGCAAACCGAAACCGGCGGCCACATGATTACCCCGTTGCCGGGCGCGACTCCGCTGGTTCCTGGCAGCTGCACTCTGCCGCTGCCCGGTATCATGGCTGCCATCGTCGATGAAACCGGCCATGACCTGCCCAACGGGTCGGGTGGCATGCTGGTCGTCAAGCGCCCCTGGCCGTCGATGATTCGCACCATCTGGAACGATCCTGAGCGTTTCAAGAAGAGCTATTTCCCCGAGGAAATGGGCGGCACGATTTACCTCGCTGGCGACGGCGCGGTACGTAATGTTGACAACGGTTATTTCCGCATTACCGGCCGTATTGATGACGTTCTGAATGTGTCCGGCCACCGCATGGGCACGATGGAAATCGAGTCGGCGCTGGTGGCGCACCCTATCGTCGCCGAAGCGGCGGTGGTGGGCCGTCCGGATGACCTGACCGGCGAGGCGATTGTGGCCTTTGTGGTGCTTAAGCGTTCGCGCCCCACGGGCGACGAAGCCAAGGCAATCGCCAAGGAGTTGCGCGACTGGGTGGGCAAGGAAATCGGTCCGATTGCCAAACCCAAGGACATCCGTTTTGGCGACAATCTGCCCAAAACGCGCAGTGGCAAAATCATGCGCCGCCTTTTGCGGGGCGTGGCCAAAGGCGAGACGGCACCCCAAGACACGTCGACGCTTGAAAATCCGGCGATTCTGGAGCAGTTGTCGCAGAATTTGTAAGCTGTGCCTGGTTCTATCAGCCCATAAAAAAGCCCGTCATTGGACGGGTTTTTTATGGTGGAAATCGACAGAGGAGGAGATTGCCCAGTCGACACCTCAACGAATTGTTCGAATTATTTTTGCGAAAGTATCCATGCCACCAGTTTTTTGGCCTCGGCTGGGGTGACTTGCGCATTGGCCGGCATGGGTACGGGACCCCAGACGCCTGAACCGCCCTTCAGGACTTTTGCTTCAAGCTTGTCGGCAGCGTCTGGCTGGCCCGCGTATTTGGCAGCAACATCTTTGTACGACGGGCCCACCAGCTTTTTGTCAACGGCGTGGCAGGCCATGCAGTTTTTTGTCGTGGCCAATTGGAGGTCAGCCATGGCAGGACCGGAGACCGCGAAACCCGCAGCGATGGAAGCGATTGCCAATAGAGTTCGTTTCATCAATTGTCCTCAAGAGTGAGTGATGGATTCGGGTACATTCAATCAACGTGATTGTAGTGATGCGGGTTGACTACGGCATGTAGTCATTTGCCGCACCGGAAGCGCAGAATTTTCAGGAGTCGGGATGTATTTGCTATTTATTGGAGTTGTCGGTCTGGGCCTGAAATACCTGGAAATCAGCCCGGTGGCCAATTGGAGCTGGTGGGTGGTGCTGTCTCCGTTTGTGCTGGCTGCCGCGTGGTGGGCTTGGGCCGACGCTTCGGGTTACACCAAGCGCAATGAGGTCCGCAAGATGGAGGACCGCAAGCAAAAACGTATCGACAAACAGCGTACCGCCATGGGATTGGCACCCAAAAAACGTCTTTAGTCTCGTTGGTACGATGACGCAAATATGAGCTGCATGCTTGATAAATAGCCCGCCGGAGTGTCTGACCGACGCGCTTTTTACCGGGCAAGGCCTTTTTCAATAATCGTCAAGCACTGCGCCCCTGCTGGCGCTCGATGCATTGAAGGCGAACTTGGCCTGCACGCCACGGGTGTAACGCGGTGCCGGAATCTTCCAGCCGACTTTGCGCTGTTCCAGTTCCGCATCGCTGACATTTAGTTGCAACAAAAGCTGGCGGGCGTCAATCGTGATGGAATCCCCTTCATTGATAAACGCTATGTTGCCGCCGGCTGCTGCTTCCGGCGCGACATGGCCAACCACCATGCCCCAAGTGCCTCCGGAGAAACGTCCGTCAGTAATCAGCCCGACACTTTCACCCAGGCCGGCTCCAATCAGCGCGCCGGTGGGGGCCAGCATTTCAGGCATGCCCGGGCCGCCTTTGGGACCGAGGTAACGCAATACCATCACATCGCCCGCCTTGATTTTTCCGGCCAGGATGGCGGCAAGCGCTGACTGCTCGTCATCAAAGACGCGGGCCGGGCCCGTCATGACCGGGTTTTTCAGGCCGGTGATTTTGGCAACACAGCCCTCGGGCGAAAGGTTGCCCTTGAGGATGGCAAGGTGGCCCTGGGCGTACATCGGGTTACTGATAGGTCGAATTACATCCTGGTCAGCACGCGGCGCATCTGGCACATCCTTGAGGACTTCTGCAATGGTCTGACCAGAGATTGTCACGCAATCGCCATGCAACAAGCCTGCCACCAGCAGCATTTTCATGACTTGCGGAATACCGCCGGCCCGGTGCAGGTCCACTGCCAGGTATTGGCCCGACGGTTTGAGGTTGCACAACACCGGCGTTTTCTGCCGAATGCGCTCGAAGTCGTCAATCGTCCACTCGACGCCGGCCGTGTGGGCGATGGCCAGGAAGTGCAGCACGGCATTGGTCGAACCGCCGGTGGCCATAATCACTGCAACCGCATTTTCGATTGATTTTTTGGTGACGATGTCGCGCGGTTTGAGGTCCTTTTTGACTGCTTCGATCAGCACCCTGGCGGACTCGCTGGCCGAGTTCATTTTTTCGTCGTGCGGATTGGCCATCGTGCTGGAGTAAGGCAGCGAAATACCGAGGGCTTCAAAAGCGCTGGACATGGTGTTGGCCGTGTACATGCCGCCGCAGCTGCCGGTGCCGGGAATGGCGCGGCGCTCGATTTGCAACAGGTCTTCATCGCTCATGCGGCCAGCGGCGTTTTCGCCGACGGCTTCAAACACACTGACGATGTTGAGGTCCTTGCCCTTGTAGTGGCCCGGCAAAATCGTGCCGCCATAGACATAAATGGCTGGCACATTGGCACGCAGCATGCCCATCAGGCCGCCCGGCATGTTCTTGTCGCAGCCACCGACCACCAGCACGCCGTCCATCCACTGGCCCTGTACGCAGGTTTCGATGCAGTCGGAAATGACTTCGCGGCTGACCAGCGAATACTTCATGCCTTCGGTGCCCATGGCCATGCCATCGGAAATGGTCGGCGTGCCAAAGACCTGCGCGTTGCCGCCCGCTTCTTCAATGGCGGCAATGGCAGCATCCGCCAGCTTTTGCAGGCCGCTATTGCACGGCGTGATGGTACTGTGGCCGTTGGCCACGCCAATCATGGGTTTCTTGAAGTCGCTTTCCTCGTAGCCCATTGCGTAGTACATGGAGCGGTTGGGCGCGCGTGATTTACCTTCGGTGATGTTGGCCGAGCGGCGGTTGATGGGAATCACTTTGTTTTCTGCCATGGGGTGTCTTTTCGCAATCTATGGGTGGGACGAAATGGTGCAATCCAGAGTATGCGCGTGATGTTTATTTCAATCCAATATCTTTTTGCCGGTGTATTAATATTCTGCACATATGAGTGATCCAGTGATTGAGTTGCGACTTTGGCGTCAGTTTGTCGCCGTGGCGGAAGAGCTGCATTTTGGTCGCGCAGCGCAGCGTCTTTACATGACGCAGCCGCCATTAACGCAAGCTATTGCCCATCTTGAACAGCTGCTGCTTGTCCGCCTGTTTGAGCGGAGCACGCGCAGTGTGCGGCTCACACCCGCTGGCACTGCCCTGTTGCCCGAGGCCCGCGACCTGCTGTTCCGTGCGCAGGCTTTGCCCGCGTATGCGCGCGCCAGCGCCGATGGCGAAGCAGGGCGTTTGCGGCTGGCTTTTGTGTCTACAGTCGGCTTCGATTTGCTGCCACGCTGGGTGCTGGCTTTCCGCGAGCAATATTCCGGGGTGCAACTGGAGCTGATAGAAGCCACCGGCGATGTGCAACTGCAATTGCTTGAACGCGGTGAAATTGATGCCGGCTTCATGCTGCATTCACCCGGCTTTGCGCCGCCAGGCTTGGCCTGCCGGCGCATTGCACACGATTCGCTGGTGGTGGCCGCGCCCGAGCAAAGCGAGTTGGCCGGCAAAGTCACGCTCACGCTGAAGGACTTGCTGGGCCAGCCCCTGGTCATTTTTCCGAGGCGCATCCTGCCATCGCTTTATGACGCGATTTTTGCGATGTACCACGCCGCCGGCCAGTTGCCGAGCGTGGCACAGGAAGCCATCCAGATGCAGACCATCGTCAACCTGGTGTCGGCGGGCTTGGGCGTGGCCTGGGTGCCCGACAGTGTGCGGCAGTTCCAGCGGCCTGGCGTGGTCTATCGGGAAGTGAGGGGCGGCAGGGGACGGGCGGTGCCGGGCTGCGAGACCAGTCTGGTCTGGGCTGGCGGGGCGGCCAGTCCTGCGCTGTTGCGCTTCATGGCGTTTGCACCGGGCTGACAGTCCAGGACAGAAAAGGAAGGAGCGCAAGGCTGGCGGTCAGGGACTTGAGTTGCGGGGGTGCGCTGAAACCAGCACCGGTTTTTCGCGGTATACCTCGGGCATCACGCTTTTCAGGTTGGCGATTTTCGGCATGTCAAAGCGCGCGATATAGGGTGCGTGCGGGTTCAGGGTGGCGTAGTCCTGGTGGTAGGCCTCGGCCGGATAAAACCCGTCCAACGGTGCGAGTTGCGTCACGATCTTGCCCGGAAACAGGCTCGCTGCATCCAGCTGGGCGACGTAGCGTTCAGCGACTTGTTTCTGGCTGGCACTTGTGTAAAAGACCGCCGAGCGGTACTGCGTGCCGGAATCCGGACCCTGGCGGTTGAGTTGGGTCGGGTCATGCGCCACCGAAAAGTAGATTTGCAACAGCTTGCCGTAGGAAACCTGCTTCGGGTCATAGCTGATCTGCACCGATTCGGCATGGCCGGTTCGCCCCGTTCTCACGCTGTCGTAGTTGGCTGTTGCCTTTTGTCCGCCGGCGTAGCCCGAGACGGCACTCAGCACGCCCTGGGTGTGCTGGAAAACGGCCTGCACGCCCCAGAAGCAGCCGCCTGCAAACACGGCGTTTTCGCCGGCCGTTTCAGCCCCTGTGACCATGTCAAGTGCCGGTGCGGGCAGCCTGATCGCTTTTTCGGCTGCCACGCTGGCGCCGAGCAACGCCCAGAGCGACAAGCTGGCCGCGCCTGCGGCCAGCACAAGTTTGCCCATCACGATGCCGGCGCGAAGTTCATGGCCACGCCGTTCATGCAATAACGAAGACCAGTAGGTTTCGGCCCGTCGTCGAACACATGGCCGAGGTGCCCGCCGCAATTGCGGCACAGCACCTCGGTCCGCTTCATGAACAGGGTCGTGTCGGTTTGTTCGACCACCGCTTTTTCCATCGGCTGCCAGAAGCTGGGCCAGCCGGTGCCACTGTCGAATTTGGTCTTCGACGAAAAGAGTGGCAGGGCGCAGCCCGCGCAGCTGAAAACGCCGGCGCGCTTTTCCTTGTCAAGCGGGCTGCTGTGGGGGCGCTCGGTCCCGGCCTTGCGCAAGACGCGGTATTGATCGGGATTAAGAAGCTTTTGCCATTCGCCCTCGGTGCGCGACACTTCATAGACCTGCGCCGCGTGGGCCGGGCTGCTGCCAAACAGACCACGCATGCCGGCCAGAATTCCGGATAGAGCACCGAGGCGGAGTAGGGTAATTCTTCGGCTCATCATGGACTTTCCTTTGGCGTAAATTGCTTGGAGTTGTTCGATTGGTCAATGCGGCCGTTGGTTCCTTACAGCGCCCAGTCCAGAGCGCGCCGAAATGGTCAGCACCGATAGCCGGCTGCCCTCCGGCGGCCACGTTGACGTCCGCCGCCTTTACGCCCACCGCCTTCAAGCCCGGATTCGAGTCACGCAACCAGTTCCCCGGCACAAAGAGTATTCAGCATTCGGCCACGCGCGGGTAGCACAAGTAAGACCAGCAGCGCACCATTTGCCTTGCATTGCTATAAAAATAATAGCGGTTTACATCCGTATTACCTGGACAAGAGCTAGATTTGAGCCATAAGAATAGTCAAAAGCCGCAACCCTGGCGTCCAGCTATCTCGTCACGCTGGCTCGCCGCTGCCGGCCAACGCGTGGATACCCCAGTCAGCCGGCCCTGATCACCGAAACAAAGTCCGCCCCGCTCTTGCATAGTGGCACTTCCCCAGCGCGCCCAGTCGCTGGCCGATGTCGGCGCAAGGACGTGGCAGGGTGAATACATCGAACTTCTCGCTGGCTGGAATTCAAGCGCAGAACGGCGTTGTTGCTCCCCTCTGCGGGCCAGACAATGTCTTAGCTGTCCAGGTCATGAAACGGATGGACGTTTACCGGCAAGATCATGGCAATACTTCCTGCACGCTTGAGTTTGAGTTGGCTGGAACAACTGCAATCTGGTCCATTCCACCGGCAATCCCGGCACGCCTGCCGTCACCACCGGGTGCGCAGTTCCCGCAGCCTAGCGAACACGGTCCAGGCATCGGGCTGGTCCGGCAGGTCGGGAAAATTTTCGCGCAGCCTAGCAATGACGCCGGGACTGTCGAGGCGCAAGAAGGTGTTGATTCGTTTTTCGTCCTTGAGTGTGATGACAGCCGATTTCGCCGCATCGTGCTCGGCGACGGTCGGCAAAAGAGCTTTTGCGGCGGCGTTGCCGGGCTCGCGGTCCAGAGTGAACCTGAGATTGTTCTCGATGTAGTCATGGCCGGGATAGACCTGGGTGTCGTCCGGCAACCTGGCCAGCTGCTCCACGAAGGTGGCATACAGCGCACCCACGTCGCCGCCGTTATGGACATTGCCGGCGCCGGCATTGAACAGCGTGTCGCCTGAAAACAGCGCCGGCTGCTCGGTATGCGACAGCAGGCAGATGTGGCACATCGTGTGGCCGGGCGTGTCGAGGCATTCGAGCTCTACGGTCTTGCCGACCTTGATCACATCGCCCGCCTGCACGCCCCGATCCACACCCGCAATGCGCCTACCTACCTTGTGGTGGGCGATCAGTTTGGCGCCAGTGGCAGCAATCACGGCTGCATTGCCGCCAGTGTGATCGTGGTGCTCGTGGGTGTTGAGGACCTGGGTTATCTGCCAGCCCTTGACCCTGGCAGTGTTCAATGTCTTTTCATGGTCCAGCGGGTCAATTGCCAGCGCTTCGCCGGTTTCCGGGCAGGCAATCAAATAATTGAAGTTGCGATAGGCGTTACCGGTCCAGATGCGTTCGACGATCATTGGGGGCTCCAAAGACTTGCTGACAATAGCGCGTCATTTTAGAACCCGCTTGCGAACGTCGCCGCGCTCGGATGGCGGGGGGGGGGCGCCCCAAGCCGACCGTGACCCCCTCGGTCCTGCGCAGTACACGCTGTGAAAAGCGGGGGGCAGTTAGCTCAAACAGTTCTGCTGCGCCTTTGTTCGCGGCGTTGCTCGATTAGCTGGATGGTTGCCGCTACCCCGGCCATGTTCGGGTTCAACTTGAGTGCGCGTTCAAGGTAGGGCTGGGCGCGGTCAGGTTCACCCAGCGCCAGATAGATCTGGCCGTAGCCCGAAAGAGCCCCAAAGTGGTTGGGGTTGCGTTTCAGGGCTTCATCGCAGTCTTTCAGCGACAGCGCATACTGGCCCAGCAGGTAATAAATGGTGGCGCGTTTGTTCCAGCCCTCGGCAAAGGACGGCTTCTTCCGGATGACCTCGGAAAATGTGGCCAGGGCCTTGACCGGCTGCGCCGCTCCCACCTGCTGGACGCCGCTCTGGAACAAGGCATCGATTGCGCGGTTGCCGGAACGGCTCCAGATCTGCCACAGGGCGGCTTCGGCGAACTGGCGGACCGAAGCATCATCGTCCCGCAGACGGGTAGCAAGCCGGTCGGAGTCCGACATAGAACCGACTTCGCCCAAGCGCGCGACAGCAGCGCGCCTCACCGCAGGGTCTGGATGCTCGATCGTCTTGAGCGCCTGCTGCCGGCTTGCCAGCGGGCTGGCGGCACACAACGGCTGCGCAGCCGACATGACCAACAGCACGGTGCAAAGAGTCAGTGCGCGCAACATGAACTCATCGTATACGCCGTGGCTTGCGCCGGCAAGTCGCACGGAGGCGCCCGCCCACCCCGGCCGGTATTGGCGCACCGCCGCCGCGTACTTTGGTACGACCACGGTTGCCTTCCAGCCCATGCTGGCGTTGGTGAAAATTTGTCCATGACGCGATAAAGGAACGAAGTGCCGGATCTTGCAAAGAGCTGTATGTCAGTATCAAAAAGATAGCTGCTTGCGCCCATTCTGCATGGACCAGAGCTTGATTTGACACTTGACGGCAGCAAGAAATCCGGTTTTATCCATCTCGGCGACCGGATTTTTCCGGCGGCGGGTCGCGCCTGGCCCAACGGGGCGGTGAGGGCATGGAGGTGCAAGATTTGCCCGAGTTGCTGGCTGAATTCACATCTGCAAAGAGGGTGTGCAGCGTCTGTGTAAACCGACAACCTCAGCTGCGAGAACGCCCTGCTTAAGCAGTTATCCAAACTGCAACCCGAGATAGCGCTGAAAGTGGAGTCGACCTAGAGCCGCAGCCATGACCGCGATAAATTGTCAGGGAACGGCTAGCCACAGCAATCGCAAAGGTAACGGCATAAAAGCGCTCAAAGGTGAATTCGGCGAACTGACTGTGGAAGTTTTTCCCGACGGCAACATTGCGCGAGCTGTTTGGAGAAACATGTGTGCATCTTTGCATAAACTGCACCTATCGCAGGACAATTTTGATGCTGCACTTTCGTCTCCCCAAACAAAAAAAAGCTTCAAAACCGAAATTTTGAA
>NZ_JABBPF010000051.1 GCF_012927415.1 Polaromonas sp. | reverse complement strand
CTGGCCGACGTAGTCGTCAAACAGCTTGGGCCGCAGCGCCCGCTCGATCGCCTCTTCACGTGGCGAGGCCGGCGCGGTCGACATCACGCGCTTGGCAGGCGGCAGGTCGGACATGTCGAAATCGTCGGTCTGGATGCTCATGGGTCCCCCACGCTTGTCACTGCGTGTACTGCGCTGCCCCCCGAGGGGGCTGGCCTTGCTTGGGGCGGCCCGGCGCGGCGGCCGTTGGCCCCCACGCTTGTCTCAACACACCCAGTGCTGCCCCCCGGGGAGGCGGTCAGTTGCTCGGGGTGGCCCTTCGCTGCGCGGTTCACGCAGTAGTTCGTTCTCACTTGGCCAGCGCCTTGAGCGCTAGCTTGATGCCGTCGCTAACGCCCACATCGGGCGGCAGGGCTTTGAGTGCCAGCGCCGCATCGCGGTCGCTGTAGCCCAACGCCACGAGCGCCTGCAGGATGTCGGACTGGGCATCGTTGGCGACGCTGACATGCACGCCCATGTCGGCGCCGAGCTTGCCCTTGAGTTCGAGCAGCAGGCGCTCCGCCGTCTTTTTGCCAATGCCGGGCACCTTGATGATGCGGCCGGCTTCCTGGCGCGTCACGGCCTGGGCCAGGTCTTCGACGCTCATGCCGCTGAGCACGCTGAGTGCGGTGCGTGGACCGACGCCGGTGATCTTGATGAGCTGGCGGAACGCGGCGCGCTCGGCCGTGCTGCCAAAACCGTAGAGAAGTTGCGCATCTTCACGGACCACGAAATGGGTGAACAGGCTGATTTTTTCGCCCAGCCCCGGCAGGTTGTAAAAAGTGCTCATGGGTACCAGCACTTCGTAGCCGACGCCATGGCAGTCCAGCAGGACTTCCGGGGGATTTTTTTCGGCCAGCTGGCCAGTCAGTCTTCCTATCATTGGTGAATCTTATCAGCCGGATGCGGACGCAGATTTAGGCGGACAATCAGCAATTGCTTTGTGTTTCTCCCCCTTTTCAGGAAAACTAGCGTCTTGATTCTCCGCCATACCTTCACCCCGCCCAACAACACCCGCATGGCGCATCTGTGCGGGCCGATGGACTCCCACATCCGCACCATCGAAGCGGGGTTGCAGGTGACGATTGCACACCGTTTCGAGCAGTTCAAGATCGACGGCACAAAGCTTCGGGCGCAGCAGGCGCTGGAGGTGCTGCAGGCGATGTATGAAATTGCCCAACGCCCGATCGAGCCTGAAACCGTGCAGCTGATGCTGGCCGGCGACATGGCCCTGAGCACAGTGGAGGGCGCGATGGCGCTGACGACCCGTCGCGCGGATCTGCGCGCGCGCACCCAGAACCAGGGCACTTACCTCGAGAACATTGCCACTCACGACATTACCTTTGGCATCGGCCCGGCCGGTACCGGCAAGACTTACCTGGCGGTGGCCTGCGCGGTCGATGCGCTGGAGCGCAGCACGGTGCAGCGCATCGTGCTGACGCGTCCGGCGGTCGAAGCCGGCTAGCGCCTGGGTTTTTTGCCGGGTGACCTGGCGCAAAAGGTAGACCCTGATTTGCGGCCGCTTTCTGACGCGCTGCACGAGCTGATGGGTTTTGAGCGCGTGCAAAAGGCCTTCGAGCGCCAGCAGATTGAAATAGCGCCACTGGCCTTTATGCGCGGCCGCACGCTGAACCATGCGTTCGTGATTCTGGACGAGGCGCAAAACACCACGCCCGAGCAGATGAAGATGTTTTTGACGCGCATTGGCTTTGGCAGCAAGGCGGTCGTGACCGGCGACGTGAGCCAGGTCGATTTGCCGCGCACCCAGCTCAGCGGCCTGGTCGATGCCGAGCGCGTGCTAAAGCATGTCCAGGGCATCGCCATTACCCGGCTGACCAGCGCCGACGTCGTGCGCCATCCGCTGGTAGCGCGGATTGTCGATGCTTATGACAAGCCGGCACGGGTTGGCGCCGAGATTGATGTCGCTATTGATTCTATAGCATCTGGTGCCCGTACTTCCAGGACCAGAAGCCGAAATGGCTCTTGAAACGCTGAATTTGTCGTTGCAGTTCGGAGAACTGCAGGATGCCGCGCTACACCGGGCTGCCTTGCCGCGCCACAGCGTCAGCCGGTGGATACGCCACGCGCTCAGGAACCCTGCCGAAATCACCGTTCGCATTGTCGACGCCGGGGAAGGTCAGACGCTGAACCGCGATTACCGGGGCAAGGACTACGCCACCAACGTACTGACCTTTGACTATACGCAAGCGCCCTTCGTAACCGCCGATCTGGTGCTTTGCGCCCCGGTGGTGGCCCGGGAGGCCAAAGACAGCCGCAAAACCCTGCAGGCACATTACGCGCACCTGCTGATCCACGCCACGCTGCACGCGCAAGGCTATGACCACGAAACCAGCGAACGCGACGCGCTGGAGATGGAAGCGCTGGAGATTTTGCTGCTCGGCGCGCTGGGCTACGACAATCCCTACTAGGGAATACGGGCGACTCATGCATTTGCAACGCGACGCCATGACCGCTCACCGGCCGGTACGGTCGAAACAGGCGTGATTTTGACTCGCCAGAACGTTCCCCGCCAGTCATGAGCAATGCGCAGCCGCCAAGCCGCGCCACGAGCAGGGAAGCGCGATGGGGCACGGAACTGCTGGCCGGCGTTGCGGTGGCCGGCGTGCTTCTGCCAGAGGCCGTGGCCTACGCGGCGATTGCCGGTGTCGAACCCATGCACGCACTGCTGGCCGCGCTGCTTGGCTTGTGCCTCTACCCCCTTTTCGGCAGCAGCCGCTTCGCCGTGGTTGCGCCCACCTCATCGTCAGCGGCGGTATTTGCCTCGGCGGTGGTGGTGGGCGGGCCAGCCATGGGCTATGCGCTGGTCGGCCTGACCGGCGCGCTTTTCGTGGTGGCCGCTGCGCTGCGCGCGGGCTTTCTCGGCGCTTTCATCTCGCGCCCGGTGCTGCGCGGTTTCGCCTGGGCGCTGGGGCTGACCATCATGCTCAAACAGCTGCCGTATATTGCGGGCCTGCAGGTTCATGGCACGCAGACCGGCCCGCTGCTGTGGCAGCTTCTGAGCCAGGCGACACAATGGCACCGGCCCAGCCTGCTGTTGGGCACTGCGGCGCTAGCGCTCTGGCTGGGGCTTTATCACGGGCTGCGGCGCTGGCTGTTTTTACCGACCTCGCTGCTGGTGCTAGGGCTGGGCGTGGCGCTGTCGGCCGCGCTCGGACTCGGCGCGCAGGGCGTGGCGCTGGTGGGCAACATCGCCTGGCAGCCGCTGGCCTGGAGCTTGCCAAACCTGGGCAGCGAGCACTGGCTGCATGCAATCGAGCTGGCGCCGGCGCTGCTGCTGATCCTGTTCGCCGAATCCTGGGGCTCGGTGCGCTCGCTGGCGCTGCAAAGCGGCGACCGGGTCGATGCCAACCGCGAACTGCTGGCCTTGGGCGCGGCCAACCTCACCTGCGGGCTGGTGCAAGGCCTGCCGGTCGGCGCGGGCTTCTCTGCGGCTGCAGCCAATTATTCAGCAGGCGGACGCAGCAAATGGGCGGGTGTGATCGCCGCACTGACGCTGGCACTTTTGCTGTGGCTGGCGCGGCCCTGGCTGGCGCTGCTGCCCTTGCCAGTGCTCGCTGCCGTCGTGATCGGCATCCTCTCCCACAATGTCTGGCCGAGCGCCGTGCTCAAGTCACTGCATCTGGGAGGCGATGCCTGGCTGGCGCTAGCCGCCGCCGTCGGGGTCTTTGGGCTCGGCGTGCTGCCCGGCATGCTGTTGGCGGTGGCGCTCTCGCTACTTCTGGCGCTCAGGCGTTTCGCGCAGCCGCTGGTCACCGAGCTGGGCCTGCTGCCCGGCACACGCGACTACCTTGACCGCAAACTGCATCCCGATGCCGTCACGCAGGCCGGCACGGTCATCATGCGGCCCGAGGAACCGCTGTTTTTCGCCAATGCCGAGCAGGTTTTCCTGTATGTGCTGCGCCGCGTTGACCGGGCGCAGGCGAGAGTCGTGGTGCTGAGCCTGGAGGTCTGCGACGACCTGGACAGCACCGCCGTCGAAGCGTTGGCCGAATTTGCTGCCAGCCTGCAGCTTCAGGGAAAAGAGCTTTTGCTGGCCCGCGTCAAGGACCGGCCACGCGCAGCCCTGGTACGCATGGGTCTGACCGATGCAGCCGTTGGCGGCGTAGCCTTGTTCTGGAGCGTGGACGATGCAGCGCGGGCAGCAGTTACAACACCTGCAATGAAATCGTAACCGGACCGTCGTTGACCAGATGAACCTGCATGTCGGCGCCAAACTGCCCAGTCTCCACCAGGCCGTGGGCCGTGCGCGCCTGCGCCACAAAAAAGTCGTACAGCCGTCGTCCTTCATCGGGAGGCGCGGCGCCGGTAAAGCTCGGACGGTTACCGCCCGAGGCATCAGCCGCCAGCGTGAACTGGCTCACTATGAGCAGCCCGCCGATAGTGCCCTTCCCGTCCAGGTCCTGCACGCTGCGGTTCATCTTGCCGGCATCATCCGAAAAAATCCGCAGCTTGAGAATTTTGGCCAGCAGTTTGTCAGTCTGCATTTCGCCGTCACCGCGTTCGGCGCAGACCAGCACCAAGAGGCCCTGGGCAATCTGGCCGACGGTTTCGCCGGCAATCACAACGCGGGCCTCGGTCACCCGCTGCAGCACGGCCTTCATGCGGGGGACAACCCGCGCCTCATGCCAGGGTCACGCGGGCAAACTTGCGCTTGCCAACCTGCAGCACATAAGTTCCGGCAGGCAACTTCAATGCCTTGTCGCTGACCACGCTGGAGTCCACGCGCACGCCACCGCCGTCAATCAGGCGGCTGGCTTCACTGCCCGAAGGCGCCAGACCGGCGGCCTTGAGTAGCGCACCAATGCCGAGAGGAGCACCCGACACCGAAACCTCGGCAATCTCGTCAGGCACGCCGCCCTTGCTGCGGTTGATGAAATCCTGTTCGGCAGCATCGGCTGCGGCAACCGAATGAAAGCGCGCCGTAATTTCTTTGGCCAGCGCCACCTTGGCGTCCTTCGGATTGCGACCGGCGGCGATTTCGGCCCTGAGCGCTGAAATCCCGGCTTCGCTCTGGAACGACAGCAGCATGTACCACTTCCACATCAGCATGTCCGAAACCGACAGCACCTTGGCGAACATGCTGTTGGCGTCCTCGGAAATGCCGATGTAGTTGTTCTTGCTCTTGGACATTTTCTCGACGCCGTCCAGCCCTTCGAGCAGCGGCATGGTCAAAATGCACTGCGGCTCCTGGCCATATTCCTGCTGCAGATGGCGGCCCATCAGCAGGTTGAACTTCTGGTCGGTGCCGCCCAGTTCCAGATCACTCTTGAGCGCAACCGAATCGTAGCCCTGCATCAAGGGGTACAAAAACTCGTGCACGCTGATCGACTGGCCTGCTTTGTAACGATCGTGAAAATCATTACGCTCCATCATGCGCGCCACGGTGTAGCGTGAAGCCAGCTGAATCATGCCGCGCGCGCCCAGTGGGTCGCACCATTCGCTGTTGTAACGAATCTCCGTTCTGGCCGGGTCCAGCACCAGGCTGGCCTGGCGGTAGTAGGTTTCGGCATTGACCTTGATCTGCTCGGGCGTGAGCGGCGGGCGGGTGCTGTTGCGGCCCGACGGATCGCCGATCAGGCTGGTGAAGTCGCCAATCAGGAAAATCACCGTATGCCCCAGATCCTGCAGCTGGCGCATCTTGTTCAGCACCACGGTGTGGCCGATGTGAATGTCGGGCGCGGTCGGATCCAGCCCCAGCTTGATGCGCAGCGGCACGCCGGTGGCCTCGCTGCGGACCAGTTTCCTGACCCATTCATCTTGCGGAATCAGCTCGTCGCAGCCCCGCAGGGAGACGGCCAGCGCCATCTTTACACGGTCAGACACCGGAGAATTTGTAACAAGCTCTTGATTCATAAGGGTTTTTCTCATGTCGGGCAAATGTCCGACAGTTATAATTACTTCTTTCCTACGTCAGCCCCACATCTTAGTTGGCCGATAAGCAGCTGCTGAGGAAGTTGAAATTTCGAGTCCGATGACCCCATATCCCCTGCAAGTCGGCGATTTTCCGGTCATTGGTTTTTTTCTGTTCTCAGCGCGGCGCATCTTGGCGCCTTGATGAACTTTAGCCGGGAATTAGCTTTGCGCCTGCCCCTCTCCTCCCATAGACTTCTCACACTCACCCATATTCTGTCTGCCGCCGCCGGCAGTTTGCGCCGCCACCCAAAACGCATCACCACCACACTGGCCGTACTACTGCTGGGAACTGGTGTGACCGCCTTTGGCGTCGCACCGCTCGCACCCGATGCAGCCGATTTGCCGGTTCACCAGGTTCTCGAGGTGGTACAGCCTCTGTCGACGCAGGCGCAGACCGACGTGCTCGGTGATTTCCGTTTCAACCTGTTCCGCACTGAAAGTACTCGCAGCACCGATACCGCCACGGCGCTGCTTAAACGTCTCAATCTTGACGACGCGGCGGCGGCGGCCTTTTTGCGGTCCGATCCAAATGCGCAACTCATACTGAGCGGCCGTCCAGGTAAAAATGTCACCGTCGAAGCCAGCGAAAATCAGCAGCTACTCAAGCTGAGCATGCGCTGGCCCACCGACGACGAAGCACGCTTCCAGCGACTCGTGATTGAACGTACCCAGACCGGATTTGGCTCGCGCATTGAGACTGCGCCCTACACCCGCTCGGCCCAGTTGGCCAGCGGCAGCATTCAGACCTCGCTTTTTGCCGCCACTGACGACGCCCGCATTCCGGACGGGGTCGGTGTGCAACTTGCGGAGATATTTTCTGGAGATATCGATTTTCGTCGCGCCCTGCGCAAGGGTGACCGCTTCAACGTCGTATACGAAACGCTGGAAGCCGATGGCGAAGCCCTGCGTACAGGCCGCGTACTGTCGGCCGAGTTCGTCAACGCTGGCAAGGCCTACCAAGCCATGTGGTTTCAGCCAGCGGGGCAGGACAGTGCAGGCACGCCCAACAAGGGCGGTTACTACTCCCTGGACGGCAGTAGCCTGCGCCGCGCTTTCCTTAGTTCGCCGGTCGAGTTTTCGCGTATCAGCAGTGGCTTTTCCATGCGTTTTCACCCGGTTTTACAAAAATGGCGCGCGCATCTCGGCACCGACTTCGCGGCCACCACGGGTACACCGGCCAGAACCGTTGGCGACGGCGTGGTGGAGTTTGCCGGCGTGCAGAACGGTTACGGCAACGTGATCTTCGTCAAGCACCGCAACAACCGCGAAACGGTGTATGCCCATCTCAGCAAAATCATGGTCCAACGCGGCCAGAGTGTGAGCCAGGGCCAGACGATTGGCCTGGTCGGCTCGACCGGCTGGGCTACCGGCCCGCATCTGCATTTCGAGGTCCGCGTCGGCGGCATGCAGCAAGACCCCATGGCTGCGGCCCAGCAGAGCGAAACCATTGGGGTGCCCACCGCCGCCCTGCCGCTGTTCAGGCAACTTGCCAGCGGTGTCAGAAACCAGCTTCAAGCCGCAGCCAGCATCAGCCAGACACGGGCTGAATAGTTCAGCCCCACGCCTGGCATACACTGCGCTGCGCCCCTGGCGGCTGGCATTGTCGTCAAGTTCATGCGGCAAAATAGTGGCATGCATGACTACACAATTGGCCTGATGTCAGGCACCTCACTCGACGGCGCCGACGGCGTGCTGGTGCAGTTCTCAGGCGAAAAACTTCATATCCTGGCGACGGCTACCGAACCGTTTGAGCGCGGCCTGCGCACGGAGCTGCTGGCGCTCAACACCGCTTCGCACGACGAACTTCACCGCGCCGCCGTGGCCGCGAACGAGCTGGCGGCCGTTTACGCCAGAATCGTCAATACCCTGCTCGATGCAGCCGCTTCCCAGGGCATCTCGGCACGCCAGATTCAGGCCATCGGCGCACATGGGCAAACCGTCAGGCATCAGCCTCAGCGAAGGTCCAGCGAACCTTCAGGCGTCGGCTACACGCTTCAGCTCAACAATCCGGCCCTGTTGGCCGAGCTTACCGGCCTTGATGTGGTGGCCGACTTTCGAAGTCGTGATGTGGCTGCAGGTGGCCAGGGCGCGCCGCTGGTGCCAGCCTTTCATCAGCAGGTTTTTGGCCGCGCGGATGCTGATGTGACGGTGCTCAATCTGGGTGGGATTGCCAATCTCAGCGTCTTACCCCGACGCACCGGATCAACCGCATTGCCGGTAACAGGCTTCGACTGCGGACCCGGCAACGCATTGATGGATGCCTGGTGCCTGCGCCACACCGGCAAACCCTTTGACGCGGGCGGTGCTTGGGCGGCCAGCGGCGAATTGCTGCCGCAACTGCTGTCCCGCCTGCTCGACGATCCCTATTTCTCCCAGCCCATCCCTAAAAGCACGGGCAGAGACCTTTTCAGCCTCGCGTGGCTGGCTGAAAAACTGGCTCCATTCGCGGCAGAACGCCCCGTGGACATTCAGAATACATTGACGGAATTTACCGCCAGTGCCTGTGTCGCATCCATAGAACGCTATGCAAACAAGAGTGCAGAGCTCATCGTTTGCGGTGGCGGCGCGTTCAACCTGCACCTGTTGCAGCGCCTCCAGACGGGCTTGCCCTGGCTTAGCGTCAGCACCTCAGACCGGCACGGCCTGCCGCCGTTGCAGGTCGAGGCCGCCGCATTTGCCTGGTTGGCCCGCCAGATGCTCAAACGTCTTCCCGGCAATCTCGTCAGTGTGACGGGGGCTGCCGGATTGCGCGTGCTGGGCGCGCTATACCCGGCTTGAAGTGACTGCAAGTGACTGGAGGTTTCTGTTGCCTCGGTCGCCATTACCGCCTGCACTGCCGGCGACAGCTGCCAGAAAATGCCTGCGGAAGCGAGCGTAATCGGCCTCATGCAGGCAAAAGTTAACTGAAAGGAGTGGCACGTTTAAAGCGCCGTCCCGCTGCCAAAAAACCCGCTAGATGCCGCCAGCATGCCAAACGCCAGCTAAAGATAGCCGGGCAAATTGAAACGTGGCCGGGGAGGCAACGGCTTGTCGGGCATGTAGCGCCAAGTGGCGATGCAGCCCGCCACGCCGAGCGGGATCTTGCCGAGAAACACCAATCGCCCAAAAAGCACCCTCCGCCAGTCAGCCAGAGGCGGGGATCAGCATCGCCATGGTCAGCAAATATGAGAGAACAACAGACTACATTCGCGACAGACTTTTGCCAAAGCGCGTGGCTAGGGCTGGCAATGTCTTGTTGACGATGGTGGCAGCCAGGGCATTAACATCAGTGCCTTTTTACTTCACTTGCCTTGTAAAAAAACAAACCGATAAAAAAATTGACCCTTGTTTTACCAACGACCGACAGCAAAAAGCCGCCCCTAAGGCGACTTTCAAACAAGAAGGGGCGACTTGTCAGCGAGATGACTCAGACTGAAAAGCTCGAACCGCAACCACAGGAACTGTTGGCGTTGGGATTCTTGATGACAAACTGCGCGCCTTCAAGGTCGTCCTTGTAGTCAATCTCGGCACCCACGAGGTATTGGTAACTCATCGCATCAATCAACAGCGACACGCCGTTTTTGGTCATGGTGGTGTCGTCTTCATTGGTGATTTCATCAAAGGTGAAACCATACTGGAAGCCTGAGCAACCGCCTCCCTGCACAAATACGCGCAACTTCAGGTCTGGATTACCTTCTTCCGCAATCAACTCAGCCACTTTTGACGCCGCACTGTCGGTAAAGACAAAGGGTGCCGGCATTTCGGTCTGGATATTTTCAGCAACTGCGCTCATAAGAACTCCAATACATAGAACGATTCAATAATCGATTAAGAAATATTACAGCAAATCGTTCAACCACAATGTTTGCGCGTGTTCCGCAATGTCTCAAGTACCAGTTTGGGTTGGCTGGGTAGCCGTGCTGGTTGCGAGCTTCAGCGCAGGTTTTTCTTCCAGTCGCTGGATTTCCAGCGACCTTAGCTGTCCGCAGATGATGGCTCCTTGGTGCATTTCAAGCGCCCTGTACGACACGTTTCCTTCAATATGGGCCTTGGGCTGAAGTTCCAGCAGTTCAGATGCATGCACAGGACCAATCACGCGGCCATTGATGATGACGTGATCGGCACGGATAAGTCCGGTCACGGTGGCTGATTCGCTGATGACCAGGATGCTGGCGCTTCCTTCAATGGCATAAATGTTGCCAATAACGTCGCCATCCACCCGCAGACCGTCGGTAAACTTTAGATTGCCCTCAATGCAGCTGCCCTGAGCGATCAGGCTTTTGATGGGAGGCTGTTTTTTCTTGCCAAACATGGACAGGTTCCTGGGACGGTTTATTGGACTAAAGCCTGAATGTCCGGACGGAGCGCACATTCGCGCCTTCCAGGACTTTGGCGGTCACTGTTTTTACCACGGTCTGAAGGGGTATATCGAGCACGCCCTGCATGCGGCGGAATTGCCTGAATTGCAACGTTTGCGGACCGCCCGGCAAGCTCATGCTCCATGGTTGCCCGGCCTGCATGCCATCAAAGGTCAACTCCAGCTTGCCGTTAAACGCGGGCGCGCTCTTGGCGGACTGCAGCACCAGTACCTGCCATTTCAACTGGGTAGTAGACAAAAGCTCGGCCTGCAGGCTGCGTATCGAAGTCACCTCCGCGCCGCCCGACGGAAGGAGCTTTTCAAAAAAACCCCTGTCACCGCCAAAACCGCGGTTGTCCAGTTCCAGTTGCCTGAGCTGGACCCCCATTTTTTCCTGCAGCGCCTTTTCGGCTGTCAATAGGCTACCCGAGGTATTGGCAATCGACTGTGCCTTGTCGCGGTCATAGCGCAGACTGACAACTTCTTGGCGGAGCAGGCTCAACTCCTCCCGGGCATGGGAGTCCAGACCCGCAAGCCCTTTGCCAAACTCAAACGCCCACAAAGCTATGGCGGCGGAAAACCCCAGCATCAAGGCTCCTGCAACCCAGCGCAATGGCCAGGGTAACGAGTTGCGCACGGACATGCGGGGGGAACTGATGGTCAGACGACGGCGAAACAGGCGAAATTTCAAAATATTTCATCCGGTTGACATTTCGGGAATAGCATTGTGCACGCAGACTTGCCTTTCGAACGGCTTTAGCCGACGCTCCAAAAGCCCGGCAAACGGCCGAACCGGACACAGGGCTTTTAAAGCGCATTGAGCGCGCACCATGGAAAAAGCCGCCAGGCACAAACCATGGCGGCTTTTTTCAGGCGGAGCCCAATCAGCGGAATTAACGCTTGCTGAACTGCTTGCGACGGCGCGCCGAGCGGAAACCGACCTTTTTACGTTCGACTTCGCGCGCATCACGCGTCACGAAACCAGCTTGGCTCAGTGCCGGCTTGAGGGTTGCGTCATAGTCGATCAGGGCGCGGGTAATACCGTGGCGCACTGCGCCCGCCTGGCCGGACTCGCCGCCGCCGTGGACATTGACCATGATGTCAAACGTCTCGACGTGGTTCGTCAGGAACAGGGGCTGACGGCAGATCATGATCGAGGTCTGGCGACCGAAGAACACCTGAATGTCCTTGTCGTTGACCGTGATCTTGCCACTGCCCTTTTTCAGAAACACGCGGGCGACGCTTGATTTGCGACGGCCGGTGCCGTTGTTCCAATCACCAATCATTTGGCTGACTCCCGTTGTGCGTTGGCTGACATGCCTGCAATCTCAAGCACCTTGGGCTGCTGGGCGGTATGGGGATGCTCTGCACCGCCATAGACCTTGAGCTTCTTGATCATGGCGTAACCGAGCGGGCCTTTGGGCAACATGCCCTTGACGGCTTTTTCCAGGGCGCGCCCCGGGAATTTGGTCTGCATGTCACGGAAATTGGTAGCACTGATGCCGCCTGGATAACCGGAATGACGGTAATAAATCTTGTCGGTCGATTTGGCACCGGTCACGCGCAGCTGGTCTGCGTTGATGAT
>NZ_JABBPF010000048.1 GCF_012927415.1 Polaromonas sp. | reverse complement strand
CGCGGCTGTGCTTCACATCGAATTTCCCGCCCTTCACCGGCCGCGCATTGTGTACCTTTTCGCGCATGTCAACAATTTCACGGCGCAACGCCGCCGCATCGCGCGGCGCGGTGATGACGGCCCGCCGAACTTCGTCGAAGCGCTCGCGTAAAGAGCGTTTCGTGCGGGTACTTGCAGTAGCACGCGGAGTATCAAGGAACGAAGCGCCGGGCCGCCCCAAGCGACGTTCAGCCCCCCCGGGGGGCCGCGCAGCACACGCAGTGGCAAGCGTGGGGGCCATGAACGAAGCGCCGGGCCGCCCCAAGCGAAGTTCAGCCCCCTCGGGGGGCAGCGCAGCACACGCAGTAGCAAGCGTGGGGGCCATGAACGAAGCGCCGGGCCGCCCCAAGCGAAGTTCAGCCCCCTCGGGGGGCAGCGCAGCACACGCAGTGGCAAGCGTGGGGGCCATATCACCGAGCACAAAGCGCGCACGCGTCATGGCCTGGTGTTCCCAGGTCCAAGCGGTATTGCTGCCGCGTTGCTGCTGGTACCCGGCATAAGCTTCAAAGGAAGTGACCAGCAACCCGGAGTTGCCGTTGGGACGCAGGGCGGTGTCGATCTCGAACAGGTCGCCCTCGCCGGTTTTGATGGTCAGCCAGTTGATCAGCTTGCGCACAAAAGCCGCATACACCTCGGGCGCACGCTCGTCCTCGTCTTCATAGACAAACACGATGTCGAGGTCGCTGCCGTAGCCGAGCTCCTTGCCGCCCAGCTTGCCGTAGGCAATGATGGCGAACTGCGGCGTTGCACGATGCCTGTTTTTAAGATGCTGCCAGCACCATTCGGCGGTGATGGCGAGGATCGCTTCAGCCAGCGCGCTCAGGTCGTCGGCCACCTGCTCTACCGTGAGCACGCCCTCGACATCGCGGGCCAGGGTGCGAAAGACTTCAGCGTGGTGCGCCCGGCGAAGCAGATTCAAACAGGTTTCCTCGTCATCCTCGCCGGTGCGCCTGAGTGCGGCCAGGCGCTGCTGCAATTCCCTGGCAAAAGCCACTGCGTCAAACCGCTCGCGCAGCAACTGGTCGCTGGCGAGTTCGTCGATCACGCCCGGGTGCTGCAGCAGGTAGCGCGCGGGCCACTTTGCTGCGCCCAACAGCCGCAGCAGCCGCTCATGCACTGCGGGCCGCTCCAGCAGCAGCGCCAGATAGCTTTCCCGCCGCAACAGTGGCTCCATCCAGTCGATAAGTCTCAGTGCGGCCTCTTCGGAGACGGTGCCTTCCAGCAACCACTGTGCCGTGCGCTGCACCAGCCGGCTCAAGCGGGCGCGTGAGTCTTCCCGCAAGGCAAGCACGCGTGGGTGCTTGCGCCACAGGGCCAGGCGGGCACAAAATTGTGCTGGCCATTGCGCGGGCAACTGATCGAGCAGATCGTCAAGTTGCTGGGGGGCTGGCATGGCCGAGTTGCCGCAACCCCTGCTTTCAGGCTTGCCGCCCAGCAATTTGTCAAATTCTTCGGCGACCAATTCGCGGTGTGCGTCGAGGTCGCCGAGAAAAGCGCAGCTGTTGCGGTAGCCGAGCGTCGCTGCAATCCAGTTCAGGTCGCTGTCGAGCGTCGGCAATACGTGGGTTTGCTGGTCGTCCAGGTACTGGATGCGATGCTCCACGCGGCGCAGGAAGTCGTAGGCCCGGGCCAGCGCATCGGCGGTTTCCAGCGGCATCAAGCCGGCCTCGGCGACGCGCTTCAAGGCGTCGATGGTAGGACGGGTGCGCAGTTCCGGAAACTGTCCACCGCGCACGACCTGAAGCACCTGCACGGTAAATTCGATCTCGCGGATACCGCCGCGTGACATCTTCACGTCATTGGCGCGCTCGGGATGGCCGGCGCAGCGTTTGGCTGCGTGTTCGCGAATTTGCCGATGCAGCACGCGCAAGGCATCAAACACGCCGTAGTCCAGGTAACGCCGGAAAACGAAAGGAAGGACCGAGCCGCGCAAGGCCTGGGCCGAGCCGCTGCGTATGCATTCGAGCGGGGCGACAACCCTGCTTTTAAGCCACGCAAAGCGTTCCCATTCACGGCCCTGTGCCTGAAAATATTCTTCGAGCGCACCGAGCGAAATGGCAGCTGGCCCCGAATTGCCGTTTGGCCGCAGTGCCAGATCAACACGAAACACAAAGCCGTTCTCAGTGGCATCGCCAATCAGGCTGTAGACCGCCCTGACCTGACGGGCGAAATATTCGTGGTTGGAAATCTGGCCACGGCCGTCACTTCGGCCGGCGGTTTCGCCGTCCTGGTCGTAAACGTAAATCAGGTCAATGTCGCTGGATACATTAAGTTCACGCGCGCCGAGCTTGCCCATACCAACCACCCACATGCGGGCAGCTGTGCCGGCCTCCGTGAGGGGGGCGCCGTGCAGCGCATCAAGCGTCTCGCGGGAATGCCGCATGGCCACATCAAGCGCCAGTTCGGCCAGATCCGTCATGGCTCCGGTGACGACCTGCAGCGCGATGCCGGTGATATCTGCGGTGGCAGGCGTGTGGGCCTGCTGACTGTCGCAGTCGAGAACCACCAGCCGCTCCAACACCAGCTGGCGAAGCACGCGAAGCGCCGCGCCGGTTTCAAGGCCGCTCTCCAGCAGCGCATCGAGCGTCAGCTGCATGGTGGCCCGCAACGGCGCGCCGGGCGGCAACAGTTGCAGCTGATCGGCATAACGACGGCGTATTCGCTGCACGAAACGAGAGTGAGCCGACGCGGCCGTACTGGTGGAAAAGGGAATGTCTGAACAGGCAGTTGAGGCAACGGTCATCACACTACTTCACAAAACTTCGTGGTTCGACGCCGGGCGGACGGCCGCGTCGGCGGTCATAATTCTCAGGTCAATGGAGCCAACGATAGCCATCCCGTCCGACCCGTCTGCCTTGCCGTCACTTCGCCTGCGATGGATTGCCGTGACCATGCGTTGCCTGTTGTGGCTGGTTGCGTCGGCCTGGCTGCTTTTTGGCGTGAGCTGGTTGGTGCTGCATGAATGGATTGTGCCGCGAATCGGCGAGTTCCGTCCGCGTCTGGAGGCGCAAGCCAGCAAAGCCCTGGGCGTGCCCGTCCGCATTGGGCAAATCACGGCCCGTTCACTGGGCATGGTTCCGTCGTTTGAGTTGCGCGACGTCACGCTGCTCGATGGTCAGGGGCGTGAAGCCGTGCGACTGCCGCACATTCTGGGCGCACTGTCGCCCTCGTCGCTCTGGGGTCTGGGCTTTGAGCAGCTGGTTATCGATCAGCCCGAACTCGACATCCGTCGCGCCGCTGACGGGAAAATCTTTGTCGGCGGCCTGGATGTCTCCACCGACCGGGCCAGCGGCCACAGCGCGCTGACCGACTGGTTTTTTTCGCAGACGGAGTTTGTCCTGCGCGGCGGCACGGTGCGCTGGACGGACGAGATGCGTCTTGCGCCCTCGCTGGTGCTTGGCCAGGTCGATGCCGTGATGCGCAACGGTCGCCACCGCCATCTCATGCGCCTGGATGCGACGCCCCCCGCTGAATGGGGCGAGCGCTTCAGCCTCAGAGGCATTTTCAGGCGCTCGCTGCTATCGGTTCACGAAGGCGACTTCAACGACTGGACCGGGCAGCTATACGCCGATTTCGCCCGCGTCGACGTGTCTCGGGTCAGGCAATATGCCGGTTTCGACGCGCTGGGGGTTGAGCTGAACCGGGGCGCTGGCGCGCTTCGAGCCTGGGCTGAACTTAACCGGGGAAAAATTATTGGCGTGGTGGCGGATCTGGCGCTGCAGGATGTGGATGCCAGGCTGGGCACCCGGCTCAAGCCCCTTGCGTTTGAATCGATTGCCGGGCGCCTGGGTGCGGGGCAGCGCCCCGATGGCTTTGATGTCAGCACCGAGGGTTTGCGGTTTCGCACGCGGGACGGGCTGCAGTGGCCGGGGGGCAATGTGATGCTGGTACATGCCAGTGCTGCGGCGGGAAAGCCCCAGCACAGTAGCTTCAAGGCCGACAAGCTCGATCTGGCCGCCCTGGCGCAAATCGCCAGCCGCCTGCCGCTGGACGCTAGCGCGCAGGCCCTCATCGCCTCCTTCGCTCCGCAGGGGCTGGTGGAGGTCATTGACGCCCGCTGGCAGGGACCGTTGGAAGCGCCGGTCAATTTTGCGGCAAAAGGCCGCGTGGCAGGCTTGAGCGTGGCGCCCGCTGCCGCTGCGCCCGCCGCCACGCCCGGCAGACCGGGCATTAGCGGAGCCACGATCGATTTCGACTTGACGCACGAGGGCGGCCAGGCCAAGGTGGCTATTCGTCAGGGAGCGCTCGATCTGCCAGGCATCCTCGAGGAACCCAGGCTCGCGCTGGATCAGCTGTCAACCGACGCGCAGTGGAAGCTCTCTGGCCCAAAAATTGACCTGCAACTGCGCAACCTGCAGTTCGCCAATGCCGACGCCCAAGGCGCGGCGCAGGTGCACTGGCGAACCGGCGACATCGCGGCGGGCCAGCTAGTACGCGGTGCCCCGGATCAACGGTTCCCGGGGGTGCTGGATCTGCAGGGCAGCCTGAGCCGGGCCGATGGCAGCCGGGTTTACCGGTATTTGCCGCTGGTGCTGGATCAGGCGGCGCGTCACTATGTGCGCGCTGCCGTGTTGCAGGGCCAGCTCAGTGATGTGAAATTCCGGGTCAAGGGCCCGCTGGATCATCTGCCTTTCGCCAATCCGGCGGTGGGGGATTTCCGGGTATCTGCCAGAGTGCGCAACGGACAACTGGCCTATGTGCCCAAGGCCCTGCAGCCGTCAGGCGCTTCGCCCTGGCCGGCCCTGACCGAACTTAACGGCGAGCTGGTGTTTAACCGGACCGGGCTGGAAGTCAATGGTGCCAGCGCCAGGGTCGCCGGCCTGCCGGGTCTGCAACTGGTCAAGGGCGATGCCCGGATTGCGGACCTGGCGCATAACGCCACGGTCGAAGTGACGCTGGCCATCCGGGGAGCGCTTTCAGACGCGCTGGGCTTTGTCAACTCCTCACCAGTCGGCGAAATGACTGAGCAGGCGCTTGCCAAGGCCACGGCCACCGGCTCGGGTGATTACCGTTTTCGTCTGAATTTGCCGATTCACATGATTGACAAATCGCGTGTCGAGGGCACCCTCACACTGACCGGCAATGACGTGAAGTTCTCGCCCGAGGCGCCCGCGCTGGAGGCGCTTAAAGGCGTGGTGAATCTCACCGAACGCGGCTTTTCCGTGGCGGGCGCTCAGGCGCGCCTGCTGGGAGGAGACGTTCGCATCGATGGTGCAACCCGTCCGCCCGCTACCGCCGGCGGCAAGACCAGTGTCGCTTTCAAGGCGCAGGGATCGATTTCGGCTGAGGGGCTGCGTCAGGCCAGGGACCTCGGGCTGGTCACGCGCATGGCCCGGTACGCCAGCGGCAGCGCCGCCTACCAGGCATCGGTGCTTTTCCGGCGCGGCATACCCGAGGTCACCGTCACCAGCAGCTTGCAGGGCATGGCGCTGAGCTTGCCTGCTCCGCTGACCAAATCTGCGGAAGCCATCCTGCCGCTGCGCTTTGAAAATGCCTTGCTGCCGGGCTCGCTGGCTCCTGGACAGACGCTGCAGGACCAGCTTTCGGTCAATATCGGGCGGGTGGCCAGCATCAGCTACCTGCGTGATCTGGGCGGCACGAGTGCGCGCGTGGTGCGCGGCGGCATAGGTGTGGGGCTGGATTCAAATGAGACGGTGCCGGCACTGGAAGCCGGAGTGAGGGCCAACATCAAGCTGGCCGAGGTCGATCTTGACGCCTGGGAAAAAATCCTGACTGATACGGCTGGCAGCAGTGCCCCGCAGACCGCGCCTGCCGCCAGTTCGGCGGCGGCCATGAGCTACCTGCCGACGGTCATGGCCATACGCGCCAGGCAATTGCGGGTGCAGGGGCGTAGCTTGAACAACGTCGTGGTGGGCGGGACTCGCGAAGGCCTGAACTGGCGCGCCAATATCAATGCGGCAGAACTTGACGGTTATCTGGAATATCGCCAGCCCGGTAGCGCGGGTGCAGGACGTGTGTATGCGCGGCTCTCGCGTTTGAGCTTGGCGCCCGGTCCTGCCAGCGAGGTGGAGGCGATGCTGGAGGAACAGCCCGCCAGCATTCCGGCCCTGGATATCGTGGTGGAAGACATGGAGTTGCGTGGCAGGAAGCTGGGCCGCATTGAAATTGACGCCGTCAACCGGGGCACATCAAACGCTGTCGAGGGCGGTGTTCGCGAGTGGCATTTGAACAAATTCAACGTCATCCTGCCCGAAGCCGTGCTGACCGCGACCGGTGACTGGGTGGCGGTCAAGGCGCAGGACGGTGGCGCAGCGGCCGGATCACGCGGTGCGCGGGCGGCCATCGAGCGGCGGCGGACGGTGATGAACTTCCGGCTGGACATTGCCGACTCTGGCGAATTGCTCAAGCGGTTTGGCATGGACGGCGTATTGCGCCGCGGCAAGGGCAGGCTGGAAGGCCAGGTGGCTTGGGCCGGCTCGCCCCTGAGCCTGGACTTTCCGTCTCTTGCCGGGCAGTTCAATGTCAATGTGGAATCAGGACAGTTTGTGAAGGCCGACCCCGGCATAGCCAAGCTGCTCGGCGTGCTGAGCCTGCAATCCCTACCCCGGCGGCTGACGCTCGATTTCCGTGATGTTTTTTCCCAGGGCTTCGCCTTTGATTTCGTTCGCGGCGACGTCGTCATCAACCGAGGGCTGGCGCGCACCAACAACTTGCAGATGAGCGGTATAAATGCCGCAGTCCTGATGGAAGGCAGTGCCGATATTTCCCGTGAAACGCAAAACCTCAAGGTGGTTGTGGTGCCAGAAATCAACGCTGGAACGGCATCGCTGATTGCCACGGTGATCAATCCGGCGATTGGGCTGGGCAGTTTTCTGGCGCAGATGTTTTTGCGTCGCCCCCTGATGGAGGCCGCGACCCAGGAATTCCATATCGATGGAACCTGGTCTGATCCGAAAATCACGAAAATAGATCGTCGGGCCCAGGCAGCCGGCAAGCCCGCCGACACCTCCACGGAGAAACAGTAATCATGAAAGTTGCCGCCATCCAGATGGTTTCCGGAACCGCGCTGCAGTCCAATCTGGACACCGCGGCGCGCTTGCTTGCGCAGGCTGCCGCGCAAGGCGCCGAGTTGGCCGTGCTGCCGGAGTATTTTTGCGTCATGGGCTTGAGGGATACGGACAAACTCCGGATTCAGGAAACGGCAGGCGCTGGCGTGATCCAGGATTTCCTGAGCTATTGGGCGCACGCATTGGGGCTCTGGATCGTCGGCGGCACGCTGCCAATGGCCACGGCGGACCCTGGCCGGGCGCGCAACTGTTCGCTGGCCTATGCGCCGTCCGGTCAACGCGTGGCGCGCTACGACAAAATCCATCTGTTCAGATTTGCCCAGGGCTTGGAAGACTACGATGAAACCCGCGTGCTCGAGCCCGGCGCGCAGCCGGTGCGATTTGAACTGGCCTCACGCGACGGATTTGTCTACACCGTTGGCATGAGCATCTGCTACGACCTGCGTTTTCCCGAGCTCTACCGGGCCCTGAAAGCCGATTTGCTGCTGGTGCCCAGTGCTTTCACCTACACCACTGGCCAGGCGCACTGGGAGGTATTGCTGCGCGCCCGCGCGATCGAAAACCAGGCTTATGTGCTGGCCGCCGCGCAGGGGGGCACGCACGAAAACGGACGCCGTACCTGGGGCCGCAGCATGCTGGTTGACCCGTGGGGAAAGGTTCTCGCGCAGCAAGAGGAAGGCGGGGGCGTCGTCATGGGCGAGCTTTCTGGCGAGACGCTGCAGGACGTGCGCGGGCGTTTGCCTGCGCTGAGTCATCGCGTGCTGTGAGGGCGCTGGCGTGAAATTTCCCCGTCTGAGCGGCATCGACCGGGCCAGCCCGCGGGGCTCGCTCTGGGTGCTGCTGATGGTGCTGGTGCTGGCGCTGCTCGGCAGCCTGGTCTGGCTGGCCGGACGGTATGAGTCCAGCCGGGTGCAGAGCCGGCTGGAGCGCAATGCGGTTGAAATCGTCTCTGACATCCGCTCCGGCCTGACCCGCAACATTCAAACCTTTCAGGCCCTGTACGCCAGTGAGCCAACGCCTGACGCCTGGCATGGCCCGGCTGTCGGGCTGCTGCGCGAACACCGTGAAATCCTGCGGCTTGAATGGCGCAATGAGGCGCTGCAGCTGCTGAGCTATGTCGAAACGCCCTACCGGACCCCGGTGTTCGAGCGGCTCGGGCGTGACCGTTTGGCGGCCGACCTGAGCGTGACCTGTAACGCTGCCCGCCGCCTGAGCGGAGCGACTTATTCCGCCAGCTACTTCGCGCCTCAGGCCGATGGTATGGGGCTGGAGGTGATGGACATGTGCCAGCCCGTCGTCGTGGGGGGTCGCCTGACCGGTTATATCGTAGCCAGCTATTCCCTGCAGGACATCCTGGGCGAGCTGGTGGGCAAACAGCTGGTGCGGGGCATCACCCTGTCGTTCACCGAAGCTGATGGCACGCGGCTGGCGCTGCAGGGGGTTGCGTCACGCGGCAACCGGATTTTTGTCGCCCGGGAGCTGCTGGACCTGCCTGGCAACACGCTGGTGATCAGGATGGACAGCCGGTTGGGCACGCCGGCCCTGTTTCCCAATGTCCTGACAGCGCTGGTCACAGCCATGTCACTGGCCTTGCTGGCCGTGCTTTTCCTGCTGGCCCGCGACATGCGCAGGCGCCTGAAGGTGGAGCATGACCTGGGCGAAGCGCTTGCATTCCGCAAGGCCATGGAGGATTCACTGCTGACCGGCTTGCGCGCGCGGGATCTGCAGGGCCGCATCACCTATGTCAATCCGGCTTTTTGCAAAATGGTGGGGCTGCAGCCCAGCGAGTTGCTCAACCACGGCTTTCCTTCGCCGTATTGGCCGCCAGAGCTGGCCAGTGCCTACCAGCAGCGCCAGGAAACGCGCTTGGCGGGCAATCACAGCCCAAGGGAAAGTCACGAATCGGTGTTCATGCGACAGGACGGCACGCGCTTCCCAGTGCTGATCATGGAGGCTCCGCTGGTCAACGCGGTGGGCAAGCACACAGGCTGGATGAGTGCCATTCTGGATGTCAGCGAGCAGCGCCGTATTGAAGAAATTTCGCGTGCGAGCCAGGACCGCCTGCAGGCCAGCGCGCGGCTGGCCATGGTGGGCGAGATGGCTTCGCTGCTCAGTCACGAGCTGAACCAGCCATTGGCCGCCATTTCGAGCTATGCCACCGGTTCGCTCAATTTGCTGCGGGGTGAAATCGAGGCTGAAAGGACGAGCGCCGCCCAGACCGCGGTGTGCCAGCCGGCCGATGGCCCGGTAGCGCCGCCGCTGTTTGATGATCTGCAGCTAGCCATGCGCCGCATTGCCGAGCAGGCCGAACGCGCCGGAAAGGTCATCAAAAGCGTGCACGATTTTGTGCGGCGGCGCGAGCGGGTGCGCGAGGCGGTGGCGCCGCAGTCCCTGCTCGATGCCATCATGCCGCTGGTGATTCTGCAGTCCCGCAAACTGGAAGTGCGGGTGGTGATCGAGTTAGCTCAGGACTGCCCGCCCGTGCTGTGTGACCGCACCATGGTCGAGCAGGTGCTGCTCAACCTCTCGCGCAACGGCATGCAGGCCATGCAAGGGGCCGAAGAAACACCAGTCGTCGGGCCGCCATCGGACAGATGTGACCGGGTGCTGACATTGCGAATCCGTCTGGCAGCGTCAAATATGCAAAGCCGATGGGTCGAGTTTGCGGTGATTGATCGCGGTGAGGGAATTTCCACTGAAGCTGCCAAACAGCTTTTTACGCCCTTTTTTACCACCAAGGAGGAGGGCATGGGCCTGGGTCTGAGCCTTTGCCGCACCGTGATTGAACAGCATGGCGGATTCCTGGGTTATGAAGCCGCGCCGCCTCAGGGTACGATTTTCACTTTTACCTTGCCGGTAGCCTGGGTGCGCAAGGCTGGCACCACCGCGCAAGACGTCCGCGAGAAGAGTTGCCATGGAACCGATTAAAAATGCCACCGTTTACATCGTTGACGACGACAGTGGCGTGCGCGATGCGCTGGCCTGGCTGCTGCGTTCGCGCCGCCTGCCCAGCGAAACCTTTACCGGTGCCGAGGCGTTTGACCTGCGGGTTTGCGGCGGGTATGAGGTGCAATCACCTTCCTGCGTGCTGCTCGACGTTCGAATGGCCGGCTTGAGTGGCCTGGCCATGTTTGAAAAACTGATTGCTTACGGCCTGCTGCCGACCTTGCCAGTCATTTTCCTGACCGGCCACGCCGACGTACCTACCGCCGTGGACGCGGTCAAGCGCGGCGCGTTTGACTTTTTCGAAAAGCCTTTTTCGGACAATGCCCTGGTAGACCGGATCGAGCAGGCCATCGGAAAATCGGCTGCCGCGCTGGCCGAGCGCAGCAAAACCAGCAGCTTGAGGATGCAGCTCGATGGCCTGACCGAACGCGAGCGCGATGTGATGCGACTGGTGGTGGAAGGCTTGCCCAACAAGCTGGTCGCCGACCAGCTAGATATCAGCGTGCGCACGGTGGAAGTGCACCGGGCCCGGGTTTTTGACAAAATGGGCGTCAGGTCGGCGGTGGAACTTGCCAATCTGCTGCGAAATTTGTAGTGCCAGCACTCATTCCCCGTGCTGTTTTTCTTCTGCAGCAGGACCGCCCTTAATCTCGCCCTTCTTACGACCTGAAAACATCGTCCACCACACAATGAATACCAGCAGCAGCAACGCGCCTAGTGCTTCGAGTAAAAGCAGGGTCATGACATTTCCTTTGATTGCAGGCAAGGTGGCGATGGGGTTCAGGCCGTTCTTTCGCACCGCTCCGATTATCGCCATGACTGCGCTGCTTGTTTCCTGTGCCAGCCCGCCCTTGCCGCCATCATTGACCTCGTCGCCTTCATTACCGCCTGCAGGTACGGAGGCTGCGTTGCCGGGCCGCCGTGCCGGCGACGCCGGGCCGCTGCCAGCAGCCCGGTTGCAGGCGAGGAGCCGCTGGGTCGCGGTGCGCTGGGCCGAGTTGCCGGGGTTTGAGGACGACGCGCTGTTCGAGGCCTGGAATGCCTGGATAAAGAGCTGCGAGCGGCCAGGTCCGGTGTTTGCGCCGCTGTGCAACGAAGTGCGGCGCCTGAGCATCGCAAGCGGCGAAGAACAGCGCGCCTGGATGCTTGACCGGCTGCAACCTTATCGTGTCGAGACACTGCAAGGCGCAGCGGAGGGTTTGCTCACCAGCTACTACGAACCGGTGCTCAAGGCGAGCCGCCAGCCGGGCGCCGGTTATGGAGTCCCGTTGTACCGGGCACCGGCATTGCTGGGCAGCCGCAAGCCCTGGTTCTCGCGGCAGGAAATTGACACTTCGGCCGAGGCGCGCGCGGCGCTCGCAGGACGGGAAATCGCCTGGGTGGCGGACCCGATTGACGCGCTGGTGTTGCACATACAGGGTTCGGGCCGGCTGAATATTAGCGAACCCGACGGTTTGCAGCGCACCGTGCGCCTGGCATTTGCGGGCTCAAACGACCAGCCTTACCGCAGCGTGAACCAGTGGCTGCTGGAGCAGGGTGTCAGTAAAATCAACCCCTGGCCAGACGCCACCAAGGCCTGGGCGCTGCAAAATCCGCAACGCCTGCAGCAGCTGCTCTGGAGCAATCCCCGCTACATCTTTTTCCGTGAAGAAGCGCTCAGTGATTTTGACGCTCGCTTTGGTCCCAGGGGTGCGCAAGGCGTGGCGCTCACGCCGGGCCGATCAATTGCGGTTGATCCCGGCAGCATCCCCTACGGCACGCCGGTCTGGCTGGCCTCACGCGGCGGCGCAGCCAATCTGCAAAAGCTAGTGCTTGCGCAAGATACTGGCAGCGCCATCGTCGGCGGCGTGCGCGCCGACTATTTCGCCGGTACCGGAATGGAAGCCGGTCAAATGGCTTCGCGCGTCAACCAGCCGCTGCGGCTATGGGTGCTTTGGCCAAAGTAGACAACCAACGCCATATGAAAAAAGGAAGGTGCGCCATGAACCAGTCGTCAATCCAGCGGGTCGCGGTGCGTTTTTTTTTGG
>NZ_JABBPF010000165.1 GCF_012927415.1 Polaromonas sp. | reverse complement strand
GGTTTGATATCCCGGTGAGCAATATGCTTGCTGTGAAGTATGGTGAGCGTTTCTGCGAGTTCTATGAAGTCGCCAACAATTTGTTGAGGTGTGCGGCTGGCCTCGTAGTGCTCAAAGGTCTCAGCAATTGGCATCACAAACCATGGAGTGATGCCCTTTGGACTCGCCGGTATGTGGCTGTCGATCATGGGAATAACACCTGGCACGGCGTCTAGCGCTGCCAAAGCGGCCGTCTCTGCTTGGAATCGAGCGTACGAAAGTGAGTCAATTGAGCGCAGTAGCTTGATGGCATGGTCGGACCATCCATCCCTGGTCACGCGCCATACAACTCCATTCCCTCCGTCGCCAAGTGGACTGTCGAGGGTCCAATGACCGAAAGTTTGCCCACTTGTGTAGGTGCTTGGGCTTCGTCCTCGCGGGCGTCGGGCTAAAGGTGGTGGCATAGTGAAAGTGATGGAGTGAGACGCCTAACGTTGGCGCTGTCCGGCACGCAGCATGTGCCTCGCAGCGGCAACCTGCTGCTGCGTGTCCGCAACGAGCAACCTGTTAGGCATCACGGTGCGCTCAGCAGCGCTTTTAGAGTTACGGGGATGGGGCCTTCTATGAACTGGCTAACTACAAATGGCATAGAGCAAATGGCAATCGCTAAGGCCGTCGGGAGAACGAATACCCCAAACTTTAACCACTGAATGGAGGCGGCAGCCCTCTGCAATGTTCGCTTGGTCGGATTTGGGGAAGATAACAAGTTTGAACTCGTGTAATTCTGATTTGTCGTCTAAAGCTGATGTACCGTACTGCGCCCGGTGGGGCTACTTGGGGACGATTCCCCACTAGGGCTTGAACAGAAAGAATTATTTAGGGTTACGCCAACTGTGGCAACAGATCAGTGAGTTTATTGCCGAGGCGATTCCATGCTTCTCGTTTCTCTTCAGCATAGTCATATGTCTGATAGGTTCGTATCAGTTTGCTTGGTTCCACATGATTGAGAACGCGCTCAATAATTGCTGGTGCCACTTTTATCGACTGCATCAACGTTGCGCCAGTCCGGCGTAGATCGTGTGGCACCCAATCACCTCCAGTCAGCAATAGAGCATCGGCATTCTTGGCCCTATTTGTCATAGGTTTGCGACCCTGACCAGCCATTTGTCTGTCGCGAATTTGTTTGGTAGTAGATTTCGTACACACGAACGTCTTTCCGGTGGTATCCGGAAAGCACCAGACTTTACTGTCGGCTAGCTTCTTCAGGGCATTGAACTGACTGAGCGCAAAATCAGACAGGTAAACGGTGTGAGCTTTGCCATTTTTTGAATGTTCTTTTGGAATCACCCACTCCCTTTTGTCGAAGTCCACATGCTCCCATCGAGTCTGGATTACCTCGCTAATCCGGCAGCAGCACGAGAGCATTAGCCACATCGCAATCTGAGTCTTCGGCATCAATCCAGCGTCTGGCAATTTCCGAGCTAGCTCACGGATTTCATCCTCACTCAAAGCTCTGGTTCGCTCACCGCCTTCGTACTCGCGCGGAAGTATTTTGTCTTTACGAAGATCAATTTCTTCAGTCGGGTTCTCGAAAAGAGTTTTCCATGCTCGCTTTCGAGCGGCCCAACGGAACATCTGCTTTATGTCAGCAAAGAGCGCGACTGCGCTGCGATGTGAGCCGCGTTTTACGACACCACGTAATATTTTTTCGATATGTTCGGGATGTACCTTGCCGAGTTGGTAGTCACCAACAGTTGGGAAAACGTCTCGTTTGAAAGACCGCTGAAGCTCTTTGCCGCCGTCTTTGCGATCAACAGTTTTGACCCATTCGTCAAAAAGGTTCTGGAGCGTTTTCTCATTTGCTTTGGCTTGAGTGACGCGATCCAGTTCCGCTTTTCGTTCGTCATCGACTTTGACCTGAATGTCGATTCCCTTACGTGCAAGTGATCGGATGAGAGTCGCTTCTTCGCGCGCCTCCTTGAGTCCGAGTCGGCCGTCACCCTCGCCGTAAAGTTCTGGCAATCGGTATTGGCGCTCTTTGCCGTCGAGCATGTATCTGACCAGCCAACTCTTTGCGCCATCTGTCGCAACACGCAGTTGTAAGCCGTCGCCGTCGGTCAGTTTGTATGGCTTATCTTTCGGCCGCGAGTTTTCGATTTGCTTGACAGTCAGGTTACCCATCGTCAGTTCCAAGTGGTCGGGTGAAATGCCTCCGTGTCCGAACGGTGTCCGAAAAAACATCAGCATTTACTGGATTATGCTGGATTTTACTGAACGATGTAACTTCGTAAGTTGTTGATTTAATTAGATAAATGTATTTTGCTGGATATTGCTGGACAATCGAAAAAATTGCTACGAACCAAGGGGTCGTGGGTTCAATTCCTGCCAGCCGCACCAAATGAAACAAGGACTTAGCGTCGCAAGATGCTAAGTCCTTTCTTCTTTTTGGATAAATGTGCCCAACATTGTGCCCAACGAGATCATTGGCGAGGGCTGGACACTTTGCAATCAATTGCATGCCCGCGTTTTGATTATCCTCACACCTCAAGTTTTTGCCAAGGCAGTAGGCAATGCGCCGAGCTTCATGTGCCGATATTGCGGCACTTCACGTGCTTTCAGCACAAGCGCAAAAAATTTTGAAGCGACGAATTTTTTTATTGCTGAACCGTAATATCCAACGAGCATCAGCGATATGAAAAACGTCGTTCGGACCAAATTCCATGAGGCAACGGTTCCCAGGACGCAACGCGCGATCAAGTCCATGGCAGGGACTGGCGTCGGAATTTGCTAGGGTTGATTCGGTAAGATTTTTGTCAATGCGACAAGGGCTTCCCTTGCAGGTGCTGATGTCCAAGGCGGAAAACAAAAATTCGCTAATCGGCTAAAAGTAGTTTCGATTCTTCAACCAAAAGGCGCGGGCGTTTAGTTCTGTGCAAAGGCTCCTGTCATGTTCGCTCTGGTTGATGGCAATAACTTTTACGTCAGTTGATCTCTCGGTGAGACCTAACATATCCGTCAACGCGGACGCCCATTCCGGTCCACGGCAAACAGTGCTGCACCCCTGTCACAGGCAGTCGAGCGCATGGTGCAGTCTACCGATTCACTGAGTTTCAGCTTGTGCATAAAGCGATCGATATTGAACTCGGTGTGCCGCGCATGGGCGCAAACCTTTGGAAAGTTGCCCTTGATGAAGAGGAAGCCTTTGCCTGGCCGCCCAAGCGGATTCAAAGCAGCCGGATAACGGGTTCATTTTCCGCCACAAAAACCTTCATGGTTTCACGTGGCATTCACGCCGCAGCAAGGCCAAGGCATCTTGCAGCGCATAAGCCGAATCGCTTTGCAGGATTGGCAGCGCATCTTCAACGAAGTCGGTCCACAGCTGGACATAGTCGTGCTGAAACTGCGCCGGGGCGTTATTCAAAAGGAACTGATGGGCGGTGTCTGGATTAAAAATCTGTCCGGAACCGGCTTTCTGAATCTTGCGAACCAGGGCTGTGGCGGCCTTTTCGCTCAAAAGCGTTTTGGGCTTTGCACCGGCGGCCACGCAAACTAGCAGGGTGAGGAGGGAGCCGTCGTCGCAGTTTCCGCCAGTCGCCTTGTCCCAGGCGCTGGAGATGGCGCGCTCATGCTGGTCCAGTTCGCTCGCCATATCCTCCAGCCAGAAATAGCGGCCCAGCAATGGTGGGTTGTGATCATCGCTGGCCATGAAAAAAAGCGCTTTGGCGGGCAGTGAACTGTCCAGAATCACGGGTAAATCAGCCACAAGAGATTCCAGAGCCGCCTGCACTACGGCTTTGAAGCCGTCAGGCAGGTTGCCGGGCATGGCGATAGGCAAGTTCAGGGACTTGACGGGGGCCGCTTTTCCTGTCCGCGCCGCCGTGCCGGGTTTGGTGGGCCCGTATTTTTTACGCAGAGCGGCGACTATTTTTTCAAACCCAACCCAATCGGGCATTGCCGCGCCTTGGTTAGATGTCACCAGCAGACTGGTACGAATCACCGCTTCGGCATGGGTATGCGCCTCTTCAAGTTCATCAACGTCCATGCCCAGCTGTTTAGCCAGCCAGACTGCGGCTTCTCTTTCCTGCTGCAGGGGTGTCCGTCTGGCGAGTTCAAGCTGGTAAGCTGAAAAGCTTCGGAGCGACCATTCGGCAAGTCCTTTCGGCGGGCCGTTCTCCGCCCCGTTGTCTGCGCTGGCATACATGTCAAAACTGGTGCTCTCGGGCAATGCCAGCAAGGCTTTGAGCATATCCGAGCCTCCTTTGGAGCGCGATAAAAAGGAATGGTCACGCAGCGACTCAGCGGCTTGCCGCAAATCACCGTCGCTGATGCTCTCAAGGTAAAGGCTGACCAGATTTACGATGCGGTCCCTCGCTTTTTCCAGGTCGGGGCGCAAAAACTCGTTGCCAAAGTAGCGCGCAATCTGCACCATGCCTTTGGGCGCTTCCGTGCAAATGGCGTCCAGTTTCTGGCTGTCGATAATGCCATTTTGGATGCCGAACTGAAGCGTCTTTTCAAAAAATGGCCGCGCATCGTAAAGTGAAACTGCCGAAGGCTGAACTGAGGGTGGGATTGGCATGATGAAAGTTTCTGGCGGTCCCAGGTCGGCGGTTTTCAGATCGCTGATTCTTCGTCCGATTCGCGCGCGGCAGGCGTAGCCTTGCCCCGATCGGTATCGCCGGTCTCCACCTTGCCATCATCCTCTTCGGTATCGTCTTCTTCCTCATCCACGCCAGCATCGTGAGCGCGTGCCTTGGCGCGCAGTACCGTCAGCATTTCGATGAAAAGGTCCGGGCATTGATAGCGCAGTATCCATGCGAGTTCCATCCAGTCGCGGTCGGCAATTTCATCCTGTTCGACACGCGGCTTCTCGTAGGCCGAAGCGAGCAGGGCTGCTTTAGACAAAAGCTCGCCCGTGTCCTTTAGTGCATCAAAGGTGCCGGTGCTCGCAAAAGATTCGATACGAGCCCATTTTTCAGTGAAATAGTCGGCCAGCGCCTCGCTGCCGCCCTCCAGATCACCTATTGCATTGAGGAATTCAAGCGGATTTGCATCTTCCCTGAAAATGATGGCATTCAACATCCCCCGCAAATGGGTGCGGGTCAAATCCTTGTACTGCTTTTCAATTACTACTGCGCGGGCGAACTGCTCTGGCGTGATCAGCAGATTGACGATTGATTCCTTCGAGTTGTCATATTCGCGGATGACTGCCAGGATGTCCTTTGGTGGCAACAATTCCAGCACGACCATTAGCGCAGCGTCACCTTCAGTATCCGCCAGTTCGACCAGGGCGAACTCGGCGCCCACGATATCACCGGCCGCAATCAGGGTCTGGGTTTTTTCAATCAGTGCAAGATGGTTCATAGAAACTTCACGTCTTATTTACTTTATCTATCTTTTGTCAATCTTTTCGGTCAAAGCCCTGTCCGACCAGCCAGTCGGCAGCCGCTTCCTTGCGGGCACGGGCATCACCGGGTTCACCGCCGTCTTCATCAGCATCAAATTCATCTTGTTCATCGCTGTCGTTTTCGCCGTTATCTTCGTCATCAGATGCTTCGTTCCCGTGCTGCTCGGCAAGCGAATCGGGCTTGCCAGCCATGTAATGCAGACCCGCCGCTACCGTTAAAAACCGCTCGCCGCCGGCCGATTGCAGCACGACCTGCGCCAACTCCTGCGCCCAAGGCGCCAGTTCCATACCGTCGGACACGCTGCGCCACTCTGGAAATTCATCGGGTTCACGGCTGAGGAGGCGATCCATAACTGCCGGTTGCCCAAAGGTAAAACCCTGGTGAAAAATCACCGCCACCATTTCGGGACTGAGTTCCATCATCTGGACCAGAAAGCTGATTTCCTGGCGTTTTTCGGCCAAGCGCTGGCGCAGCACATCGCGCCCGTCGG
The DNA here is from genome assembly GCF_012927415.1 of Polaromonas sp. Lineage (GTDB taxonomy): Bacteria > Pseudomonadota > Gammaproteobacteria > Burkholderiales > Burkholderiaceae_C > Polaromonas. The sequence goes on along the minus strand of NZ_JABBPF010000165.1, from coordinate 6,535 downwards.
AGTCAAACGTCAGGTCATCCATTTCAGACCTGTAGGCTGAACGCAAATTGAGAAAAAACGGGGAAATGCTCATACAGCGAGGGTTTTTTTGTCAAGAGGGCTTTTTGGTCGCGCAGCCATCAAAGCAGTGGGTTGAAGTAATTTTTCCAGATCTCCCGAGCCGTATCGACCGGACTGTCGAGCAGATTGCGGCGGCGGTTGTCGTCATAGGCCTTGCGCTTGTCGGCATCTGACAACACTTCGTAAGCCTCCTGCACGGCCCGAAAGCGCGCTGGCGCCTGCTCAGTGGCGTTCTTGTCGGGATGCCAGAAGGACGCATTCTGCCGAAACGCCTTTTTGACATCAGCCAGCGTTGCGGCGCTGTTGAGTCCAAGGCTGTTGTAGTGATCCGTCATGCGTGGGAGGGTTTTGTCCTGGAACCAGAAGCAATGATTAACACGGCGTGCTGAAAGATTGCGCTGGCTTGCGGATCTCACCTGAATGCACGCAGCGGCGACTCGGGATTATGCTTGACTGCTGCGCCGTCGGCAGGGAAAGGCTATTTCGTAGGAAAGAACCCACAACGATTTGCGCCTTGCTCTGCTGCTGCTGCTTTGCAGCCGCGCTTATCCTTTGCTTGTATTTTTAGTGACTCAACAAAGGATTATTTATGAACAAGGATCAAGTTAAGGGAACAGTGAAGGAAGCCGCGGGCAAGATTCAGTCCAAAACAGGCGAACTTGTTGGCAACAAGGAACAACAGGCCAAAGGGTTGCTGAAGGAAGCTGAAGGCAAGACGCAGAAGAAAGTTGGCAATGCCAAGGAAGTCGTGAAAGACGCCGTCGATAAAATGTAAGCGGACTTTTCAAATTCAAAGTAAAACGGCCGATGTTGTACAGGCCGTTTTTTTTCGCATGAATACGTCCTGGACTTCTCCTCAGTTGACCCTAAAAGCCTTCAGGGCGGCATCCAGTGCCTCCGTTGAAACTCCCTCAAAGATTTTCACCTTGCCGTTTTGGTCAGCTAGAGCAGTGAGGCCGTCTTTTTGCAGCGTTGAAATGACGAGGGCCGCTTCCCGGGGCGAGTCGAACCCACTGCTTTGCAGTAACGGGCGAGCGTCAGTATCGATCAGCTTGAAATAGTACTGGCCGTCTTTTTCACGGTATTGCTTGAAAGCAGGGACGTCGCTTTTCAGTGATTTACCTTTTGCGGGCGCTGACGTCTGTGAGGCCAGATTGCGCAGCCCTACGGCTTGCCGCAATTCATTCATGAAGGGAGTGGCCACTGCCCGTGCTTTTTCGGCGCCGGCACGCAACAGGGTTTCAATGCTGCCGGGCTTGCCGATAAGTTCATGGTAGCGTTGGCGCATGGGTGCGACCTCCCGGTCAATGCGTTCAAACAGCAGTTGTTTGGCATCGCCCCAGCCGATTCCGTCGGCATATGCCTTGCGCAGCGCGGTGGTCTCTGGCTCGCTGGCAAAGGCCTGGTAAATCTGAAACAGCGCTGAGCCCTCGACCTCTTTGGGCTCTCGAGGGGTTCGAGAATCGGTGACGATGCCTGCGATTAGCCTAGATAGCTGGTCGCGAGGCGCGAACAGGGGAATGGTGTTGTTGTAACTTTTGCTCATCTTGCGACCGTCCAGGCCAGGCAGCAGGGCCACCGATTCTTCCACCACGGCTTCAGGCATCACAAGATGCTCACCGTAAAGGTGGTTGAAGCGTTGGGCCATGTCGCGCGCCATCTCAATGTGCTGAATCTGGTCGCGCCCAACCGGCACCTTGTGGCTCTTGAACATCAGGATGTCGGCGCCCATCAGCACCGGGTACATAAACAGTCCCGCGCTGACGTCGGCGTCGGGGTCATTGCCTGCGGCTGCGTTTTTGTCGACTGAGGCTTTGTAGGCATGGGCGCGGTTGAGCATGCCTTTGCCGGTCACGCAGGTCAGCAGCCAGGTGAGCTCCGCAATTTCCGGAATGTCCGACTGGCGGTAAAACGCCACACGCTCAGGGTCCAGCCCGGCCGCCAGCCAGCTCGCCGCGATCTCAAGCGTGGAGCGCTGGATGCGCGCCGGTTCATCACACTTAATCAATGCATGGTAGTCGGCCAGGAAATAAAAGCTTTGCACGCCAGGCAGGCGGCTTGCGACTACCGAGGGACGGATCGAGCCGACGAAGTTGCCCAGGTGCGGCGCACCGGTGGTGGTGATGCCCGTCAGATAGCGTTGCGGGGAGGGGGTAAAGGCGGGGTTCATGCGAAGAATGTCAAGTGAAGGGATGGCTTAAGCAGTTAGCCGAGCAGGGACAGCAGAGGCGATATCAGGAGATTGATCAGCGCGTAGCCCAGTGTCATGAGAGGGCGCAGCCACAAGGTCCCGACCACACCGGCGATGACCAGCCCCATCACGATGAAAAAGCCCCAGGGTTCAATACGGGCAACCCACTGGGCCTGCTTCCAGGGCAGCAATCCGACCAGGATGCGGCCGCCGTCGAGCGGTGGCAAGGGAAAAAGATTGAACGCCCACATCACCAGATTTACCAGAATGCCGGCTTGTGCCATCTTGATGAAGAAGGGCTCCGGAACGCCCAGTCCAGTCAGCAACACCAGCATCAGCGCCCAGAAAATGGCCTGGGCAAAATTCGATGCCGGCCCGGCCAGCGCGACCCAGATCATGTCGCGCTTGGGGTTGCGCAGGGCGCCAAAATTGACCGGAACCGGCTTGGCGTAACCAAACAAAAAAGCACCCGAGGTGGCGAAATACAGCAGCAGCGGCATCGCGATGGTGCCGATCGGGTCAATGTGTTTGAGCGGGTTGAGCGTGACACGACCCATCATGTAGGCGGTGTTGTCGCCAAAATGACGGGCTGCATAGCCGTGGGCGGCTTCATGCACCGTGATGGCGAACAACACGGGCAGGGCATAAATGGCGATGGTTTGAATCAGGTTGGCAGTATCCATGGCTGGATTGTCTCAGACGCGCTTGCGAGCGCCTCAAAGCCCCAGCGCAGCCAGGTCACCACGCCCCTGGCGGATGACCAGCGGGTCATTGCCGTCGGCCATGGGCGTCAGATCAATCACGGTGGTCGGCTCCTTGTGGCAGGCACCTGCGTCAATGATGGCGGCCAGTTCATGCTCCAGCTGGCTGCTGATGTCCTGCGGATCGCTGATCGGCTCAATTTCTCCGCGCGGAATGAGGGTAGTGGCCAGCAGGGGTGTGTCGAGCAGCTCCAGCAGGGCCTGCAAAGCCTTGTGCTCGGGCACGCGAAGCCCGATGGTCTTGCGCGATGGATGACTGACGCGGCGCGGCACTTCCTTGCTGGCTTCCAGAATGAAGGTGTATGGGCCGGGCGTGGCGGCCTTGAGCAAGCGGAACTGCTTGTTGTCGACCCGGGCGTAGTTGGCCAGTTCGCTCAAGTCACGGCACAGCAGGGTGAGGTGATGCTTGTCGTCCACCCCTCGGATGCGGCGCAGGCTGTCGGCGGCGGCCTTGTCATCCAACCGACAGACCAGCGCATAGCTGGAGTCTGTCGGCACCGCCGCAACGCCGCCGCGCTTGATCAGCTCAACCGCCTGGTTGAGCAGGCGTGCAGGCGGATTGAGCGGGTGGATTTCAAAAAAATGGGCCATGGCAAATCTTTCAGGATTCGGTCGGCTGGATGATGACTCTGCTTTCGCGCACGGCGAGCCAGGCACCGGCCGCGCCGCACACCGCAATCATTCCCATCCCGATCATCGATGCCTGGTCGGGAACATGTGAAAACGCCAGCCAGCCGCCCAGCATGGCAAAGCCAATCTGGGCATAGAGAAAAGGGGTGAGCGTGGAAACAGGCGTGCGGGCGTAAGCCAGAATCATCATGAAATGGCCGATGGTGCCCATCAGGCCCATCAGGCCCAGGCTGACCCAGAGCGTCCAGGAATCCAGCCAGTTCCAGGCAAAGGGCAGGGCCAGCGAAGCCAGCAGCGTACCCACCCAGCCGGTATAAAAATGCATGGTGACCGGGTCTTCGGTCCGGGCCATCTGGCTGGTCAGGATCTGAAACCATGCATTTGAAATGACCAGCCCGATTGGCAGCAGCATGGTCCAGTCAAAAGTGTCGCCGCCCGGGCGAATAATGGTCAGGGTGCCCAGGAAGCCGCCGACTACCAGCGCCCAGCGCAGCATGGAAACCCGCTCGCCCAGCTTGATTGAGGCCATCAGCGTGATCACCAGTGGCGTGATCATGACGATGGCGGTGAATTCGCCGACCGGCATGTATTTCAGGCTGAAAAATGCCAACATGCTGCTGGTGAGCAAGAGTACGCCGCGAAGACACTGAAACCTTGGATGGGCGGTTCGAAATAAGGACCATCCGCGCTTGGGCAGCATGGCGACGGTGGTGGCTATTGCCTGAAAGGCATAACGAAACCACAGCGCCATGAGCACTGGAACGCTCAGCGATATGAATTTGGTGGTGGTGTCTAGCACCGCGAAGCAGGCCACGGCTGCTACCAGAAGCGCAATACCCCCCAATGCGTGCTGCGGGGTGCTGGCGTAAGCCCTCATTTGCGAATGCGATCGGCCAGCAATTCCCAAACCGGGGTAATGTCGCCCGGTAAATATGGCAAGGTGCCGAGATCGGTGTGACTCTCGTCAGGGCTATGAAAATCACTCCCGCGCGAAGCTGCCAAGCCAAATTCCCTGGCTGTTTCGGCATATTTCACGAACTCCTGACGGGTGTGACTGCCGGTGATCACTTCCACCCCGCGGCCGCCATGGGCCTTGAATTCGGTGAACAACGCGTATTCCTCGTTTGCGGTGAATTTGTAGCGGCCTGGGTGTGCGATAACCGCAATGCCGTGCGCCCCCGTGATCCAGCTCACGGCATCTTTCAGGTTGGCCCATCGGTGTGCGACATAGCCAGGTTTGCCTTCGGTGAGGTATTTGCGAAAGACCTCGGAGGTTTCGCGGCAGACACCGGATTCGACCAGAAAACGGGCGAAATGGGTGCGGGAAATCAGCTCGGGGTTGCTGACAAACTTCAGCGCGCCTTCGAAAGTTCCTGGTATTCCGGCCTTGGCGAGCGAATCAGCCATCTCCCTGGCGCGCTGCTCACGCCCGCCCCGTGTTTTGTGCAGACCCTGCCGCAGTGCGGCATCATCGGCGTCGAAGCCCAGGCCGACAATGTGTACCGTTTCAGCGGCAAAAGTGACGGAAATTTCGGTTCCGGTCAGGTAGGCTAAACCTTGCGCCTGCGCTGCTGCTGCGGCGCGGTGCTGACCGCCAATCTCGTCATGGTCGGTCAGTGCCCACAACTCCACGCCATTGGCCTTGGCGCGTCTCGCGAGCGCTTCAGGTGTCAGCGTGCCATCGGAAACTACGGAGTGGCAATGGAGATCAGCATTGAGAATGGTTTGAAATGACACTACCTGATTTTAGGCTTTATGCTTTTCAAGCGTACTGCCTGGGGAAATTCAGTACACCCAAGCGCCCCAATGCAGCGTGCTGAAGCGACCGGGTTTACTTTGAAAACGGCCAATAAACTATCATTAAGATAGCAATCTATGACCGTAATTGCTGGACATGGACCTCAAAACGTCATAAATCCTGTTTTTAGCGAAAACCGAAGTACGACAGAATGACGCCGATGATAACGACTAGTCCTACGATGTAAATGATGGAATTCATGGTTTTCTGCCTGAGTTTGTTGGCACACCGACACGGGCACCTTACCTACTTGAGTGTTGCCGCCCTGTTGGCAATTTTCTGTAGGCAGCCCGATTCAGGCAATGTCGGACAAATGCCCTACAGCGCAGGCGGTTAAAGTTCAGCCGCTTCGACCAGAAAGCGCACCCGCTTGACTCCTTGCCACTCATCGGCTTCGAGCCGGAACGCCAGCTTGACACGCGCCGGCAAAGCCTCGGTATGACCAAACCAGATGCCGTCCACCGGCTGTCCCTGGTGCTTGAGTTTCAGGGCCAGATGCTTTTCGCCGACCAGCCGCTGTGACACCACCTCGACGACTTCACTGAAGGTGGGCGCGGCAAAACCCTGGCCCCAGACTTCGCTATGCAGCGTGGCGACCAGGTCGGCGCGCCGGTATTCGGGCGCCAGCGGGCCATCGGTTTCCAGCCGGCGCATCAAAGTGGCTGCGTCCAGCCACTCATGCGCGACTTGCTGCAGCGCCTGCTCGAACACCTCAAAATGTTCTTCGGCAATGGTGCAGCCGGCAGCCATGGCATGCCCGCCAAAGCGCAGCAGCACGCCCGGACAGCGTTTGGCAACCAGGTCGAGCGCGTCGCGCAGGTGAAATCCCGGAATCGAGCGGCCCGAGCCCTTGAGCTCGTGGGTCTTGCCTGGCGCCTGGCTGGCGGCAAAGACAAAGGTGGGGCGGTGCAGCTTGTCCTTGATGCGCGAGGCCACGATACCAACCACGCCTTCATGAAATTCAGGGTCAAAAATGGCAATCGCCGGTGGCGGTTCTTCGTTCTCGTCAATCATCGCGTCGGCGGCCAGCTGGGCCTGCTCGCGCATGCCCGCGTCAATGTCACGGCGGTCGCCGGTGATTCCGGCGCGCATCTG
>NZ_JABBPF010000110.1 GCF_012927415.1 Polaromonas sp. | reverse complement strand
GCGGGGCGGGCCGGGGGTCGCCCGGCCAACCCAACTCCGATGCGCTCACCCAGCGCCCGAGAAGCCACAAAGGGAAAAAAGGGAAAAAACTCAAGGAAGCGGCGGACCATCCGGCCGAACCACAGCAGACCGCTCAGCCAGCTCCGCCCGCATCAACGGCAGATGCTGCGGCCAGTCGCGCTGCATGCAATCGACCAGCGCCTCGCGTACCTTGCAGCGCAGGTCCCAGTTCAAACTGGAATTGCTGGAGGTCACGAGCAAGCGCAGCTGCATGCTGCGCTCACCCGCCTCGACCACCTGCAGCAAACACAGCCGCTTGTCCCATTCGGGCGCAGCCTCACAGGCGCGCTGGGCGGCTTCGCGCAGCGGCTCCAGCGGCATGCCGTAATCCACCCACAAAAAAACGGTGCCGGTGATCTGGGCGCTTTTGCGGGTCCAGTTCTGAAACGGGTTTTCAATAAACCATTGAAGCGGAATGATCAGTCGGCGTTCATCCCAGATTTTCAGCACCACGTAAGTGCCAGTGATTTCCTCCACCCGGCCCCATTCGTTCTGAATGATCAGCACATCGTCGATACGAAACGGCTGCGCCAGCGCGATCTGCAGCCCGGCGATCAAATTGCTGAAGATCGGCCGCGCGGCAATACCGGCCACCAGCCCCACCACGCCGGCCGAAGCCAGCAAGCTGGCGCCGATCTGGCGCGCTCCCGGAAAAGTCATCAGCATCAGGGCCAGTCCGGCCAGCATCATGATGAACATGGCGGTCCGGGCCAGCATGCGGGTTTGGGTATGAATGCGGCGCGCCTGCAGGTTGTCCTCGACATTGACCGGGTGCAGGCTGATGACACCCTGTGCTACCCCACGAGCGGCGCGCAGGCCGAGCCAGGTCAGGGCGGTCAGCAGCAGCAGGACGTTGACATGGCGCACACCGGCTATCAGCGGAAAGGTATCGGGCGCGGCTTGCCAAACGCCTTGCAGTGCAATCAGCGGCAGGAACAGCTGGGCGGGCCCCCTGCATTGCCGCGCCGCCATGTCCGCCACCGGCATGAAACGCGTCAGGCGCAGCACAACGGTCGAGCTCACGCGATGCACCAGCAGGGCCAGCAGCAGGCTGACCGCTGCCGCTACCAGGACATGCAGCGTCGAATCGTCGGCCCAGGAGATCAGCGCGGAAAGCTGCATGGGCTAGTCCACTAGCTCAATACCGGCCATCAAGCTGCCCTGGGCCTGACTTTCGACGCCGCCAGTTTGGCATTGACACGCGCCACCTCCACATCGCCATCGAAGGCCAGCGCAACGCCCATGCGGCGCTTGACGAAACTCTCGGGCTTGCCGAACAGGCGGATGTCGGTGTTAGGCACCCGCAGCGCATCGGCCACGCCGTCGAACACGATGCCTACCGCATCCACGCCGCCATAAATTACGGCGCTGGCGCCCGGGCTTTTCAGCGCGGTATTGACAGACAAGCCCAAAATTGCCCGCGCATGCAGCTCAAACTCGTTTTGCCACTGGGTGCACAGCGTCACCATGCCGGTGTCGTGCGGGCGTGGACTGACTTCGCTAAACCAGACCTCGTCACCTTTCACGAACAACTCGACGCCAAACAGGCCCTGGCCACCGAGGTTGTCGGTCACGGCCCTGGCGATTTCCCGGCTTTTTTGCAGCGCGGCCGGAGGCATCGGGTGCGGCTGCCAGCTTTCCACATAGTCACCATTAACTTGGACATGGCCAATCGGCTCGCAGAAATGCGTTTCAATTAGCCCGTCAGCACCCATAGCCCGCACCGTCAGCAGCGTGATCTCGTAGTCAAAATCAATAAACCCTTCGACGATCACCCGGCCATGGCTGACGCGACCACCGGCCATCGCGCAGTCCCACGCGGCTTTCACGTCCCGTGGCAAGGCGATCTTGCTCTGGCCCTTGCCAGATGAACTCATCACCGGCTTGACGACGCAGGGGTAACCTATTTTTGAATCAATCGCAGCCTGCAACTCGTCATGCGAATCGCAGAACACATACGGGCTGGTTGGCAGTTTTAATGTTTCTGCCGCCAGCCGCCGAATGCCTTCGCGGTCCATCGTCAGGCGGGCGGCGCGGGCCGTGGGAATCACGCGCACCGTGCCGGCCGCCTCGAGTTCCTCCAGCATGGACGTGGCAATCGCTTCGATTTCCGGCACCACCAGATCCGGCTTTTCTTTTTCGATGAGTGCCTTGAGCTGCGCTGGATCACTCATGGTAATGGTGCGCGCGTGGTGCGCCACCTGCTGGCCCGGAGCGTTGTCGTAACGGTCAACGGCAATCGTTTCCACACCCAGCCGCTGCAGCGCGATCAGCACTTCCTTGCCCAGCTCGCCCGAGCCGAGCAGCATGACTTTGGTGGCGTGGGGGGACAAAGGCGTTCCGAAGATGGTCATAAGTGCTGAAGGGTAAATAGATAAATCGTAAGTAGCAAGGAAAAAGCTTGAAAGGCGCAGAGCCGCTGAGCCGCTGGGCCGGCCAGAGAGGCTTCGCTCCGGCGCTACGCTCGACTACTGTACTTCACGGCGTTTGCGCACGACACCGCTTACCCCTGGGAGCCGCCTGCAGGTCCTGAGCCTGGCCAGGCGCCGCATCACGCTGGCTGGCACAGAACTGCAGGGTTTCGAGGTCAACGACCCCGCCAGCGACAAGAAACTGATCTTTCTCGAGCCCACGCGGCCCCTGCCGGCCGGACACGGCCCGCTCCCTTGTGCTCATGGAAGTGGGCGACGCCGTCGAGGAACGCGCCCTGCTCCGCCCGGCGCAACGGGGCGTTCAGTGGGTCGTTCGCGAAAGCGACCATCGCCATGCCGGCCTTACGCCGGGGCAGGCGCCATGCGCCGCATCCGCCAGTTGCTGACCGGCGAGCTGGGCGTGGCCCGTAGCCAGATCGCCGGCCGGGGCGACGGGGAGCCGATCGCCGTCAACCACCCGGACCACGACTACGGCGACGGCGACGACGCCTGACACAAAACCCCGCGCCCGATAGGCACAATAGCCGAATGACCCAGCCCCTATTTGAAGTCGTTGACCTGAGCAAGCGCTACGGTGACAACATCGTCGTCAACCAGTTGTCCTTTTCCATTTCGCCGGGCGAATGCCTGGGCGTGATCGGACCCAACGGCGCCGGCAAAACCACCACCATCCGCATGTGCCTGGGGCTGACCAGCCCCGACACCGGGCGCATCAGCTATTTCCCCAACGGCGCAGCCACCGGGCAGGCGCCCAGCCTAAACATGCCGCAAGACGCGCTGGCCATCAAGGAGCGGCTGGGCATTGTCAGCCAGTTCGACAGCCTGGACCCGGATTTTTCCTGTTCAGAAAACCTGCTGGTGTTCGGTCGCTATTTCGGCCTGAAGGATTCGGTCATCAAGGCGCGTATCCCCAAGCTGCTGGAGTTTGCGGCCCTGACCCACAAGGCCGACGCCAAGCTCAGCGAACTCTCCGGCGGCATGAAGCGGCGCCTGAGCCTGGCGCGTGCGCTGGTCAATGACCCGCAGCTGCTGCTGCTCGACGAACCGACCACCGGCCTGGACCCGCAGGCCCGGCATCTGATGTGGGAGCGGCTGCAGCGCCTGGTGCAACAGGGCAAATCCATTCTGCTGACCACGCATTTCATGGACGAGGCCGAGCGCCTGTGCAACCGCCTTCTGGTGCTGGACCACGGCAAGAAAATGACCGAAGGCTCGCCGCGCGACCTGATTGCGCAAAACCTGGAGCCCGACGTGGTTGAGGTATACGGCGCTGGCGCCCTGGCGCTGATGGACTCGCCGCTCAAGGCCATGGCCGCACGGGTCGAGGTGAGCGGCGAAACGCTGTTTTTCTACACCAGCGACGCCAAAGGCCTGCTAACCGCATTGAGCGACTACCCGGAGCTGCGCACCCTGCACCGCCCCGCCAACCTGGAAGACTTGTTCCTCAAACTCACCGGACGCCAGATCAGGGAGGCCGCATGATGACCGAAATCCAAACTAGCCCGCCGGCCTTGTTCAGGCCACCGCAGATCAGCTGGCGCTGGCTGCCCGTCTTCCAGCGCAACCTGCTGGTATGGCGCAAGCTGGCGGTGCCCAGCCTGGTCGGCAACATCGCCGAACCGTTGATCACGCTGGTCGCTTTTGGCTACGGGCTGGGCGCGCTGGTCGGACAGGTGCAGCTCAACGGCATCGCCGTGCCCTACATCCTGTTTCTGGCCAGCGGCTCGATTTGCATGAGCGCGATGAATGCCGCTTCGTTCGAGGCGCTGTACTCGGCTTTTTCGCGCATGAATGTGCAGCGCACCTGGGACGGGATCATGAATGCGCCGGTACGGCTCGACGACGTGGTGTTTGCCGAAATGCTCTGGGCCGCGTTCAAGTCGATGTTCACCAGCACCGTGATTCTGGCGGTCATGCTGGCGTTGGGCATCAGCCACAGCGCCATGTTGCTGCTGGCCCTGCCGCTGCTCGGCCTGGTCGGCATCGTGTTCGCCAGCATTGCGCTGATCTTCAACGCCCTGGCCAAGGGCTACGATTTTTTCACCTACTATTTCTCGCTCTTTCTCACGCCGACGATGTTCCTGAGCGGCGTGTTTTTCCCGCGCGACCAGTTGCCGGGTGTGATGCGGGTGATTTCGGACTGGCTGCCACTGACCGCCGCCGTCGAGCTGATCCGGCCACTATTCCTCGGCCAGTGGCCGGTGCAGGGCTTGCGGCATCTGGCTGTGCTGGTGGTGTATGGCGTGGCCGCGTTCTGGATCGCTTTGGCGCTAACGCGCAAGCGCTTTCGTAACTGAAGCGCTGACAGCGCATCAATTTTTTATTTCGGTCGTCTAAACGGCCCGCCATCCATTGCGCCGACGCGAGACCTGCTCGCCCAGCTTGGCGCTGAACACCAGCGTTCCCGACCCCGGGGCTGGCCGAACCGACCAGCCAGCGGGTGGTGCCCCCTCGCTTCGGCCGGGCGATTGCCCGGCCTGCTATGGGCAGAGAGCCTGCGGGGCCTGCAGTTCGGCTTTGAGGATGAGGACGATCTGGTGGCGCTGGCGGCCCATCCGGGTGCCGCGATCGAGCGGATGCAAACCCGTCCCGACACGCTTGAGCTGCCTGAAGCCCCGCAGACCAGGGCCCTGCCCGCCTTCGGTGTCAATGCGGCCCACAGCCAGCAGGGTGTCGGCCACCAGCGCCCATCAGCCGGTCGGGCTGCCCTTATCGCTTTTTCAAGCCAGACAGGGGTGTGGTCCAATAAGAATCGGCATGTCCAGCTATTTTTTTAGTAGCATGCAGGGGCCGAGCCCCAGAATTTTGTGACGCTGGATCACAGGTCGAAAAACACTGTTTCCCTGCCATGCGCGCTGTCCTGCATGTGAATGTCAAACCGGTAGACCGGCCCTGCGCCGCTTGCTTCACGCCGCGCAATCAGGGTGGCTCGCCGATCCGGCGGCAAGCTGGCCAGCAGCGCGTCGCTGCTGTTGGCCGACGCTTCGTCGTCAAAATAAATCCGGGTGAAGGTATGGGACAGCAGGCCGCGCATCGTCAGGCACACATTGATGAAAGGCGCTTCACCGGGCTGCGCCGCGCCGGGTTTCAGGGTTTCAAATGCATAGTGGTTTTGTGCCAGCATGCCGGTGCCGCATCGGCCAAAGCCGGTAAACCCAAGGGCTCGGGCATCGGCCCCGGTCCTTACGGGCTGTCCGCTGCTGTCCAGCTGGCTGATCTCGATCAGCGCGTCACCTACCGTCTGGCCCGCGCCGTCAAACACCTGCCCGGTGATGCGGATGTGCTCTCCGCGGGCATTGGGCTGCGCCAGCACCGGACTGAACAGGCTTGGCAGGTCGTAGCCATACTGGGTTGGCGTCAGGCCGTAGGCAAAGTAGGGGCCGACGGTTTGCGACGGCGTCTGCTGAAGTTTGCTCATGGTGTCTCAGGCTTCTGCTTATTCAAAGCGCGAGCCCCGGGGGCCGCGCAAGACGATGTTGAATTCATACCCCAGCGCGACGTCGGGCTCGGTCACGTCCAGGCTGAACCGGGACACCAGCAGTTCGCGCGCGTTTTCAGGCACGCCCTGGTAGATCGGGTCATAGGCCAGCAGCGGGTCACCCGGGAAATACATCTGCGTCACAAGGCGGCTGGCAAAGTAGTCGCCGAACAGTGAAAAGTGAATGTGGTTGGGCCGCCAGGCATTGGGGTGGTTGCCCCACGGGTAGGCGCCGGGCTTGATGCTATTGAAGCGGTAACGCCCCTGGTCGTCCGTCATGCAGCGGCCGGCGCCCAGGAAGTTCGGGTCCAGCGGCGCGGCGTGCTGGTCGACCTTGTGAACGTAGCGGCCGGCGGCATTGGCCTGCCAGATTTCAACCAGCGTACGCCGGACCGGCCGGCCGTCTTCATCGGTGACTCGGCCGGCGACGATGATGCGCTCGCCCAGCGGTTCACCGTTTTTGATGGCGTTTTTTGTCAGGTCGTGGTCGAACGGGCCGAGCTGCTCACTGCCGTAAACCGGCGCATTAAGCCGGGCCAGCGCCTGTTTGATGGGCAACAAAGCTCTTGCCGGCGCACGCAGCAGAGTCGATTTGTAACCGGGCGAAAGATAAGGGGAATGGCAGGCCCAATCGCGGGGAGCGAGGCTGCTGTTGGCAAGGTCTGGGTTCATCAATGTCTCCGGGTCAGCACCGGGAGCGCCGGCTGACCGGTTCCGAGGCGGGTTGGATGGGCCGGAACAGCAGAGCTGTTTCAAAACGGGTCAGGTCGGTTCAGGGCAGCACCGCAAAACGCGCGCTCAGTTCACCCAGCCCCAGCTCCTGCAGCACCTGCTGCAAGCGCGTTTGCGCGGTGCGGGTTTTGCCGGGGTTGGGCGTAGCCGGACGGCTGGCCAGAATAAGTTCGTTCTTCATCGAATGCTCCCAGCCCACCAGCTCGGTCACGGTGACCTGATAGCCGTGGGCCTCAAGCTGCAGGCAGCGCAGCACGTTGGTGATCTGGCTGCCGAATTCGCGGGTGTGCAGCGGATGGCGCCATAGCTCGGCCAACGGCGTTTTGTTCAGCGAGAGCGCGCGAAATTTCTTCAAAACGCCCGCCACTTCAGCCTGGCAGCATGGCACCAGCACCATGTGGCGCGCCTGCCTGGCCAGGCCGAAGGCAATCGCGGCGTGGGGGGCGGTGGCGCCGGCACGCAGCGCGGTAACGATGTCCACCGTGGGCGGCAGCTCGGCAGACAAAGTAGCCTGCTGCACCGATAGGTTCAAAAACGACATGCGCGAAAAGCCCAGCCGATCGGCCAGCGCGCGTGATTTTTCGACCAGCTCGGCGCGCGTTTCGATGCCGTAAATATGGCCTGCGGTTTTCCGGCCCTGGTGCGCCACGTTGAAGAACAGGTCATACAAAATAAAGCCGAGGTAGGACTTGCCGGCGCCGTGATCGGCCAGCGAAAAATCATCGCCTGCAGTCGACACTTCTTCGAGCAGCGGCTCGATGAACTGGTACAGGTGATAGACCTGCTTGAGTTTGCGCCGCGTGTCCTGGTTGAGCTTGCCCTCGCGCGTCAGGATGTGCAGCTCCTTGAGCAGCCCGATCGACTGGCCAGGCCGGAGTTCTTCAATCAGCGGTCCGGGTTTTTCGGCTTGCGCTTTGGACGGTTCTGCCGCCTTGCGCAAGGACTTGCCGGGAGGGGGAGTACTGGATTTTTGCATGCCCCTGCAGTTTAGTACCCACGCTTGCCGCCTGATGACGCTGCTTCGCAAATGCCTTCCCGACACAGGCCGAAGATTAGATTGCACACAATTTAATTGTTCGATATAATTCGTTCATGAAACAAGCCAACGCCGACGCGATGCTGCAACTGGACAACCAGCTCTGTTTTGCCCTTTATTCCACCTCGCTGGCCATGACCCGGCTGTACAAGCCGCTGCTGGACGAATTGGGACTGACCTACCCGCAGTACCTTGCCCTTCTGGTGCTGTGGGAGCAGGACGGCCTGACGGTATCGGAACTGGGTGAGCGGCTTTTCCTCGATTCGGGCACGCTCACGCCGCTGCTCAAACGCATGGAGGCCGCCAGCCTGCTGTCGCGCCTGCGAGACGTGGCCGACGAGCGCCGCGTGCACATCACGCTGACAGCTGCCGGCCGCCAGCTCAAGTCCAAGGCTGAAAAAATTCCTGGCTGCATTTTGAGCGCCACGCAGTGCTCGATTCCCGAGCTGCTGGCGCTGACGCAGCAAATGCAGACCCTGCGCCAGCGGCTGGCCGGCTAAAACCTGACGCATTCCTCCCTTCTCCCGACTTTTCAACCCAGCCTCCATCCCGAGGTCTTTTCTTAAAGGCAAAACCATGACCACCCAACTCGAAAAAGTGCTGTACACAGCCCACGCCCACACCACTGGTGGCCGCGACGGCCAGTCCAAAACCGATGACGGCCGCCTGAGCGTCACCCTGAGCTCGCCCGGCACCGCCGGTACCGGAACCAACCCCGAGCAGCTTTTTGCCGCCGGCTACTCGGCCTGTTTCATCGGTGCCATCAAGGCGGTGGCCGGCATGAAAAAGATCAGCGTTCCCGAGGGCACCAGCATTGACGCCAGCGTTGACCTGGGCAAGATTCCCGCCGGCTACGGCATCGCCGTGCGCCTTGACATCACGCTGCCCGGCATGGACCGCGCCTCCGCTCAGGAGCTGGTGGATGCCGCCCACGAGGTCTGCCCCTACTCCAACGCCACGCGCGGCAACATTGATGTCACCATCACGCTGAAATAAAGCGCCCCCACGGTTCGCTCGCCAAGCGTAGCTTTCTGCCCCCCGAGGGGGCTGTGCTGGCTTGGGACGGCCCGGCGCTGCGCACCTGGTCGGCCGTCATGCCGGCCCATCCGGTAGGCCATGACCCGGGCATTCCGGCGAACTGTCGCCAAAGTGGCCCGCCGGTGTTGAACTGGCGGGCCGCTTGCTTTATGGTGCGAATGATGAATCCCGCTTCTTGCACCAATCATTTTCAGGTCCGAAAAGATCGGCTGGGCGACACGCGCTGGCTCAGCACCCAAAACTTGCCCCTGGTGCAGGGGCAGGTACGCCTGTGCATCGAATCGTTTGCCTTGACGGCGAACAACATCACGTACGCGGCCTTCGGCGAGACGATGAATTACTGGCAGTTTTTTCCCACCGGTGAAGCCGGCTGGGGCTGCATTCCGGTCTGGGGTTTTGCGACCGTGACGCAATCATTGTGCGAAGGTATTGCCGTCGGCGAAAAGTTTTACGGCTACTACCCCATGGCCAGCCAGCAGGTCTTGCAACCGCAGCGCGTAACGCCAGCCGGTTTTGTCGACGGCGCCGCGCACCGGCTAGGCCTGCCCGCCGTCTACAACCAGTACCTGCGCTGCAGCCAGGACCCGTTCTACGCGGCGACGACCGAAGACGTGCAGTCGCTGCTGCGCCCGCTCTTCATCACGTCTTTCCTGATTGATGATTTTCTGGCCGACAACCATTTCTTCGGAGCGCAGGAAGGTACCCTGCTGCTGTCCAGCGCGTCCAGCAAAACGGCCTATGGCACGGCCTTTCAGCTGGCGCAGCGGGCAGGCATCAAGCGGGTCGGGTTGACCTCGCCGGGCAATGTGGCTTTTTGCAAAAGCCTGGGGCTTTACAGCCGCGTGCTGACTTATGACCAGCTCGACCAGCTACCAGCCGATTCAGCCTGTGTTTATATCGACTTCGCCGGCAACGCCGAGCTGCGCCAGCGTATCCACAAGCGCTTCAGCCAGCTCAAATACGACTGCTCGATTGGCGGCACGCATGTGGATCAGCTTGCCGCCAAAGGCAGCACGAGGGAGCTGCCCGGCCCGCGGCCGACCCTGTTTTTTGCCCCCGCGCAAATAAAAAAACGCAGCGCCGAATGGGGCGCCCAGGCTTTTAACCAGCAGCTGGTGCACGCCTGGCAGGCCTTCATCCGCAAGGCCGGCCAGCCGCCTGCACCCTGGCTGATCGTCCAGCGGCATTCGGGCCAGGCGTCGCTGAAGGCCGCATACGAGAAAATCCTGAGTGGCGGCGGTGACCCGCGCATTGGCCATGTCCTCCAGCCATGAAGTCTGAAACTTGCTATTTATTTGGTAGCAATGAATGACCGTAAGTATTGGACCCAATGCTGTTTTCGCCTTTGATTTTACAATTTCTGCAATCATGGCCGGAGATAGGCGAACCAGCACATGCAAAGCCGCAAATCTGGGTTGACAATGAGGCATGACAGAACATAACAAGGCCGCTCCGGCGCATCATGCCGTCCATGCCTACGAGGCCCTCACCCCGGTTGTGGTGCTGGACGCGCTGACCAGCGTCGGGCTCGCTGGCGATGGCCGGTTGATGGCTCTTTCCAGCTATGAAAACCGGGTTTACCAGGTCCACCTTGAGAGCCTGGTCGGCAGCGCCGATCTGGCCGGGGACATCGTCGTGGTCAAGTTTTACCGCCCCGACCGCTGGAGCGACGCGCAGATCCTCGAAGAACACGAATTTGCCACCGAA
Source organism: Polaromonas sp. (assembly GCF_012927415.1). Classification (GTDB taxonomy): domain Bacteria; phylum Pseudomonadota; class Gammaproteobacteria; order Burkholderiales; family Burkholderiaceae_C; genus Polaromonas. The sequence goes on along the minus strand of NZ_JABBPF010000110.1, from coordinate 2,028 downwards.
TTGATGGCCGCCGAAATTCCCGTGGTGGGGGCCCTGGTGTTGAACGGCACCACCCTGCACCATTTCGACGGTTTCAGCTTCAGCGTCTCGCCCAGTCGCGGTGGCCGCCGGCCGGAACTCGACAACTTCGAGGTGCTGGAATGGATAGGCCGGTTTCTGGCGCGCATCCACACCGTCGGTGCGGCCAGGTCATTCACGCAGCGCCCCGCGCTGAACCTGCAAACCTTTGGCACCGCCTCGCGTGATGTCTTGCTGGCGGGCGGTTATCTGCCGCTGGACATGGAATCACGCTGGCGCAAGGCGTTTGAAGAAGCCATACAGGTCGCGCAGGGTGTTTTTGACGGCGCCAGCCATGTCCAGCAGTTGCGCCTGCACGGTGATTGCCACCCCGGCAACATTTTGTGGACGCCCGAGGGCTTGCCACTGGCAGGACCGCATTTTGTCGACCTGGACGATGCCAGGACCGGTCCGGCGGTACAGGATTTGTGGATGCTGCTGTCAGGCGACCGGATGCAGCAGACCCGGCAATTGGGCGCGCTGGTCGATGGCTACGACGAGTTTGGCGAATTCGACCGGCGCGAGCTTGCACTGATCGAGCCGCTGCGCACGCTGCGTCTGGTGCACTACAGCGCCTGGCTGGCGCAGCGCTGGCACGACCCGATTTTTCCGATCAACTTCCCGTGGTTTGGCTCAAGTGACTACTGGCAAGGACAGGTCGACATGCTGGTGGAGCAGACCGAGGCGATGCAGGCGGCGCCGCTGGTCTGCTAGAGATACAGCCCCAACCGATCTCGATCCATTGGCTGACTGCGCAACTCAAGCGCTGTCAGGGCCTGACTTCCGGGATGGAACGGGCGCGGTGGGTCAGGTCACCGGCCGACCGGGCCTTAAACAGGAAAGGCCCCGAAGGGCCGATCATTTATCTTGCAAGGCGCGCAGCCTTAGGCCAGCAGCGCGTTCACGCGTTTCACGTAAGCCGCCGGGTCTGCCGGCAAACCACCTTCAGCCAGCAGCGCCTGGTCAAACAGGATGTGGGCCAGGTCATCAAAGCTGGCCGACTCGGCGCTGGCTTCAAGCTTCTTGACCAGCGGATGCTGGGCGTTTACTTCCAGAATGGGCTTGACTTCGGGAACCGGCTGCCCGGCCTGCTTGAGCATGCGGGCCAGCTGCGTGGACATGTCGCCGTCCTGCACCACCAGACAGGCCGGTGAATCGACCAGCCGGCTGGTCGCGCGCACATCCGCGGCCTTGTCCTTCAGCGCCTCCTTGAGCTTGTCCAGAATGGGTTTGAACTGGGTCTGCGCTTCCTCGGCCGCTTTTTTCTCGTCCTCGTCCTGCAGCTTGCCCAGATCAACCGCGCCCTTGGCGACCGACTGCAGCGGCGTGCCGTCGAACTCGTGCAGGTAGTTCAGCGCCCACTCATCGACGCGGTCGGCCATGAGTAGCACTTCAATACCCTTCTTGCGGAATATCTCCAGCTGCGGGCTGCTCTTGGCGGCGGCCAGCGTGTCGGCAGTGATGTAATAAATCGCGTCCTGGCCTTCTTTCATGCGCGCTTTGTAATCGGCAAAGCTGACGCTGGTGGTGTCCGTTGTCGAGCTGGCAAAACGCAGCAGCTTTGCCAGACGCTCGCGGTTGGCAAAGTCTTCGCCCAGGCCCTCCTTGAGCACGGCGCCAAATTCGGCGTAAAAAATCGTGAACTTGTCGGGCTCGTTGGCGGCCAGGTCTTCAATCATCGACAGCACGCGGCGGGTGTTGCCTTCGCGAATAGCCTTTACGGCGCGGCTTTCCTGCAGCAATTCACGCGACACATTAAGCGGCAGATCGGACGAATCGACCACGCCCTTCACAAAGCGCAGATAGGTCGGCAGCAGCGCCTGGGCGTCGTCCATGATGAAGACACGCTTCACGTAGAGCTTGACCCCCGCCGCCTTGTCGCGGTTGAACATGTCCATCGGCGCCTTGGACGGGATGAACAGCAGCTGCGTGTACTCCGTGGCACCTTCAACGCGGTTGTGCGTGGTGGCC
>NZ_JABBPF010000169.1 GCF_012927415.1 Polaromonas sp. | reverse complement strand
CATCGCAGCCCTTCTGATCGAGCCAGAACAGGCATGAGGCAAGGCTTCGCGTCTTTCAGAGTAAAATATAGGGTTGCACTTGGCACCATACCCTGATTTACCGTCTGGGTCCGTGCTAACAGTTGCGGCTAATTACAACTACTTTCGTCAGGGTCCACTCAGTATGGCAGTCGTCGTCAATAAACCACTCCCCGAATTTGAAGCGAACGCCACGGGTGGCCTCAAAGTATCAAACCAAACGCATCTGGGGAAGGTCGTGGTGCTGTATTTTTATCCCAAGGACAATACCCCGGGCTGCACCACCGAAGCCATGCAGTTTCGTGACCGCTACAAGGATTTCGTCAAGGCGGGCGCTACCGTGTTTGGAGTGTCTCGCGACAACATGAAATCGCACGACGAATTCAAGTCCAAACTGGAACTTCCCTTTGAGCTGATTGCAGATACCGAAGAAAAAATGTGCCACATGTTCGGTGTCGTCAAAAATAAGATTATGTACGGCAAAAAGGTCAAAGGCATTGAGCGCAGCACCTTTTTGGTGGGCACCGATGGCCTGCTGAAAGAGGAGTGGCGCGGGCTGAAAGTCCCGGGCCATGTCGATGACGTCCTCAAGGCGGTCAAGGGCCTCAAGAAGGCGGCTTAAAAGATTGCGGAGGGTCGTTTGAGTTGTGCATAATCAACTCATGCTGTTGACCCTCACGACTGCGCTCAAAGAAAAAGCCGCCCTGGTCCAGAGGCGGCTTTTTCATTTCTGAAACTTTATTTAGAGAGTTTTAAGCACCATGCCCCTGCCCCCTGCCCCGATTAAACGTGCCGCCCTGCTCTCTCCCGATGCCCTCGATGCACCGGCCCGTGCGCCCGTGAAAACCGCGCGAAAGACGGAAAACACGGAATCGGCTAAAAAGCCACCGACACTGGAGCTGTCTGACAGCCGCCTGGCCAGTGGCGGCGGTCAACCAGCAGTTTATTTAGGGGAAAAACGCTCTGGTCCAGATAATACGGCCACCGCCAGCTATAAAAAACAGAGCGCTCAACAGCCAAAAACTGCCTTGAGGGCAAAAAAAACCAGACATACTGGCGCGGCCAAGTTGTTTGTGCTGGATACCAATGTGCTGATGCACGACCCGATGTGCTTGTTTCGTTTTGAAGAGCACGATATTTTTCTGCCCATGATCGTTCTTGAGGAACTCGACGATCACAAAAAAGGCATGACCGAGGTAGCGCGAAATGCGCGCCAGACCAGCCGCACCCTGGACGCGCTGGCGGGAGCCCAGGGCGCTGACATAGGCAAGGGTCTCAAACTCGACACAACGGGGCACCGCGAAGCAAGCGGTTGCCTGTTTTTCCAGACAAAAGTACTCGACTACACGCTGCCTGTCAGCCTGCCCCAGGGCAAGGCTGACAACCAGATCCTTGGCGTGGTGGAGGCCCTGCGCAAGGAACACGCGCCCCGCGAGGTGGTGCTGGTGTCCAAGGACATCAACATGCGCGTCAAGGCACGCGCACTCGGGCTGGCCACTGACGACTACCAGAACGACAAGGTTCTGGAAGACGGCGATCTGCTGTACTCCGGTTCGCTGGCCCTGCCGGCCGATTTCTGGACGCGACAAAGCAAGACCATAGAAAGCTGGCAACAGGGCAGCCACACTTTTTACCGCATTTCGGGCCCCATAGTCCCCAGCCTGCTAATCAACCAGTTCGTTTTTTTTGAAGCCCCCGGTGAGCCACCGCTGTATGCCCGGGTTACCGAAATACAGGCCAAAACTGCGGTCCTGAAAACACTCAAGGACTACACCCACCTGAAAAACGCGACCTGGGGCGTCACCATGCGCAACCGCGAGCAGAACTTTGCCATGAACCTGCTAATGGATCCGGAAGTTGACTTTGTCACGCTGGCCGGCACGGCGGGTACCGGCAAAACACTGATGGCCTTGGCCAGCGGCCTGACGCAGGTGCTCGATGACCGTCGCTACACCGAAATCATCATGACACGCGCCACGGTGTCGGTCGGGGAAGACATCGGCTTTCTGCCGGGCACCGAAGAGGAAAAAATGGGCCCCTGGATGGGTGCGCTCGACGACAACCTGGAAGTGCTGGGAAAAACCGACAACGGCTCCGGCGAATGGGGACGCGCGGCAACCAACGAACTGATCCGCTCGCGCATCAAGGTTAAAAGCATGAACTTCATGCGCGGGCGTACCTTTCTCAATAAATACGTCATCATCGACGAGGCGCAAAACCTGACGCCCAAACAGATGAAAACCCTTATCACCCGCGCCGGCCCCGGCACCAAGATTGTCTGCATGGGCAACCTGGCGCAGATTGATACGCCTTACCTCACCGAAGGCTCCTCGGGCATGACCTTTGCCGTGGACCGATTCAAAGGCTGGCCACACGGCGGCCACATTACGCTGGCGCGCGGAGAGCGCTCACGACTCGCGGATTTTGCCAGCGAAGTGCTGTAATTCTGGCCGGAAGGGTTGCCTCCTGCGGATACCACAGCGCAGAACGAAAGGATCCCCCAAGGCGGATACAAAAAAAACCAGGTCAGATGACCTGGTTTTTTTATTTCTTGAATTCCAGGGGGCTGTTCCAGTGTTAAATACACGACCCCTGCCGTGCATGTACGGGTGTTCACGCAACCTCAACCTCCCGGTTTCTATGGGGGTTCGCTGCCAGAATCTGCACAGATTCACCGATAAAGAAGCACTTGGTACGCACTTTAAGCTAGGGAAGGTCTGCATAACCCCGGCCACAGTGAGCGTTAAGCGTCAAAAATTCGCAAGATGAAAGCTAAAGTGCGTTCGCATCGATTTCCTTCCCATATGAGGCCTAGTTTGCAGCTCTATCGCTTCCATGGCGGGCACTTGTCCGGATTGCAGGCGCACTCATCCCTGCACGCCCATGATTTGCCTGCGTGCCATCCACAGATTCCTCAATGAAAACAGCGTGATCAACTGCGCCAGGTTCTTGGCCAACCCTTTGTAGCGCACCCTGGCAAAGCCGAACTGGCACATGATGACCCGAAACGGGTGCTCGACCTTGGCCCGCACACTGACCTTGAGTTGTTCGGCTTTATCCAGTAACGCACCCACTTCGTTTGTTTATCCAGTGCCCGGCGTTTGCCTGGACGCATCGCCGTATGCCAGGCCACACCGGTCGCGCCTGACCTCGTCGTCGCCCCCTGGTACCTCGCGTCTGTGAATACCACAGCTTCCTCGCCGTGCAGCAAGCCGTGTCCTTGGGTCACGTCGTTGAGTTTGGCAGCCGTCCCGACGACGGTGTGCACCAAGCCGGAATCTGCATCGACACCGATGTGCGCCTTCATGCCAAAGTGCCATTGGTCGCCTTTTTTGGTCTGGTGCATCGCGGCGTCGCGCGGGCCGGTGCTGTTCTTGGTCGAACTCGGCGCGGGTATTAAGGTGGCATCGACTACCGTGCCGGTCTTAAGCATCAAACCCTTGGCCGCTAAAGTGGCATTGATGGTGGCCAGCAGCGCCACACTCAGGTTAATGGTCTCAAGCAAATGGCGAAACCGCAGGATGGTCGATTCGTCGGGCAGAGGTGGGGCGGGAATCGAGTTGGGCGAACTCGCGGTATAGCGGCACATCATGCAGCGCCTCTTCGATCGCAGGGTCAGACAGGCCAAACCATTGCGGCAAAAAGTGAATGCGCAGCATGGTCAGCACGGCAAAGGGCGGGCGACCTGTTTTGCCTGCCGGCGCGTACGGCTCAATCAGCGCCACCAACGCAGTCCAGGGCACCACCCGATTCATTTCGCACAGAAATTCTCGCTTGAGCGTCTTCTTGGTGAGCAGTTCGAATTACTGCTGGCAAGGCTAATTTGTTTTATCAGTGTTGAACGTTTAGCCCCACAGTCGGGCTGACTTGTGCAGACATTCCCTGGGGATAAGTTTTTCAGGGGCAAGATCACTGCTCAGCGCCTTGACGGCCAGCTAACGGATCAACATTTATCTCTGGCTCTAACACACTGCAAATATTACATCTTGGGGTATCGGTCCTCAGTTGGAGAATATAGCGACTGAGTTAAGAGACTTCCCACCACAAATTTTAATTCTTGTAAATTGGCAATTTTGTGTAGTCGACCGCTTGGAACGTCCAATATCTTTAAAGCGTTGCACCTCCTACCATGCAAGTACGCCACAAGGCAAATAGCAACAGGAGGCTAAATTGATCCAGTCCCGACGCAACTTTTTACGCGCCTTGCCAGCCATCAGCGCCGGAGCCGCGCTGGCGCCCGCAATTGCCGCGGGGCCTGAGGCTGATGCTGGCAAACATCGCTGGGCGATGGTGGTCGATGTGCAGAAGTGCATAGGTTGCCAAGCGTGCACGGTGTCGTGCATTATGGAAAACGCCGTGCCGGAAAACAGTTTTCGCACCATCGTCTCTACTTACGAAGTCAATGACGGCGCGCACTCAGGCACTTACATGCTGCCGCGCCTGTGCAACCATTGCGACGAGCCGCCGTGCATCCCTGTCTGCCCGGTCGGCGCGACTTTCCAGCGCGCGGACGGAGTCGTGGTCGTCGACGGCGACCGCTGTGTCGGCTGCGCCTATTGTGTCCAGGCTTGCCCTTACGACGCGCGCTTTATCAACCACGACACTGGCAAGGCGGATAAATGCACCTTCTGCGCGCACCGGGTGGATTCCGGGCTGTTGCCTGCCTGTGTTGAAACCTGCGTCGGCGGCGCACGCATCTTTGGCGACATCAACGATCCAGACAGCACCGTCCGCCAGCTTCTTGAGCAGAACCAAGTCAAAGTTTTGAAGCCCGAAATGGGAACAAAGCCGCATGTTTTTTACATTGGCCTGGACAAGCGTTTCCAGGGTCACGTCGAAGGCGAAGGCACCTTGTGGAAACCAAGCGGACACGGAGTTTGATGTCATGAACAGTCAAATCATCGAGATTCTCAATGTCACCCGGGAAACTGCCTGGCTGCCGTGGGCCGTGCAGTATTTTTTCCTGATCGGCCTGAGTTACTGCAGCTTCATACTGACGCTGCCCTATTTTGTCTTCGGCCGCAGCCAGCATGCAAGGCTGGGTCGCCTAGCCTTGCTGGGTGCGCTGGTTTGCGGATTGTCGGCGCCCGTCGCCTTGCTGGCCGATCTGCATGGTCCTGGACGGTTTTACAACTTCTACCTGCATTTCCAGCCGCAGTCCTGGATGTCCTGGGGTTCATTCTTTATTCCAGTCTATTTGGGCGGCTTGATGCTTTACACATGGCTGGCGCTGCGCGGCGATTTTGCGGTGATGGGGCAAGAGGCCAACTCACTGCAGACACGGCTCTATCGTATGGCCGGACGTGGCGGCAAGGCCAAGCAACCGGCCGTTGTTGCCGCAGCGTTGTTGGCGCTGTTGGGTGCGGTGCTGGTGGCGATTTATACCGGCATGGAGGTGATGGTGGTGCAAGCCAGGCCGCTATGGAACACCCCTTTCCTGCCACTGCAGTTTGCGATGACGGCTTTTGTCGGAGCCATTGGCCTGCTGCTTTTGTTCAACCGCTTTGTGGGTGGCCGGGATACGCAGCTCGAAATCAGCCTTAACCGCCTGCTTGTATTTGCGCTGGCAGGTGTATTGGCCTTGGGTGGGGCTTGGCTGTTTGTCAGCCTGTCCGGACTCAGCGCTTCGCACAGCGCCGCCTTCAGCCAAGTGGCGGGCATGCCGCAATGGCAGTTGACGGCGGTGTGGGCGGTGCTGGCAACGGTTGTGCCAATGGTGCTAGCTGTCTGGCGCCCTGCCTCCAGCGGACTGATGACCGGTCTAATTGCAGTGCATAGCGCATGGATGATGCGCTGGACCATCCTGATCGGTGGCCAGGACATTCCCAAAACCGGCGCTGGCCTTTACGACTACCACCTTCCACTTGGCAGTGATGGCTTACTCGGCATCATCGGAACATTGGGTTTATGGATCGTACTGCTGATATTGATGGTGGATTACCTGCCACTGGCCGGATCGGCCCTGGTCCGCCACAACACAAAACCAGTTAATGCAGCCGCCTCTGGTGTGGCTGCCCAGAATTAAGGGGATATTCATGGAAGACAATAAGCGTCGTTCATTTTTGCGCAAGGCCGCAATCGGTGGAGGCTTGACCGCTTTTGCCGCCGGCTCTGCAACCACCGCCGGGCGCATTCTCGACCACGCGCTCGGCAAGGACAAGCCGAAGCAGCGCCTGGACGGGAATTCACTGGCGCCAGAATTCAGTATTAACCCCACCACAGGTGCACTGAAGATCAACTCGGAGCAGCAAGTCAGCTACACCATGTGCATGGGGTGTACTACTTTTTGCGGTGTGCGGGTGCGCATTGATAAAAAGAGCAGCAAGGTGCTGCGCGTCGCCGGCAATCCCTACAGTCCGCTGTCGGCCGATCCGCCGCTGCCATTCCAAACCTCGATCCGCGACAGCTTTGTATCGCTCACCCGATACCAGGAAAAAGGATTGGCCGGCCGCTCGACCGCTTGCGGCCGTGGTAACGGGGTGCTGGCGCAAATGGAGTCGCCGTTTCGCGTGCTTGCGCCGATGAAGCGCGTCGGTCCACGCGGCAGCGGCCATTGGGAGCCGATTGCTTTTGACCAACTCATCAATGAAGTCGTGGAAGGCGGAAACCTTTTTGGTGAAGGCGAGGTTGAAGGCCTGCGCACCCTGCGCGACTTGCAAACACCGATTGATCCTCAGCAACCCGAACTTGGACCCAGAGTCAATCAGGTTGGACTGATGTCCAGTACCAATGAGGGTCGGCAGGCTTTTGTGGATCGGTTTATCAAGCAATCCTACGGCAGCATTAATAGTGTGGGCCACGGCTCCTATTGCGGCGGCGCGTACCGCAGTGGTTCAGGCGCGATGTTCGGTGACATGAAAAAGATGCCGCATGCCCGGGTTGATCTTGAACATGTCGAATTCTGCATCTTCATTGGCACGGCACCAGGCAATGCCGGCAATCCGTTCAAGCGCCAAGGCACGCTGATCGCAAAGGCGCGTTCGGGTAACCGCAAATTCAGCTATGTAGTGGTCGATCCGGTGCTGACCAACGCCGACAGCCTGGCTTCCGGCGACCGTAGCCGCTGGGTGCCTATCAAACCGGGCACCGACAGCGCGCTGGCGATGGCGATGATCCGCTGGATTTTTGAGGAGGAACGCTACGATCGGCACTATCTGGTTCAGCCCAACCTTAAGGTGGCCGAGGCGGCCGGAGAATCTAGCTGGAGCAACGCTACTCACCTGGTAATCGTGCAGCCGGGTCATTCGCGCGACGGCCGCTATTTGCGCGGCTCGGACATGGGCTTGGTCTTCACTGCCGAAGACCGCTACAAGGAAACGGATCCATTTGTCGTGTTCGATCCGGCAACGCAAAAGCCCATGATCCATACTGAAGCCCAAGCGGGGGCCGATCTGTTTTTTGACCGCGCGCTGGTCATCGGCACCGAAACACTCAAACTGCAAAGCGCCATGAGCATGTTGCGCGCCGAAGCGCTAAAGCACAGCTTGGCAGACTACTCTGCTGCCTGTGGGATACCGATAGACATCATCGAAGGACTGGCGCGCGAATTCACCAGCCACGGCAAGCGTGCTGTCGTCAGCACGCATGGCGGCATGATGGCGGGCAGTGGTTTTTACAATGCATATTCGCTGTTAATGCTGAATACACTGATCGGCAATTTGAACCGCCAGGGCGGCACACTGGTCAGTGGTGGCAGCTTCAAGGATGCTGGTGCCGGGCCACGGTACAACCTGGAAAGCTTTGCCGGTGAGGTCAAGCCAACCGGGATGCCGATCGGGCGCAATGTGCCCTATGAAAAAACTTCTGAATTCAAGCGTAAGAAAGCTGCGGGCAAAGCCTACCCGGCGCAGGCGCCCTGGTATCCCAACGCACCCGGTTTGGCATCCGAATGGCTGACCAGTGCCGTCAATGGCTACCCTTATTCTCTCAAGGCGCTGATCTTGTGGAGTTGTAATCCACTGTATGGCATACCGGGGCTGCGCGCTCAGATCGAAAAAGATCTAACTGACCCAAAGAAGCTGCCATTGATCGTGGCCGTCGACCCGTTCATTAATGAAACCACCGCTTTCGCCGATTACATCGTGCCGGATTCGCTGATGTACGAAAGCTGGGGCTGGGCAGGTGCATGGGGCGGAGTGGCTGTCAAAATGAGCACTGCGCGCTGGCCAGTGGTTGAGCCAAAATCCCAGAAACTACTTGATGGCCAGGCCATCGGGATGGAGACTTTTTTTCTTGCGCTGGCCAAGACCATGCAATTGCCTGGCTTCGGACCGGCAGGTCTGACAGACAGCGAAGGCCAGCCTTGCCCACTGGAGCGGACCGAGGACTGGTATCTGCGTGGTGGTGCCAATATCGCATGGCAGGGCAAGATCCCCGTGCCCGAAGCCAGCGACGAGGATATTTTGCTGTCGGGCGTGAGCCGCATCCAGCCACAACTTGAAAAAACCCTCAAGCCTGAAGAGTGGCGCAAGGTGGCTTTCATACTGGCACGGGGAGGACGCTACCAAAACCACAAGGAAATGTTCGGTCTTGAATTGCCCGCTGCGGTGGGTGCCGTCGTACCTAAAGAAAAACTAGACACCCCCTATCCTGCTGACTGGTCCACACACCGCTTTATCAAACCTATGTTGCTCTACAACGAGAATCTCGGAACCAGCAAAAACAGCGTGACCGGCCAACGTTTTTCAGGCACCCCGTCTTGGCAGGAGCCCGCTTTTGCCGATGGCACAACGGTACGCACGCGCTACCCAGAGGCCCAATGGCCTCTGCAATTGATCAGCTATAAATCACCGCTGCAAAACGCATACAGTATCGGCGCGCGTCGCTTGCGAGGTATCCATCCAGACAATCCTGTGGCGCTACATCCGCAAGATGCGGCCCGACTGGGCTTGCGCAGCGGCGACCAGGTATACCTCGAAACTCCTGGAGGCCGCGCCAAGGCGACCGTGATGTTGCGACATGGCGTACAACGAGGCGTAATCGCAGTTGAACACGGCTTTGGTCATCGTGAGCATGGTGCCCGCGCGCATCGCATCGGCGACAAGATGCAAGTGCATGTACCCGCGATTGCTGCAGGCATCAATCTCAATGACATCGGCTTAAGGGACCCAACCCGCAGTGGGCGCAATGTGTTCGTAGATCCTGTCGCCGGCACTGCAGTGCGGCAGGGCTTGCCGGCCAGACTGGTGCGGGTATGAACCAGACTTAATCCATGCGGACATGCTGACCGTTAATTCGGGGCCAGTTTCGTGCTGACCGCTACGCGGCTGGCGCAGGGTCAGGGTGCAGCAAAAGGCTCGATTTTTGCCTCCATCAGCAATCGGGTGATTTCTGCTCCCGAATGAATGCCCAGCTTTGTCATGGTGTTGTGGCGGTGCACCTGTACGGTTTTTTCGCTGATACCCAGTTCACGGGCGATGATCTTGTTGGGTTTCCCGGCCGCCATCAGTGTTGCCACCTCAAGCTCGCGTGCGGTTAACGCGGTCAATGCGGATTGGGCCGTTTGGGATTTCGCACTGGCCAGGCAGTCCTCAATGCTGCGCTGTACGGCGCGGGTCACTGCGTCAAGCAGCAACTGATCCTTGCAAGGTTTTTCAAGAAAATCGCAGGCGCCGATTCTCATCGCCTGAACTGCCATGGCCAGATCGCCGTGGCCGGTCAGAAAGATGATGGGCAGGCCAATACGCCTATTCTTGAGCGTTTGCTGCAGTTCCAGTCCGCTCATAAGGGGCATTCGCACATCAAGCAACAGGCAGCCAGGAACATGCCCTTTGTAAAGGTCAAGAAAGTCCTGCGCCGACTCAAAGGTTTCCACGCGCCAGCCAGCCGAATCGAAAAGATACGCCTGAGAACGGCGCATGGCAGCGTCATCATCGACCACAAAAACCACGGCATCGCGTATGTTCATGGAACTACCGATCATTGTGGAAAACGCAGTAAATGCGAAGCAATTTTATTCAAGAATTGAGCAGGTTCGAAACTGAAAAAGTCTGGTTTCATGCAGGTTTCTAAAAGAGTCAAGCGCTAAACGCACGAGTTCAGGATAACTCTTCCTGAGGCAGTCTGATGCGGACTGTCAGCCCTGAGTCGCCGCCATTAGGCTTCACGGACAGCGTTCCCCCAAACGATTCAATAATGCCCTTGCTAAGCGACAAGCCCAAGCCAAGACCCTCTGGTTTGGTCGTAAAAAAAGGCTCAAACAGGTGCCTGAACTGTTCTGGCGCAAGCCCGCAACCGGAGTCGCGGACGGTCACGAGATAGGTATGGGCTTCTATGCAAAATTGAAGCTTGATCGGCGCCTGTGCATGGCCGGCAGACTGCTGTGCATCCAGTGCGTTTTTCAACACGTTCATCATGACCTGCTGAATCTGCAAGGCGTCGGCTATCACTCTTGCGGATGTTTGTGTCGATGTGGTTTCCCAGACAACTCGAGCTTCGGGATGGGTTGCGCTAAACAGGGCGACGGCTTCAAGCAAAACCGGCTTTAGATCAAGCGACTTGCGTTCAGAACTTCTTTTCTGGGCGAAAGCGCGGATGTTGCGAATAATGCCTGCTGCCCGCTCACTTTGAGTCACGATTTCACTGGTTCCTTCCAGCAAGGGTACAGGCTCCAGTCGCCCTGCCGCGATGCGTCGCGCCATGCCACGTGCAAAGTTCCCAATTGCCGCCAACGGTTGATTCAACTCGTGCGCGATCGCGCTTGCCATTTCACCCAGGATGGCCAGCCGCGCGGTATGGTCGAGCGTGACTTGGCGCATGAGCGCCTCTTCAGCCATCCGGCGCTGCTCCTCCTGCGCCGCTTGCAACGCACGAGTGCGCTGACTCACCAGATATTCCACCCTAACGGTGTGTACTGCCCAGCCTACCAGTAGGGCCAGACCCAGAAGCATCCAGCCCCAATAACGCCGCAAAACGACCTCAAAAGTCCATTCACGCAAATATGCATAGGGTCCGGTTTTCAGTTCGCGAAATAGCGCGTCTACACTTTGGTAATCGCCGGGTACTGTCCAGCTGTAGCCCTCTTCAGTGCGCGGCATCGCCAGCAAGGCCATGGCTATGCGCTTGGATAAAACCGCCGAGGTTTGAGGCAAAACAACGAACGGCCAGTCAGGGTACAGCCTTGATGATGTCTGGCACCGCAGGCCCTGGGTGCCGATGGGGACAAGAACCCGTAACTCCCCATCGCCAATCTCGCCGCTGCGCACCATCTGCTCAAGTAGACAGGTTCGAATGATCCCTGCATCGGCTTGACCTGCACGAACCGCATATAAAATTTTTTGAACAGGAAAACCCGTAAATTGCAATTGACTCAGATCGCGCTCGGGATCGACGCCGGCCCGTAACAATTCGCCTGCGGCGATTTGGTATCCACCGAACGCATCCGGTTCGACTGCCATGACATGCTTTCCTGCCAGATCCGCCAAGGTATGCAGTGGCGCATTGTTGCGAACCACGATGGCTGATCCAATCGATTTCCCTGGCGACACGGCCCAAGGCGACTCAAGGGTTGCAATACGGCTGGCGCCCTCCCTATTTTCGAGCGCTACATAGTGGCCGCTGCTGGTGATGGCGAAGTCAATCGCTTGTTCATGTATCGCGCGCGTCAGCCCCGACTGATCAAAATTCAGCAGTATAAAAGGGCGTTCAGGAATGGCAGTTTCAAGCCATTTCCTGACATGCTGCCATTCCTCCTGCATTAGCTCGGGTCCTTTGTAGGCCAGCACACCGATTCGCACCGGCGCAATTTGGCCAATGCTGGCAAGGGTGGGCTGAGATAGCAAACCCGAACCCATCAACAAAAAGAAAATCCGAAAAAACTGACAAAATAAAACCATAGCAAGTCAACAAAGCCTTACGAGAAGGCCACCTCTAAAAACTCAGCAGCTTGTGGGGCAACAACGGGCTGATGCACTTGACCCACGGCAGTTCCGCCGCCCGCGCGCCAATGCGCAGAGACCGGTCCACCGGGTGGCGCTAAAACTGGTTGGCCGTACCCAACAGACTGCGCCAGCGCGGGGGTCAGATCAATGTAGCGAGCGAGCGAAATGAAATGAGAAAGGGATGACATAAAAGTGTTGTTTTCTGGCGGGCGTGGCTAAAGGGTCTGTCCGTTGACCACGGTGCAGCGCGTCACCGTCCTGCCCGTCATGCAAGCGTTTGACTGCGCGGTTTAACGCGAGGATGCCGTCGCGCTGCAGGTGTGATGTGTTGCATATTGCGTGCAAAGTCGCTCCCGAGCCATCAACGGGAACAAGTATGTTAATGGTTTAACGCCAGATCATAGTCAAAGCTCATGCCACGGCCGCTACAGAAGCACCACTTCGATCAGACTTTCAATAAGACAGACAAACGACAGATTGATGTTTATCACGTGCATGTATTGGCAGCTTTGTAGCATCGGTACGTTCCCCAAGGAAATCCCATCCGCTACGACCCACGTAATTGCCGCCGTACTTACCCAAGATGAGCATCGGAAACCTCGACCAATTGTTCAATCCAGTATCGGT
>NZ_JABBPF010000111.1 GCF_012927415.1 Polaromonas sp. | reverse complement strand
AGGCGTTGCACACCCGTACCGGCGAACTTTCAAACAGGTAGCCGACAACGGCGGTCATGGGCAACACATTTCCCAGGAAGAAGCCCTGCACCAGCAAGCCGGCCGGCCGCCACGAAAGACGCAGGGCGGCCCCGGATAGAAGGAGCGCCAACCACTTGGCAAGTTCGACGCGGCCATCGACCAGAGCAAGGTCCAGCAGCCGGGGAATCATCAATAGCCCAAGCGCCAGGGCGGTGGCCGACAAGCCGCTAATGCCGTAGCCGTTCCACCGGTCCAGACGCGCCACAAATGATTGCGGCAATGCGCCGGCCAGACAGAAGCCGGCGAGCGCCAGCAACGGGAACTGCACCAGCATATGGCGTGTCATGCTGGCCTCAAGAAAGTGCCGCATGCCAGGCAAGGCCAGCAGGCCCGCCAGAGCCAGCGCAGCGGGTAAACGCCACTTGAGCCACAGTTGGGACACCTTGTTCATGGTGCAACGCCGCTAGCCAGGTAGCGCGCATAGTCAAGTGCGAGTTGTTGCTCGGCATAATCGAAAATGCGTACCAGGCGACCGCGCTGATCGATGACCAGCAACGCGGCGTTGTGTTCGAAATCGCCCCGCCCGTCGGGGACAACGACCACTTGAAAATCAGCCAACAGGCGCCGGGTTTGCTTCGCATCGGGCACACGCGCGAAGCGCCACAATGCCGGATCGGCACCCAGGCGCGCCGCGTAGGCCTGCATAATTTTCGGCGTGTCATGCGCCCCGTCGAAGCTGATTGAGAGCAACTTCACCCGCCGCGCCGCCGCATCGGTTTTGCCCGCTTCCTGCAGCGCTGCCTGCATTTGCTGATAGACGCTGCCCAACGTCAGGCACACCGCCGTGCAGCGGGTGTAAACGAAATCGACCAGCGTGACCGATTGCCCGTCAGCCAGGAGTGTTGACAGGGGCTGAGTCGACAACCCGGGTCCGTCAATTGGCACCGCCGGAGTAGCAACCGGTTGCAAGGCAACTTCAAGGCGGCGCGCGCCTTCGGCTGTCCAGACCTGAAAATCGTGTGTCAGCCACGTCGAGCAGGCATAGGCCGCGACGGCCAGCAGAGCGCTCAGCAACGCGGTGCGAAACATCAGGCCGGCTGCTCCCGCGCCTGCCGCAACAGGCGAATGACCTGGTTTGCCGCAAGCCCGGCTGGCGCAGGCAGGATGCCGTCCAGACCGGCCATAAAACTGCGCCGCGCTCCGTTGATGACCCCCGCCGGTTTGCCCGCACCGGTCGGCCCGCACGCGTTGCCAGTGGAAAAACATTCGACCGGGAACAAATCCGGCGCCATGCTGCAAACGACTGATCCAATGAAAATATCCTGGGGCCGCTGCGCCAGATACATCAGCGGTCGCGTCGCATGGTCGGTCAGGCTGGTGAGTCGCACGCGGTCTCTTGAAATGATGTTCAGGGCGCCTTGGCCGTCAGTGTCTTGAGTTCGGCTTCGCCATTGAATGGTGTGGTGCGGTTGCTGGCCTTGCGTTCGGTGGCAAACAGCTCGGCCTTGATGGGTGCGGCCTTGTTCGACCATTCGGCGCGGACATAACTGGCGACGGCTGCCAGTTCGATGTCACTGAGTTGCCGGAACGGAGGCATGGCGCCCTTGTAAGGGTTGCCCATCACCGTCAATTCCCCGCTCACGCCGTGCAGCAGGATGTTGGCCACGATGCGCTCATCGCCTGCCACCCACTCTGAGCCGTCGAGCGGCGGGAAAACGCCAGGCAGGCCTTTGCCGCTGGCTTGGTGACAAGCGACGCAATTAGCGGTGAAGATCTGCTTGCCATCCGCTGCGGCACCGGGCGCCCCAGCTGCTGGCGCCCGCAAATCCGCCAGCGTACGCCGGTCGCCCAGATCGAGCTGGCCAAACGGTTCAGACAGCAGGATATAGGCCACAGCAGATAGCACTACCCCCAGTGTGACGAGCGAGACAAGGGTCGGTATCGGCCGGTTGTGCTCGGAGGGGTCCACTTCTTCGCGCTGCTGGGCCTGACGCGGTTCCAGTTTATTGGGCATTTTTTCGACCTCATGTTCAGGGTTTGAGAGCGGGTGGCAACACCGGATAGGTGTGGTTTAGCGCCAGCAGATATCTCACCAGGTCGAGTGCTTCGGGCGTCGGCACCACCACCTTGCCGATGTTCGGGCCATAAGCGGCCGGCAAGTTCAACACCTGCTCGCCTTCCTTCTCGGCTTCTTTGGCATCCTTGACGGTGAACAGGAAGGGGAAGCCCGGCATGATGGAACCCGGCACATAGGCACGCGGCTGGTAGAGATGGCCCAGGTGCCAGTCCTTGCTGGGCTGCCGTGCGCCGATGTTGAACAAATCCGGTCCGGTTCGCATGCTGCCCAGCAGGTGCGGCCTGTCATAGGTGTAATCGCCCGGCACGGAGGCACGGCCCCAGCCGCGCTCGAAATCGGGGCCGAATTTGCGGTCGCGCGGCTGCTGGCTGTGGCAATAAACGCAACCGTTGGAGATGTAAACCGCCCGCCCGCGAAGCTCGGCGCTGGTATAGGGCTTGAGCCCGGGCGGCGGCTGAATGTCGCGCACCTCCATGTAAGGCATGACCACCAGCGCGGCGGTCGCGACTGCCAGCGCCACCATGGCGCCGGAAACCAGCTTGACTTCATTGTCCATGGGCCAACTCCCGTTTGTGGTTCTGCCAGAACAGGGCGGCGCCTGCGCGCATCGGGCCAAAGCGCAGCGCCATCGCCAGGAAGTGGCCGACGAAGACGAAGTGACCCAGCACCATCAGGCTGCCACCCACGCTGCGCCATTTGAGGTAGGGAAGCGTCACCGCCACTGATTCTATGAACGGTCGGGCCGCGTCCAGCATGGCGACACCCTGCAGCCAGCCACCAATCGACAGGCCGGTAAAGTAGATCGCAATACCGGTCGCCGAGAGCCAGAAATGCAGCGTAATCAGCCGCGGGTAAGGCCATTCCCAGTTCAGCACGCGCGGCATCATGAAATAGATGGCGCCGAACAGCACCATGGTGACAAACGCATACGCGCCCAGGTGGGCATGGGCCACCGTGAAGTGCGTGAAGTGCGTTATCTGGTTGACGCTTCGCAGCGCCTCTATCGAGCCCTGTAGTGAGGAGGCAAAGTACATCAGGCCGCCAAACATCATGAAGCGCAGCGTCGGCGAGTAACGCGCCAGATGCATTTGCCCCTTGAGCGTACCGCCCATGTTGATGCTGAATGCCACGACCGGAATCACCATCATGATGCTTTGTACGATCGAGAGCGTGGTCAGCCAACCCGGCACCGGGCCACCAATCAGGTGATGGCCGCCGACCTGACCATAGAAAAAAGCCAGTGTCCAGAAACCCAGAATCGACAGGTTGTAGGAGCGCACCGGCCGGCCGATGATCTTCGGCAGGAAGTAGTAAATCGCGCCCACGCTCACCGGCGTGAACCACAGTCCCAGCACGTTATGCCCATACCACCAGTTGGTCGTGGCCTGCTGCACGCCGGTATGCACACCAGGCAGCTTGCCGACCAGGAATAGCAGCGCGATCCACAGAAGTGCCGACACCATGTACCAGACGCTGACATACAGATGCTCCACCTTGCGGTTCACCAGCGTGAACAGCACCGGCAAAATCACCAGCGCAAAGCCGACAAAGATGAGGATGGCGATCTGCCATGGAATTTCAAGGTATTCCATTCCGTCGGTCCAGCCTGCCGAAATGGCGCCAATGGCGGCGGCGATACCCATATTGATGAGCGCGCCGCCCAGCATGGCCCAGATGGCACCATGCAGGTGGGTGCGCAGCAGGCGCGGCAACAGCCACAGCATCATGCCCAGCGCGGCGTTGCTGATCCATCCGTAGAGCACTGCGGTCAGGTGCACCGAGCGGATGCGGCCGAAGGTCAGCCATGCATCATGGGTCATCCAGTCGGGTTGGTGAAGCTTGATGGAGGCGGTCAGGCCGGCCAGCGAGCCGAGCAGCAGCCAGAAGCAGGCGAAAGCGATGAACATGAAGACCGGGAAAGCGCTCGACTGGTCGGACACGATGCGGTCGTTCAGCTCAGCCGCGTCGGCCGCATGCAGCTGGTCGCCGTCCTCGGTTGCGGCCTGCTGCATCGAATTCTTCTCGGCGACCGGCAGTGCCGGGTCGTCAATCCGGCCGATCTCGCCGCGCGCGAAGATCACCGAGGCGGCCTTCGGGTTTTCGGCCAGCAGTCCCTTGCGCGAGGACCAGATGAAGACGAACAGGCCGATCAGCGACAGCAAAAAGGCGCCGAGCAGGCTCAGGATGGCGCTGTCCATTACGCGGCTCCCGCCGGCGTCCGGGCAGCGTTCACGACCGGGTCAATGCAAAGCGTGCGGCCGGGTAGCCGGCGCGGGCACCCGGGGAGGGGAACGGTGACTTTCATGGGTGCTCTCCAATTCTGGTGGTGGCGCCGAAATAGTCTTGGCACCGGACTCCCCTCGTCGGCTCGCGAGGGGCGGTGTTTTGTTGCGGGGGTTCAGCGTGCGTCGGCCCGGGGCCGAATCAACATCGGGAAAAAACGCCATATATACAGCGCAAAAACGGCGATCCAGGCAAGAGCCGCCAATTGCAGCAGCACGCCAGCATGGTTGCCGGGAGCCAGCGCGCCCAAGCGCAGGGCCACGGCCAGCAGCATCAGCCAGTAGCTGGCCTGCATGCTGCGGTCCAGCTTCAGCGGGCGACCCAGATGGCCCAGCGCGGTACGGGTCAGCATGCCGATGATCAACACCGAAAAGCCGCCCATTGCAATCAAATGAACATGCACCGCCGGTTGAATCTCCGGGTATAGCGCGTGAACGGCAGCCACCATCAAGCCGCCGCCCAGCGCGGCGTATCCGGTGTACAAAATCCACAGCAGCGGCCGATGCAGCACGGAAAGCGGTTTCCAGCTCAGCAGCTGATAAAGCGACGTGGCGCCTGCAAGCAGCAGAAGAAATGCCAGCGGCGGCATGAGCCCCGCCAGCAGGCAGGCCAGAGCACCCACGCATGCCACCAGCTGGATTTGTCCGCTACGCGTTTGCTTGGGAAGGTCTAGTCCGGGAATGGCGCGCATGGCAAAAAACGGAATTACCCGGCGCGCCACCAGCAAGGCGATGGCCGCCATGACCAGCAGGCCGGAATCCAGGGCCTGCATCAATTCGGTGTAATTACCGTTTGCCGCCTGCGACAAATACCAGGCATCGGCCGCGCCCAGCGCCAGCACCATGACGGGCACGCCGTAGTTGCGGGTATTGCGGCTGGCAATAATGACTCGGCCCAAGGCGATAGAAGCCCCGGCAAAAAACAGCAGTTCGCTGGCGGCTGCCACGCGGAAAGCGTCCGTGCCCGGCATCAGGAAGCCGATGCGGGCGACCAGCCACAAGCCCAGCAATGCCGCCAGCGGCGCTCCGCGAAGCGGATTTTTGCCGGTCCAGTTGGCGCCTGCCGTCAGCAGAAAACCCACGGCAATCGTCGCAACAAAGCCCCACAGCATCTCGTGCGCGTGCCAGGCAAGGCCCTGCAGGGTTCCGGTGAGCGTTTGTGGCGCAAATATCCACAGTCCGATGGCTACAGCCGCCCACAGCGCGCCGGCCGGATAAATCAGCCTGAAACCCAGCTCAAGGCTGGTTTTTAATGATGGCTCGGCCGGGCTCGCTACCGCTGGTTTGGTCGCTTTGACGACTTTTCTCATGCGGCGCTGACTGCCAGACGGTTCAGACGCTGGCTCATCTGGTAGCCGCACCACAAGCTCTGCGCGATGCATCGTGCCAGATTCCTGGCGCGCTGACCAAAGGCGGTATGGGGCAGCGCGTCGGTGGTCTTGCCAAACAGCATGAGCCCATGCTGGAACAGTTCGATTCCGAGCCCCGGCAGCGCCGCGTGTTCGGGCACAGCCGCGTCGCCAAAGCGCGCTGTGCGGCGGTGCGCCGACAGCCGGAAGTCCACGATGACCGGCAGGTAGAAATTCCAGTCGGGCACATGCCAGCTGAAAATCGGACAGAACACCTCGTCATTTCACACCTTGTCATAGAAGGAATACATCATCCGGCTAATTTCCTCTTTGGCGCAGAGGACGTCATCTGGCATTTGAAATTCCCTTTTTTTTTTAGGTTAGGTTTGCTGTTGCAGCACTCCGCGCCAAAAAAAATTTTGTTGGTTGATACTAAAGCCTAGCCAGCTAGCGGCTTGTACGGGGCATAAAAACCCCGTTGCGGGGCAGGGCGAAGCGCCGGTCCGGGACCGCACGACCGGGTGGTCTGCGAGCTAAGCGCGCAGCGCAGGGCTTTCCCGAAAAACAGGTTCTAAGACGATTTTGCTATGTAATCTATAGCATAAAGAGGCCGTTTTCATTGGACATGATGCGGTTTTCTCGCGAAATTTCAGGCGCGCGGCCTCCGGGTGCCGTGTTAGGCTCCTTGTGATGTTGAAACGCATTCCCTCCTTCCTGCGCCACGTCGGCCCGGGCGTAGTCACTGGTGCCGCGGATGATGACCCTTCCGGCATCGCTACCTACACGCAGGCCGGCGCGCAGTTTGGCACGGGTCTGCTGTGGACGGTGTTTTTGTCGCTGCCATTCATGATCGCCATTCAGCTCGTCAGCGCCAGAATCGGCCGCGTCACCGGCAAAGGCTTGGCCGCCAACCTGCGCGAACATACGCCGCGACCCTTCCTGATGACCATGGTCGCCTTGCTGGTCATGGCCAACACCATCAACATCGCTGCTGACATTGCCGCCATGGGCGAGGCGCTACAGCTGGTGGTGGGTGGCGGCGACCATTTTCATGCGGTGGCGTTTGGCATCGTCACGGTGCTGCTCCAGGTGTTTGTGCCCTACCGCAAGCTGGCTCCGATCCTGAAGTGGCTGACGCTGTTCCTGTTTTCCTACGTTATCGCCGTGTTTCTGGTGCAGGTGCCGTGGGGCCGGGTGCTGTATGACCTGGTGATTCCCAAGCTGCAATGGACCTCTGGCTACTGGATGATGATCGTCGCGCTGCTCGGCACCACGATTTCGCCCTATCTGTTTTTCTGGCAGGCTTCGCAAGAGGTGGAAGAGCTGCGTCTGAAGGGCGGCGCCCGCGGCACTGAAAAGGAAATCCGCCGTGATCTGCGTCGCGTCAAGCGCGACACTTACAGCGGTATGTTTTTCTCAAACGCAATTGCTTTTTTCATCATGGTCCTTGGCGCGGTCGTTCTGTATGCGGCGGGCATTCGCGACGTCACCTCGGCCGCGCAGGCAGCCCAAGCGCTGCGCCCGCTAGCCGGTGATTTTGCCTTTGCGCTGTTTGCCGGCGGCATTATTGCCACCGGCCTGCTGGCCGTGCCAGTGCTGGCCTCTTCATCCGCTTATGCGGTAGCCGAAGCGTTTGACTGGCCCGAAGGGCTGGAGCGGCACTGGTTTGAAGCGAAGCAGTTTTACGCGGTCATCGTGGTTGCCACAGTGGTCGGCACCGGGTTGGACTTTACGCCGATAGACCCGATCAAAGCGCTTTACTGGAGCGCCGTGATCAATGGCGTGGTGGCGGTGCCGATCATGGTGGGCATGATGCTGCTGGCCAGCAAAAAATCGGTAATGGGTAATTTCACCTCAGGTTTGAAGACCACCTGGTTTGGCTGGGGCGGTGCGGCCGTCATGGGGTTCGCCGTGCTGATGATGTTTTGGGATCTGCTGCGCCCGCTTTTTTAAACCGGCCCAACCCGGCCGGCCGGGGCTGCCAGGTCGGCGTTGCTGATCTTTTTCGGGTGCAGCTTGACGCCTTTCCCCCACTTCGGGCAGTCACAGCACGCAGTGCACCCGCACCGCGAGCAAATACCTCGTGCCGTCAGCCTCGGCGCCTTGGCTGCTTCAACTCACGGGGGGATCAGCCCTGGCAAAGCGATATCCCGGAGATCGGCAGCTCTTTCCGGAAAACGAAGCGGATGAGGGTGAACCGAGTCTGGGCTAGGGTTCTACCTGATGGGTATTTGATGAGTCTTCGCTAGACTGGCCCGGCAATTGCTTTGTAAAAATTACACATAAATAGAAATTTAACAGATCATCTAGCTGGACATGAATCGCCAACCTTCCTTATCTGCTGACGCTGTGGTCGAGCGAACCGACGCATGGAAGACCGTTGCCACACCGGCTGCGCAGCGCATCAACTCGGTGATTGACCTATGGCTGGGCGAGCAGTTGCGCCACCGCCGAAAGGCGCTCGGCCTGCCCTTGCAACAGGTTGCGTTGGGCTGCGGCATCTCCGTCAGCCTGCTCAGCCAGATTGAACGCGGGCTACGTTCCATTTCGCTGCGCACGCTTGCCGCGCTGTCGAACGAGTTGCAGTTGCCGCTGGAAACTTTGATCCGGAACACGCAGCACGAACTGAATGAAGGCGTGCACGAGCGCTCGGTGGTGCGCGCCGGCAAGCACCAGCGCATCGATCTGGGCGACAAGGGCATTCACAAGGAAAAGCTGACGCCACCGGCATCGACCGCTGGCGTCGAAATGTACCGGGCAGTCATTGAACCGGGGGGCTCCACCGGCGACGCACTTTTCTTCACCTACAAAGGCGAACAGATCGGTTATGTGATCGAAGGTCAGCTCGAACTGTTCATTCTGGATCGTCTTTACCGACTTCAGCCCGGCGACAGCTTTTGTTACGACGGCATTACGCCGC
The DNA here is from genome assembly GCF_012927415.1 of Polaromonas sp. Taxonomy (GTDB): domain Bacteria; phylum Pseudomonadota; class Gammaproteobacteria; order Burkholderiales; family Burkholderiaceae_C; genus Polaromonas. The sequence goes on along the minus strand of NZ_JABBPF010000111.1, from coordinate 4,131 downwards.
GCCGATGGCGCAACCCTGGTCTTTCGCTGACGACGGTTATCTGGGCCATCACCGGGACGCCTTAAGTAGTAAAAAACTCCCACAACCACCCAAGAATCGCCGCAGGGCTGGTCAATCGAAACAGCGGCATGGATTTTTTTGTCATTACGGAAAGGAAAACACACCATGAAACTCGCAACTCTCGCAACTTCTCTGCTTGCCACCCTTGCATTGTCGATGGCGGCCACGTCCTCGGCCCAGACGACGCTCAAGGTCGGCTCCACGCCGACCGGAAGTCCTTTCACCTTTTTGGACACCAAGACCAACAGCATCGACGGCGTGATGGTCGATATCGTCAATGCGGTGGGCAAGGACGCCGGCTTCGGGGTGCAGATCGAACCCATGCAGTTCTCGGCGCTGATCGCCTCACTGACATCCAAGCGCATCGACCTCATATCGGCGGCGATGTTCATCACCCCTACGCGGCAGGAAGTCGTGGACTTTTCGCTGCCGATCTACAGCTACGGCGAAGGCGTGGTGGTGCTAAAGCAGGACACGGTCGCGTACCAGAGCTTTGCCGACATGAAAGGCAAGCGGGTTGGCGTGCAGGTTGGCACCGCGTTCGTTGATCCTCTGCAAAAGAGCGGATTGTTTTCAGAGGTCAAGCTCTACGAAACCACGTCCGACCTGATGCGCGATGCCAACGCCGGGCGCATTGATGCGGGCGTGCTGGACTACCCGATTGCCGCCTTTGCCGTGGCCAAGGGCCAGTTCCCCAACCTGCGCATGGTCACCAGCTTCAAGCCGACCATGGTCAACAGCATCGGCATGGCCACCCGCAAAGGCGACACCGAGCTGATGGGCAAAGTGAATGCCGCCGTGACCAAGCTCAAGGCCAATGGCGCCATTGACGGGATCCTGAAAAAGTGGGGTCTGTAAGCCTGCCCTGATATGCCCAACGCCATTGATTGAAAACGAATTCCCATGATCCAGCTTCTGCAACATGCCCGGGAGTTCATGCCGATCCTGCTTCAGGGGGCTTGGCTCACCATTCTGGTGACGCTGGGCTCCTTGCTGCTGTCCACCCTACTGGGTTTGGTGTGGGCCGTCCTGCGCGTCTCGGGGATACCGTTGCTGGCCAACTTGAGTGCCGCCATCATCAATCTGCTGCGCGGCATCCCGATCATCGTGATCCTGTTTTTCCTCTACTTCGTGATGCCTGACTTCGGCATTTCGCTATCGGCGCTGCAGGCCGGCATCATTGGCCTGGGCATCGCCTATTCAGCCTACCAGGCAGAGAACTTTCGCGCCGGCATTGAGGCGGTGGATCACGGCCAGGTCGAGGCGGCGCGGGCCATGGGCATGGGCTGGGGCCTGATGATGCGCCGCGTGGTGCTACCGCAGGCAGTGAAGATTGTTCTGCCACCTTACGGCAACATCATGATCATGATGCTCAAGGACTCGTCGCAGGCCTCGACCATCACGGTGGCCGAATTGGCGCTGCAGGGCAAATTGATCGCTGCTTCGACCTTCCAGAACGCGACCGTCTTCACGCTGGTCGCGCTGATTTACCTCGTCATGTGCGTGCCGTTGATTCTGCTTGTGCGCCATCTTGAAAAGCGGGTCAAGAAATGATTGAAATACGCGACCTGCAGAAGTCTTATGGAACGCATCAAGTTCTCAAAGGGATCAATGCCAGCGTTTTTAAGGGCGAGGTGGTATGCATCATTGGACCGTCGGGTTCGGGAAAGTCCACCATCCTGCGCTGCATCAACGGGCTTGAAAGCTATAACGGCGGCAGCGTCGAGATCCACGGCCAGCGCGTCGACAACACCTTGCCGTCGATCAAGGCGATCCGTACCGAGGTGGCGATGGTATTCCAGCGCTTCAATTTGTTCCCGCACCGCAGCGTGCTGGAGAACGTCATTGAGGGACCAATCTACGTCAAGGGCGAAAAACGCGCCACCGTCATCGCGCGCGCCAAGGAACTGCTTGCCAGCGTGGGGCTTGCCGAGAAAGAAAACGCCCATCCACCGCAGCTGTCGGGCGGCCAGCAGCAACGGGTCGCCATCGCGCGCGCGCTCGCTATGCAGCCCGAAGCCATTTTGTTCGACGAGCCGACTTCCGCTCTGGACCCTGAACTGGTGGGTGAAGTGCTGGGCGTGATGCGCAAGCTGGCAGAGTCCGGCATGACCATGGTGGTGGTTACACACGAGATGCAATTTGCCCGCGAAGTGGCTGATCGCGTGCTATTCATCGACGGCGGCGTGATCGTCGAGCAGGGTCCGTCAAAAGAGCTTCTCAACAACCCGCAAAACCCGCGTACGCAGGATTTCCTGCGGCGAGTTCTTCACCCCATGTAAGGCGCCCCACAACATGTCTCAGGAATTCTTTCCTCTAAGTCCGTCCCTCTGGGCCGCCACGGCGGCGCCCGCGCCGGTCACCACGCCGTTGCAAAGCGATGTGAAAGCTGACGTGGTCGTCATCGGTGCGGGCTATTGCGGCTTGAGCACGGCGCTCCATCTTGCCGAGCGCGGCGTGCGCGTTGTGGTGCTTGAGGCGCGCGATATCGGCTTTGGCGGCTCCGGCCGAAATGGCGGGCAGGTGATTCCGGGCCTCAAGTACGACCCGAGCGAACTGCTGGCCATGTTCGGGCGGGAGAAGGGACAGCGCCTGGTCGATTTTGCTGCGAGCACGGTCGATTCGGTGTTCAATCTCATCGACAAGCACGGCATGGCTATTCCGCATGTGCGCCGCGGCTGGATTCAGGGCTCCCACTCTTCAGCCGCGCTCAAGCAGGCCGAGCGCCGCGTGCGCGACTGGGGCGCGCAGGGTGTCGCCACGAAACTTTTGGATCGGGCCGAGACGGCCCGCCTGCTGGGCACCGACAAATATTTGGGCGGCTGGATCGACCCACGCGGCGGCGGCGTCCAGCCGCTGAGCTACGCCCGCGGCCTGGCGCACGCGGCCATGGCAGCCGGCGTGGTGATTCACACTGACAGCCCGGCCACTCAGCTGTTGCAAGACAAGGGCCGGTGGCAGGTCACCACCGCAGGTGGTGCCAGGGTCAGCGCCGAGCGCGTGGTGTTATGCACCAACGGCTATACCGGAGGCCTGTGGCCGCAACTCAGCAAATCGATCATCAACGCCAATTCCTTTCAGATCGCGACTGAGCCGCTTCCCGAAGTTGTCCGACGGAGCATCCTGCCCGAAGGCCATGTCTCTTCCGACGCACGCAACCTGTTGCTTTACTACCGCATCGACCACAGCGGCCGCCTGCTGATGGGCGGGCGCGGCACCTTCAACGAGCCTGATCCGGCGCTGCCTGGCGACTGGTCGCATTTGGAGAATGTGATCGGCAAGTTGTTCCCGCAGGCGGCCGGCATTCCCATCGCTCACCGCTGGTGCGGTCACGTCGCCATCACGCGCGATTATCTTCCACACCTGCACGAGCCCGCTCCGGGTTTGCTGATCGACATAGGCTGCCAGGGGCGCGGCATCGGCCTGCAAACGCGCATGGGGCAAGCGCTGGCCGAGTACATCACCACCGGCGACGAACAGGCCCTGCCGGTCGCGCTATCGCCAATCAAGCCATTCCCGCTATACGGACTGAGACGCCTCTACATCTCGGCGGTCATCGGCTGGTACCGGATGACCGACGGCGGTGTTTAGTGCCAACACGCAACGCGTGGTTGCAGGGGCTTGGCTATCGCGGCCAATGGCGGCCCAATGCCGTTCAAGAATTGAAGACCGACACTGACCCTGCACATGGGCTAAAGCTTAAACCGCCGGATTGCGCGCCCCGGCGATCTGCTTGCGCCGGTAGTCGCCCTGGCGCTCCAGCATCCAGCCTGGGTATTCGGGCGCCAGCGCGCTGACGCTGGCGATCTGTTCGAGCTCGGCGGCACTCAGCGTCACCTCGGTCGCCGCGATGTTGTCGGCCAGCTGGTCTGGCCGTTTGGCACCGATGATGACGCTGGTAAGCTGCGGCTGGTGCAGTAACCAGGCCAGGGCCACCCGCGCCACCGAAACGCCATGCGCCTCTGCGATTGGCCGCATGACATCAATGCAGCGCCACGCCTTTTCCTTGTCGACGGGTGGAAAGTCAAAGGCCAGTCGTCGGCTGTCTTCCCCGGTTTTCTGCAGGTCTTC
>NZ_JABBPF010000039.1 GCF_012927415.1 Polaromonas sp. | reverse complement strand
CGTACTGGTTGATGCTTTTGCCCATGATGGCGAAAGTCTGCAACAGGATCTGCAGCGTATCGCCAGCCGGGTTACCCTCGGGCGGACTGGAAATATCAACGGCAATTACGATGTCCGCGCCCATCTGCCGCGCAAAACGCACCGGGACCGGCGACACCAAGCCGCCATCCACATATTCGCGGCCGCTGATCTTTACCGGTACAAACACGGCAGGCACGGCGCTTGAGGCTCGCACCGCCGTGCCGGTATCACCGCGCTGGAACAACACGGCCTGGCCGCTGTTCAGGTCAGTCGCCACAATGCCAAGCGGAATCGCCATGTTTTCAATCAGGCGCCCACCCACCAGCTGATTGACATAGCGACCCAACGCCTCGCCGCGAAACATGCCTTTGCCGAAAATCGGCAGCATCCAGTCGGTAATCGCGACTTCTTCCATCCCGAGCGCGGTCTGCTGCAGCTGGGCACTGGTTTTCCCGCTGGCATAGATGGCGGCCACCAGGCTGCCGGCCGAGGTACCGACCACGATCTGTGGCTTGAGTCCGGCTTCTTCCAGCACGGCAATCACCCCGACGTGAGCAAAACCGCGGGCTGCGCCACCCCCCAGGGCAAGGCCGATTTTCAGCGGTTTTTTAATCAGCGGTCCCGCTTTCACGTCCCCGGCGGGAAGAGGGTTGACCGGTGTCACGGGCGGCGAAGCGCAGCCAGCGACCAGCAAGGCCGGCAGCGCCAGGCGCCAGAGGAGGCGTGGCAAGCACCCAAAAATCCGCGTCGCACCATTGGTCATCTGACTCATTCAACTTCACTCGTTCTTTTTTTTGGCAATCAAACAGCCACCACGGCAGGCGTGGACGGCATTGCACCAGCTGCCCTATTGTCGGCTACTGCGCAATCCGTACGCGGGCTTGTCTGGTCTTCGCCGCGCTGCGACAGCGCTTCAGCTCCGCCCCGTGATCAGCCATAATTGATGTTTACGTTTACGTTAACGTCAATATCGAAGCGGGCGCTCCGCTTCCTTTTTTACGCACGTTTTTTAACCTTCAACTCAAGGAAACAAGTCATGGAAATTGCAGGCAAGGTATTTATCGTCACCGGTGGCGCATCAGGTCTGGGCGAAGGCACGGCGCGCATGCTGGTCGCCAACGGCGCCAAGGTGGTGATCGCCGACATGCAGGCTGAAAAAGGCGAAGCCATTGCCAAAGAACTTGGCGAAGGCAAGGCGGCGTTCGTCAAGTGCGACGTGAGTCAGGAAGCTGACGGCCAGGCCGTCGTGGCCAAGGCCGTTGCCATGGGCAAGCTGATGGGTCTGGTCAACTGCGCGGGCATTGCTCCGGCGGAAAAAACCGTAGGCAAGAGCGGCGCGCACAGTTTAGCGGTGTTCAGCAAAACCATCACCGTCAATTTGATCGGCAGCTTCAACATGATCCGTCTGGCAGCCGACGCCATGTGCAAGAACGAGCCCGAAGCCACCGGCGAACGCGGCGTGCTGATTTCCACTGCATCCGTCGCCGCTTACGACGGCCAGATCGGCCAGGCGGCCTACAGCGCCTCCAAGGGCGGCATTGTCGGCATGACGTTGCCGATCGCCCGCGACCTGGCGCGCAACGGCATCCGCAACATGACGATTGCGCCGGGCATCTTCGGCACTCCCATGATGTTTGGCATGCCCCAGGAAGTGCAGGACTCGCTCGCCGCATCGGTGCCCTTCCCATCACGGCTGGGCACGCCCCTGGACTACGCAAAACTCGCCAAACACATTATTGAAAACGACATGCTGAACGGCGAGGTGATTCGTCTGGACGGCGCGATTCGCCTGGCACCGCGCTAGGCGACCTGCGCCGTCCCCAAAAAAACATCGCTTTGTCGCTATGTTTTTTATAGCGTACTAAAGCCGCAACGGCTGGACATGCGGGTCATATGGCCCGCGATTAGCGTTTTCACGCTCGCCGCGCACGGGCCTCAGGGTTAATCTCGCAACTCATCAAAACCGAGGAGATTGCATGAAACGCGTGTTGACTTCCATTGCGCTTGCCGCGCTTCTGGCAGCCTGCTCAAGCCTGCCCAGCCCCACCAGCCAGTTTGCGTACACCGTTCCGGCGCAGCCCGAAGGCTCCGTCGGCTTCAGCCCCAAGCCCGGCTGGGCCACCACCAAATTTGCAGTTGCCGCAGCCAACCCGCTGGCCACCGATGCGGGCTACCAGGTTTTAAAGGCAGGCGGCTCGGCAATTGACGCGGCCCTCGCCGTGCAGATGGTGCTGGCGCTGGCAGAGCCACAGTCCAGCGGGATTGGCGGCGGCGCCTTCCTGTTGCACTACAACGGCAAGGACGTCGAAGCCTTCGACGGGCGCGAAACGGCGCCCGCGGCCGCCGATGAAAAGCTCTTCATCGGCGTCGACGGCAAGCCCATGCCGTTTAACGACGCGGTGATCGGCGGCCGCTCGGTCGGTGTGCCGGGCGCGGTGCGCATGCTCGAAATGGTGCACCGGCAGTACGGCAAATTGCCCTGGGCCAAACTGTTTGAACCCGCGATCACGCTGGCCGAAGGCGGCTTCAAGGTCAGCGCCCGCCTCTCCACGCAGGTCAGGGATGACGCCTACCTCAAGAAAGACCCGACGGCGGCCGCCTACTTCTACAAGCCCGACGGTAATGCGCACGCTATGGGCTTCAACCTGCGCAACCCGGAGCTGGCCGCTACGCTCAAAAAAATAGCTGCGGAGGGCTCCAAAGGCCTGCACGAAGGCGAGGTGGCCCAAGCCATCGTGGACAAAGTACGGAAACACCCGACCAACCCCGGCAAACTCGCGCTTGGCGACCTGGCCAGCTACCAAGCCAAAAAGCGCGACCCGATTTGCTCAGACTACAGCGCCAACAAGCAAACTTACCGCATCTGCGGCATGCCACCGCCCAGCTCGGGCGCCATTGCCATCGGGCAAATTCTGGGCATCATGAACCACACGCCAGCCGCCACACTGGGCCTGGTAACCGGCATGGGCGGCGTGCCTGGCACGGAATCACCCACGCCCTCGGCCGACTGGCTGCACCTGTACACCGAAGCCTCACGGCTGGCCTTTGCCGACCGAGGCCAGTACCTGGGCGACCCTGACTTCGTGCAACCGCCCGGCGGCAGCTGGATGAGCCTGTTGGACCCCGGCTACCTGAGTGAGCGCGCCAGGCTGATCCAGGCAACCGGCCCAAGCATGAAAACGGCTAAACCCGGCGAGCCCGGCCCGGCCAAAGCCGCTTACGCGCCGATGCCGGAGCAGCCCGAATACGGCACCTCGCACATCAGCATCGTTGACGCCTATGGCAATGCGATCGCCATGACCACCACGGTTGAAGACGCCTTTGGCTCGCGTCAGATGGTGAAGGGCTTTTTGTTGAACAACGAACTGACCGACTTCAGCTTTGCCCCTGTCGATGCTGACGGCAAGCCCGTGGCCAACCGCCTGCAGCCCGGCAAACGTCCGCGCTCGTCGATGGCGCCTACGCTGGTCTTTGACAAAAACAGCGGCCAGCTCGTCATGAGCGCCGGCAGCATGGGCGGCGCGTCGATCATTCACTCTGTCGCCAGAACGCTATACGGCGTGCTGAACTGGGGCCTGATGCCGCAGCAAGCCATCGACCTGCCCAGCTTCGGCTCGTTCAACGGCCCCAGCATCCTAGAAGAAAAACGTTTTGCACCCGCCACGGTGGAGGCGCTCAGGACGCGCGGCGCCGAGGTGCGAGAGCAAGCCGTGATCAGCGGCACGCAAGCCATTACGCGCGGCCAAGCCCATGGCATGCAACTGTGGATAGGCGGCGCCGACCCGAGGCGCGAAGGCATGGTGATGGGCGATTGATGGAAATATCAAAAAAATAGCGGTGTCGCCCCTGAATCACGGGCGCTGGCAGCTCTAAAAAAAAGAGTACTCATGGAAGCTCGGAGGCTCCTTTTTTTTACTGATAACGCGGTGAATCGATGCAACGCGAAAAGTAAAATCACCGAAGAATTGATCGCGCCTGGTGGTCCCTTGCGGCAGTCTTTGACCTGAAGCGACTTATCCCCCAGCAGTTGCAAAACCGACAATCGCCAGCAGATTCCGCCGGCGTTCCGGTCAATGTTGGGTCAGGCTACGAGCCGCATCGGTTGCAGTTGCACGCCGTGAAATTCATCGCCACCTACAAAGAAATGACACGCCTTAAGTAGGTAATCGAACGCGAAATTTCTGATGCAGGAAATTTGGCCACAACCGAACGTCATGCGATCTCTTCAAAGTCTTGAACCGCATTACACAAGCTTAAACCCTCGATTCAACGGATCGTGAGCTACGTGACCGACGACAAGATCGATTGCGTCTCCATCGCACCGAACGAAGCCATGGTGAGAGAGCCTTCACGCCACGGCGGCTTTCGCGCCAACAAAGTGGTGGCAGTTCGAACGATGATCGATCCAACGACAGCTGAATAATCTCCAGGCATGGCGGGTGCCCGCACCGCCTGCCGGTCGCGCCCGCCATGCCTCTCGGTCAAGACGCGATCAGGTGTCTATCGCCGCCGCCGAGCCTGCCTGCTTGCGCAACTCGAACTTCTGGATCTTGCCAGTCGAGGTTTTTGGCAGTTCGCCAAACACCACCGCACGCGGCACCTTGAAGCCGGCCAGATGCTTTTTGCAGTGCGCCACAATGTCTTGTTCAGTGCAGGTCGCGCCGGCCTTCAGCTCGACGAAGGCGCAGGGCGTTTCACCCCACTTGGCGTCGGCCCTGGCGACCACGGCTGCTGCAAGCACATCAGGATGCCGGTAGAGCACATCTTCGACTTCGATGGAGGAGATGTTTTCGCCGCCGGAGATGATGATGTCTTTGCTGCGGTCCTTGATCTTGATGTAGCCATCGGGGTACATCACCGCCAGGTCACCGCTGTGAAACCAGCCGCCGCCAAACGCTTCCTTCGTGGCTGCGGGATTTTTCAGATAGCCCTTCATGGCGATGTTGCCCCGGAACATGATTTCGCCCATGGTCTCACCGTCGGGCGGAACCGGCTGGAGGCTCAGCGGGTCCAGCACGCGCACATCGCGTTCCAGGTGGTAGCGCACGCCCTGGCGGGCATTGAGCCGGGCGCGCTCGCCGATATCGAGCAGTTCCCAGCCCGCCTGGGTAGCGCACACCGTGGCCGGACCATAGACCTCGGTCAGTCCGTAAACGTGGGTCAGCTCGAAGCCCAGCGCCTCCATGCCTTCGATCATCGAGGCTGGTGGCGCAGCGCCGGCCACCATGGCTTTCACGCTGCGGCTCAGGCCCTGCTTCATGCTGTCAGGGGCATTGACCAGCAGGCCATGAACGATGGGCGCGGCGCAATAGTGGCTCACGCCGTGCTGGCGAATAGCGTCAAAAATCGCCTGTGGATCAACACGGCGCAGGCACACGTTGACACCGGCGCGCGCCGCAACCGTCCACGGAAAACACCAGCCGTTGCAGTGAAACATGGGCAACGTCCACAAATACACCGCGTGTTTGGGCAGGTCCCATTCCAGGATATTGGACACCGCATTGAGTGCCGCGCCGCGGTGGTGGTAAACCACCCCTTTTGGGTTGCCGGTGGTTCCGCTGGTGTAGTTCAGCGCAATCGCATCCCATTCGTCGGCCGGCAATTGCCAGGCAAAATTGACGTCACCCGTGGCCAGGAAATCGTCGTAGCTCAAGCTGCCCAGACGCTGCACCGAGCCGGTGTACAGAGCGTCTTCCACATCGATTACCAGCAGCGGCGAGGTGGCCTTGCGCAGGGACAGGGCCTTTTGCATGATCTCGGCGAACTCCGGGTCGACGATGACGACTTTGGCCTCGCCGTGATCCAGCATGAAAGCCAGGGTTTCTGCATCCAACCGGGTATTGAGCGCATTAAGCACCGCGCCGGTCGCCGGAATGCCGAAATGGGCCTCCACCATGGGCGGCGTGTTGGGCAGCATCACCGCCACCGTGTCGCCTTTGACGATGCCGTGCCGTTGCAGCGCACTGGCCAGCTGGCGGCAGCGTGTGAAGACTTCGGCCCAGTTGCGGCGCAAGTCGCCATGCACGATCGCCAGGCGGTTTGGGTAGACCTCGGCGGTACGTTCGATGAAGGACAGCGGCGACAGCGCAGCGTAGTTCGCCTCGTTGCGGGGAAGGTCCTGGTCAAAAATGCTGGTCATGCTGTCTCCTGGTGTTTTTAAATTTTATGCTGTCATGGCAGCCCCGCGTCATTTCGTCTGACTGACAGCCCGTAGTGGTTGGCCATGAAGGTGAAGAGGTCGCTGGCGGCAACCAGTGCCGGCGACGGAGCATTGACTCGCTAGGGCTTGTCGAGAATTATTCGCTGCGGTGCCGCATCCTGAAAGTTTTTTCACAAGCCCGCAGCGTTCCTGTCGCTGACATTGCTGGTCAGACGGTGTCCCCCGCCTTCCCGGTAGAGATCTAGTTTTTCCAGATTGCGCCCGCCATCCACCCGCATCGTGGGATCCTGCTTCGGAATCAAGGCCATCGGACGCTCCTGCAACGAAGCCGCCTGAATTTTATTGGATGCAGCGCGGTCATATTTTGGACCTGGTCCGCCAGATCCGGCGCAGAAAACGGTGTGCAGTGCAGCGCTGAATCAATCCCCACCGCGATCAGGCGCTCGTCGCTGGGTTGACGATCTTGACAGCGGCCGCGTCAGCCTGACGGTTCAATTGCGTGATCTGGGCCAAACGGCCATCTTGGTTGCCTGATCACCCCCGACGGATCTGCAGGCCCTGGTTGTCGCAACACTGGGGGGGAAATAAAGTACCTTGGCAGGCGTGCAAAAGATGTAACCAGTCGGGGCACAGAGAAACCCCCCTTTGGTTACTCCGGAACGAACGGCGACCGGGAGAGCGGAGGAACGGGGAGGCACAATACCGCTTGTGGCCATACCCCAATCATTTATTCAGGAGTTGCTGGCGCGCGCGGACGTCGTAGACATCGTCGGCCGCTACGTGCATCTAAAAAAAGGTGGTGCCAATTTCATGGGCCTGTGCCCGTTTCATGGCGAAAAATCACCCTCTTTCAGCGTCAGCCCGACAAAACAGTTCTACCATTGCTTTGGCTGCGGAAAAAACGGCAATGCCATCAGTTTTTTGATGGAACAAGCCGGCATGACCTTCATCGAAGCCGTCAAAGATTTGGCTCAGCAATATGGCCTGCAGGTGCCCGAAGACGATGTTTCGCCACAAGACCGCGCCAAAGCCGCTCAAATACGCGAACAACAGGCCACGCTGACCACAGTGCTGGAAAAAGCCGGCATGGCCTATATCAGGAACCTCCGCAGTTCTGACCGGGCCATCGACTACTTCAAGCGCCGCGGCGTCTCCGGCGAAATCGCCAAAACTTTTGGCCTGGGTTACGCCCTTGAGGGCTGGCGCAGCCTGGCCAGCGTGTTTCCAGACTATAACGACCCGCTGCTGGTCGAAAGCGGCCTGGTCATCAGCGGAGAGGCTGAGGAGGAAAACGCGAACGGCAACCAGGGCGAGACAAAGCGCTACGACCGCTTCCGCGACCGGGTTATGTTCCCGATTCGCAATATCAAGGGCGAGTGCATAGGCTTTGGCGGCCGAGTGCTGGGCGATGAAAAACCCAAATACCTTAATTCGCCCGAAACCCCGGTGTTTAGCAAAGGTCGCGAACTCTACGGCCTGTTTGAAGCGCGTACCGCCCTGCGTGAGCATGGATACGCACTGGTCACGGAAGGCTATATGGACGTGGTGGCGCTGGCCCAGCTGGGCTTTGCCAATGCGGTCGCCACTTTGGGAACGGCGTGCACCGCCGAGCATGTGCAAAAGCTGTTTCGTTTTACCGATTCAGTAGTTTTCAGCTTTGATGGCGACAATGCGGGCCGCCGCGCAGCGCGCAAGGCGCTGGACGCCTCCCTGCCGTTTGCCAGCGATGTGCGCACCGTCAAGTTTTTATTTTTGCCGACCGAGCACGACCCGGACAGCTACATTCGCGAACACGGCCAGCAGGGCTTTGCCGTCTATGTCAGCAAGGCCGTGCCGCTCAGCCGCTTTCTGCTCGAAGCCGCAGCCGACGGCTGCGATCTGGACACCGCCGAAGGCCGCGCCCACATGGCCAGCAACGCCAGGCCGCTGTGGGGTCTGTTGCCTGATGGTGCACTCAAACCGCAGCTGCTCGCCGAAATTGCCGACCGGGTCATGATTGACAGCCGGGAACTGCTGCAGCTCTGGCAGCCCAGCGCTTCTGGGCGCAAAACAAACTATAAAAATAATAGCAGCTCAAGGCCGTCAACCAACAACCAAAAAGCAGAAACACCAAAGGATGCGGGTCCGAGCCATGATTTCCCCGAATTTTCGGGTTACCCCATGAACTTGCGCGAAGAGGCCGACTATGCGTCGTCCGAGCCCTACTTTCCACCGTCACCGGTTGCTGCCGGCAAATTCAGCCGACCAGCCATGGGGGCCAACCGCGCACCGCGCCGGGTGGCGGGTCGCGTCCTTCCCGCCAGCCGCGAAGACCGGGTACTCAGGTTGCTGCTGACGGAGCCACAGAGCTGGGATCGCCTGAGCACTGAAGAGCACCATTTGCTGCTGACGCTGCCGACGCCACACGGACCACTTTTTGCCTGGCTGGAAGCCCAGTTGCACGAACACGGACCCCAGCCCTGGGCCGCCCTGCGCGAAGCCTTGCGCGGTCACGCCCAGGAACATCATGCGGTGGTCCAGTTTGCCGAGGTTCTTGAGGGTGTCGACTACGACTGGGGTGAAACTCGCAGGATCCTGAACGAGTTGCTGGAGCTGGAACTGGCCCGCGAAAGAACCGAACTGGCGGCGCGCGCCGCGACAGACCCTGCTGCCTTCAAGCGTTTGCGTGAGCTGACTGAAAAATCGAGAATGCAAACTACCGGTCAAAAGCAGTAGAAATAGAGACGAAATCAAGCTTTTTACGGTATAATCCGATTTTCTTCGGCAAGCGCGACAGCAGCACCTCCGGCACCGGCCCCCGTCACAACGGGCACTCACACACGAGACGGCCACCTCCCGCAAGGACTGCATTCCAAATGTTCGCCCAAACAGCTTGCCTAAAAAACAGGTATAGCGTGCTCATGCGCCCTGACTTGCTTTACCGCTCATATTTTAAATTCTGACTTTTCGTCACCTGCGCCCAGAGTGCCTGCTCAAGCGCAAGCGCAAGCGCATTTTTGTTGACTGGTAATTGATCGATATTTGGCAGTTTTTCCGACAACTGGAGGTTTCATGCCTTTTGCAAAGTCCAAGCCCGCAACGCAGCCCGGCAAGTTGCCAAAAGCCACTGTGAAGCCAAAAGCCACCACAGCCGCCAAGGCGGGGACGCGGTCTTCAGTCAAAACGGCCCTCAAGCCGACCGCGAGGCCGGCAGCGAAAGCTTTAACGAGTACGGTTGTGAAGGTGGCCACCCAGCCACCACCCGGAAATGCAAAGCTTGAAAAGTCCGGAAAACCCGCCATATCCCCTAAGTACAGCACCAAAGATGCTCCGGTACACAAACCGCTTTCAAAATCTGCGAAACCCGACATGCCACTGAAGAAAATTCCAGCTGTTCCGTTCAAGTCCACCCAAGCCCAGCTGCTCGCCGCCGCTGACGCACTGCTTGCTGCGCCTGCGAAAAAGAAGCCTGGCCGCCCACCCAAAAACCCTGCCGTGGCCGATGGCGCACCGGCAGCGGCGGGTGCCAAGCGTGGCCGCAAGCCCAAGAGCGTTATCAAGCAGGAAGGTGAAGTGGATCTGTCGGACATCGAAGCGGAGTTCACCGAAGAACCCGCCGTAGTTGAGACGACGACTGAAAAAGTCAAACCGCTCCGCATGAAAATCAGCAAGGCGAAGGAACGCGCGCTGATGAAGGAGTTTGGCCTGGACGAAACCGTCCTGTCCGAGGAAGATATCCTCAAGCGCCGCCTGCGCCTGAAAACCCTGATCAAGCTCGGCAAGACGCGTGGCTACCTGACGCACGGCGAAATTTCCGATCACCTGCCCGACAAGCTGGTCGATGCCGAGACGCTGGAAGTCGTCATCAACATGCTCAACGATATGGGCGTTGCGGTGTACGAGCAGGCTCCTGACGCCGAAACCCTGCTGCTCAACAACACAGGCGCCACCGTCGCCACGGAAGAAGAAGCGGAAGAAGAAGCCGAGGCGGCGCTGTCCACCGTTGACAGTGAGTTTGGCCGCACCACCGACCCGGTGCGCATGTATATGCGCGAGATGGGCACGGTCGAACTGCTGACCCGCGAAGGCGAGATCGAAATTGCCAAGCGCATTGAGGGTGGCCTGATGCGCATGATGGAGGCCATTTCGGAGAGTCCCGCCACCATTGCCGAAATCATGCGACTGGCGGACGAAATTCGGGAGGGAAAAATCGTCATTTCCACCGTCGTCGACGGCTTTTCCAACCCCAACGAAGCTGACGACTATGTGGCCGAGGAGGACTTTGACGAGTTCGATGAGGATGACGACGATGATGGCAAGGGCGGCTCGAAAGCCCTGACCAAAAAACTGGAAGAACTAAAGAAGGAAGCACTCAGCCGTTTCGACAAGGTTGCCGCGTTTTTTGAAAAGATTCACAAAACCTACGACAAGGAAGGCTACGGCACGCCGACTTACGCCAAGACGCAAAATGCGCTGAGCGAAGAATTGATGACGGTGCGCTTCACCGCCAAGACCATTGAAAAGCTGTGCGACCTGCTGCGCGGGCAGGTGCTGGACGTGCGCAAGAAGGAGCGCGAACTGCGCCGCATCATCGTTGAAAAATGCGGCATGCCACAGGAAGTCTTTATCAAGGACTTCCCGCCCAACCTGCTGAACCTGAAATGGGTCGAAAAACAGGTTGCCTCCGGCAAGCCCTGGTCCACGGTGATGGCGCGCAATATTCCGCCGATCCAGGAGTTGCAAACCAAACTGGGCGAACTGCAGGCGCGTGTCGTGGTGCCGCTGTTGCACCTCAAAGATATCAACAAGCGCATGAACGAAGGTGAATCCAATTCGCGTGACGCCAAGAAGGAAATGATTGAGGCTAACTTGCGGCTGGTGATTTCGATTGCGAAAAAATACACCAACCGTGGCCTTCAGTTCCTCGATCTGATCCAGGAAGGCAACATCGGCTTGATGAAAGCCGTGGACAAGTTTTAATATCGCCGCGGCTACAAGTTCTCGACTTACGCGACTTGGTGGATTCGTCAGGCCATCACGCGTTCGATTGCCGACCAGGCCCGCACCATACGCATCCCGGTGCACATGATAGAAACCATCAACAAGATGAACCGCCTGTCACGTCAGCATCTGCAGGAGTTCGGCTTTGAACCCGACGCCAGCATCCTGGCCGAGAAGATGGAAATTCCTGAAGAAAAGATCCGCAAGATCATGAAGATCGCAAAGGAGCCGATCTCGATGGAAACGCCGATCGGTGACGATGACGATTCGCACCTGGGCGACTGTATTGAGGACGGCGCCAACACCGCCCCGCTTGAAGCGGCGATGCAGGCCGGTCTGCGCGATGTGGTGAAAGACATCCTGGACAGCCTCACGCCGCGCGAAGCCAAGGTGTTGCGCATGCGTTTCGGCATCGAAATGTCCACCGACCACACGCTGGAAGAAGTCGGCAAGCAATTTGACGTTACACGCGAGCGGATTCGCCAGATTGAAGCCAAGGCCTTACGCAAACTCAAGCATCCGAGTCGCAGCGACAAGCTGCGCAGCTTCATCGACACGCTGTAAAACAGCAGTCTCAACGAAAACGGTCAGCGCCTTGTTGCGCGCTGACCGTTTTTTTGTTGGGCGCGCCTTCTGGAACCCCGGTGCTAAAGACCGCCAGCGGTCAGGTTGCGTGCTGAAGCGGTAAACCGTTCGGCCCATGCGGCTTTTTCCGGGCTCGTAATGGCAGAAGGAAACGCAGTTCAATTGGGGACGTTCCGCTACCGTACAAGCCACGACCGCCGCCTACCCGGGTTTTGCCGAGCGCATCGAGCTCAATTGCACGCGAGGGACGGCAAAACTGAAAGCAGGAGAATTACAGGTGGCGTTCGCCGGCGAAAAAACCCTCACGCTAGGTGCCCGGCAAACCACGGGTGGCGTTGCCAACCCCATGAATTTTGATCATGCAGCCCACCGGACCGTGCTGAAGGATTTCATTCGAGCGGTCCAAGGCGGCACCACGCCCGCAGTCACCGGCCAATCGGCGCTACGCGTGCAGCAGGTGATTGAAGCCATCATGACCTCTTCAAAAACAGGTGCCGCGGTAGATTTGCAGGCGAGCGCCATGATTGCATGATCTGGCGCCGCAACGGCAAAAAAACAACGCATCCGCCATCCTGATGTGCGCGTCGCATTGCCGCTGTCCTCGTTCCGTATTTGAAAGAGTTTTCGCCCTGTAGTCCAAACAGCACGGGCATCGCCAGCTATAAAACTCGTAGCAGAGGGAAATTTGCGTTATATTGGGCTCAAGCTTTTTGCTTTTCAATAAACCGCGAACCCGTAAGACCCGATCTACTACAGGAGATGACCCCCATGAGCGCCAAAGAAAATGCAGCCGTAAGCGAGTTGCTTGAATTGCTGGAATCACGCTATGCCCTGCGTGTGCTGTGGGCACTGAAAGACGGCCATCCCCAGACTTTTCGCCTGTTGCAAGATAGCATCGGTAGCATTACCCCCAATACGCTTAACACGCGAATCAAGGAACTGCGCGCCGCCGGCCTGCTCGGTCACGGCACGAATGGCTACACGGTGACCACGCTGGGCGCGGATCTGCTCAAACGCCTGAATGACCTGCAAGCCTTCGCTGGCAAGTGGGCCGTCAGCCAGACCAGGGTCGCCGTTGTCAAAAATAAATAAATAAGGAGCTATTGGTCGCAGAA
>NZ_JABBPF010000037.1 GCF_012927415.1 Polaromonas sp. | reverse complement strand
CATCGCCGCAACGGCTGGCGCTGCTCGCTTTTGGCGACTCGCTCAAGCCCACCGCCGCGCCGGCGGTCGCCAGCCTGCATGCCTTGGGTATACAGACCGCGCTGGTGACCGGCGACAACCGGGGCAGCGCCGAAGCCGTGGCCAAACAGCTCGGCATCGACATCGTGCACTACCAGGTCCTGCCCGAAGACAAGGCCGCCATCATTGGCCAGCTCAGGGAGCAGGTCAAGCTGGCGGGCGGGCGCGCGGCGATGGTCGGCGACGGCATCAACGATGCCCCCGCGCTGGCGGCGGCGGATGTGGGCATTGCTATGTCCACCGGCACCGACGTGGCCATGCAGGCCGCCGGCATCACGCTGATGCGCGGCAACCCGGCGCTGGTGGCCGACGCCATCGACATCTCCCGCCGCACTTACGCCAAGATCCGGCAAAATCTGTTCTGGGCTTTTTTCTACAACATTGTCGGCATCCCGCTGGCCGCTTTTGGCCTGCTCAACCCGGTGATTGCCGGCGCGGCCATGGCCTTCAGCAGCGTCAGCGTGGTGAGCAACGCCTTGCTATTGCGGCGCTGGAAAGGAAGTTCGAAATGACATGCAAACCCTCGCAAGGCAAGCCATGACACTCGGTAAAAACCGGAACAGTTTGCCGTCGCGCCAGGCTGCCCCAGGCAAGGCCATTCCCTTTGAGGAGCAGCGTATTCCACAAAGTGAGGACCAGGGGGGGCCTTTCAACATCGGCCAGGCCGCAAGTCAATCGGGCGTTTCGGCCAAGATGATTCGCCACTATGAATCGCTGGGCCTGCTGCCCTCCGTGCATCGCACCGAGGCGGGCTACCGGCAATATGGCGACAAGCAGGTCCATATCCTGCGCTTCATTCACCGGGCACGCACGCTGGGTTTCAGCATGGCGGAAATTGCCGAGTTGCTCAAGCTCTGGCAAAACCAGCGCCGTGCCAGCGCCGACGTCAAGCGCAGCGCGCGGTCCCACGTAGCCGACCTGGAGCGGCGCATCGCCGAGATGGAGGCAATGCGCCAGACGCTGGCCCAGCTCGCGCATTGCTGCCAGGGCAACCAGCGGCCGGACTGCCCGATTCTGACGGAGCTGTCGGGCTAGCTTGTTGCGGCGGCTGGCGTGGATTTAGCTACGTATTTTGTAGCACATTATGACCGTAGATATTGGACACTGCGGACTTTTTATCCACCCGTTGCAGGTTTGCCCGCTTTTCTTGAAGGTTTCGACTTGCCGGAATTGTTGAGGGCGACCGTTTCGAGAAGAGCGCCTTGAAGACGGACTCGTCAACTTCTTCTCCCTCGTGGATGTCGATCGAGCGGCGCACCTTTCCGTCCAGGCTGGCGTTGAAGTGACGGGCCGCATCCTTCAGAGACGCATCCTTGGCGAATGTCAGCTTCACTTTGTCCTTGTTGGACTCGCCAGTTCAGACGATGCCGTCGTGCAACCAGACCGGCGTGCCCATCCACTTCCACTCCTCGACGACGTCCGGATCTGCTTGCTGGATGAGCTTGCGCATTCTGCCAAGGGGTGCCCCGCGCCAATCCCCGAGTTTGGCGATTCGTTGCGAGATCAGTTCGGATGCCGGCGGGCCCTGGTTAGCGTCCGACTTTTTTATTTTGTCATCCTGGAAGTTCTGAAATATCTGGCGAGGATATCCCTGCAGCCGGATGGTGGGGAATGGCTACCGGGAGATGATGTTCTACGCCCGGCCGGCCAAGTATTGCACTCATTGGTGCTGAGAATTTTCCCGCCGATGACCCAGGTGCCCGAATACAAGCCCAGGCGTAGGCGCGTACTTCAGACGCATGTACTCACACATGGGCAAACCAAAAGTCGTGACCGCCGCCGTGCACATACTGGCGCGACTGATCTACACCATGCTTACAGCGCGAGGTTCATGTCGATTTCGAGGCCAGAAGCTTTGAGTTCGCGCGCTAGTTCAATACGCCAAGCACCACGATCATCGACGGCAACGAAGGCTGCTCCTGAATAATCGGATGGTATTTCGACATCGCCCATATGCAGCGCGGTCACTCTGTTCCGTGAAAGCTTTCCCAGAAAGTAGCCCAACTCAAGAATGACGTTCTGCCGTGCACGAGGTCGCTGCTCTTCGTATGCAGCCTTGACTAGGCCTCCACGATCATCGGGCGTAAGGAGTACAACTGCATAACCCACGTCAGCGTAGTCAACGAACTTCTCGATGATGGTGCGCCCTCCGCTGGGCTGCTCACGCAAGATGACAGCAGCAAGATTCAACTTTTCCAGATAGCGCGCGACTTCGTATAGCAGCCCGTCGTGGTGCCCATGGACTAGGAACACGCGACGACTCAGTTGGGGTTGCGCCATAAGTTTGGGGACTTTAGCAGTCAGATTGATCTCCGTTTCGAGCAGCTCAACTAGGCCACGTAGGCAACTTACCTTAGATCGGAGGGACTTCGCGTTATGGTCTTCCCACCATTCGGGCCCTGCGTTCATGGGAAAGCTCCCGAATCTGCCAATATCGACTACTGCACTGACGTTTGGTGAAAAATCTCCGAACGCCTTCGTGAGGAAATTTTTAGTTAGGAGGTTCCACGAGTTAACTGTGTCGGACGTGATAGGCCGCGAGGCGAGCATCTGTTCCGCTCGCTCGATTTGCTGATTCAGCTAGCGAATGCCATCCTCAGGAGAAATCTCGGGTGCACCCACAAGAGATGGTTTGGATAGTTTTCGCGTGGCCATGATGAGGGCTAAGGAGTCTAATGTGATGTAAATCGTCGGATATTCCGGAAAACCAGTTTATCCCACGGGATGAGCTGAAATGCCGGATTGCAAGCAACCCGGCATAAGCTCCGTCCCCCGCTTGGCATCTTGTCTTTCAGCGCAAGTATCGTGTTTTACACATCGTTTTGACTCCATGAACTCGGTCGCCTGCCTTCCCCAATCCGCCCGTCACCGTAGCCGCTGGCCAGTTGCTGCCAGGACAAGCAGCGGCCGGACCGCCCGATCCTGACGGAGCTGGCGGGCTGGTTTGCTCCTGCCCTGGAGGCGGTACATCGCAGAATGACCGCGGCAGACATTGTGGCCATCCAGTCGGGCAAGAGGGCGCGACGGCCCTGCCTGTCACGGCGTGTTTGGCCCGCAGCGCTCGGGCGGCTCTGCGACGGGCGTGCAATGCTCAAACGCCTCGGCTTTGGTTGCGCCCCGCGCCGTTCTATAGGGGCCAAAGCAGTCCAGGCTTTCGCGGTAAAGACGGCGCCAGCTCTCACAACTTGCGTTGTCGCTGGGCGCGAATGGCGGGCGTTTCGACGTCGTAGTGGATGGCGCCGCTGGTGCCGGAGAACTGGCGGCCGCCGGGGCTGCGATCGTCGGCGCTTCTGCTGCTTGAGCCTTCTCCCGGGCAGCGCGGTCCATCGCGCGCCGCTGTTCTTCGGCGGAAGGAGACGGCGCCGTGGCGTCCACGGGCTGGGCGACATCCTTGTATTCATCCGGCACCACGTCCGAGAAGTGCGTCTTGCCTTGCGCATCAACCCAGCGAAAGACCTCCGCATGGGCTGACAGGGCGAAAGCCAGCATCAGCAGTGAGATAAAGAAGCGGCCTGGATGAAACGTGGATGGCATGGTGCGGCGCCTGAGTGTGTAGACCGTCGGAGACTCTGCAAACCAGGTTTATCCGACGGGAGGCTAATACGGTGCTGACGTTATTGACGTTATCGACCCTGTCGCCTGTAGCAGCGAAGCATGGTGTTATCTTGCTTTCACTATAGTCCCCCCCAAACTGGTGGCGCAGGCGTTGCGATGACCGCCGCGAAATTGCTATTTAATTTATAGCAAACTATAGCCGTAAAAATTGGACAAGAGTCGGTTTTCACCAAAAAATGAAGTGTGGCGGAGATTTTGTGACCCTCAGTCTTTTCGACAACGACCCCACGCCTTACGCAGCGCCCGAGCCCATCGCGCCCGGCGCCATGCTGCTGCGCGGCTTTGCGCTCGATGTGGCGCAAAGCCTGACGCTGTCGGTGCAGCAGATCATCGCTAGCGCGCCGTTGCGCCATCTGGTGGTGCCGGGCGGCCACACCATGTCCGTGGCCATGAGCAATTGAGGCGCGCTGGGCTGGGTGTCGGACCGCAGCGGCTACCGCTACAGCGCCACCGACCCGCTGTCCGGCCAGCCCTGGCCGGCCATGCCAGCGTGCTTCGTCAGCCTTGCCGTGCGGGCGGTGGCCGAGGCCGGTTTCGACGGCTTCAGGCCCGACGCCTGCCTCATCAACCGCTACGAGCCAGGCGCGCGCCTGTCGCTGCACCAGGACCGGGACGAAGGCGACCTGAGCGCGCCGATTGTGTCGGTGTCTCTCGGGTTGCCGGCGGTTTTCCTGTTTGGCGGCACTCTGCGCAGCGACCGCCCGGCCCGCTTGCGGCTGGCGCATGGCGACGTGGCCGTGTGGGGCGGCCCGGCGCGGCTGGCCTACCACGGCGTGGCGCCGCTGGCCGACGGTGAGCACGCTCTGGCGGGCAGGCGGCGCATTAACCTGACGTTTCGCTGCGCGGGCCCGCAGCGGCGGGATGCGGCGGAATAGGAAGCCGCCTCGCGGCCGCTGCCCGGGCGGCAAAAAGGGGTTTTTGCACCGGGCTGAATCCGGCGCGATGGCTGCCCGCACAGCGCAAGGCGTAGCATGCAGCATGACAGGCAAGCTCCCGTTTGCCCACGCACGGCTGGCGAATTCGCGCTGCGAAGCTGCCACCGCAGCGCCGAAACAGACCACAGGAAACACCATGAACCAACCACTACCTCAGGATTGGGATCCGACCTCAGCCGCGGCACTGCTTGACCAGCGCGCCACTTTTGACGACCTGCGCGAGCGCTGCCCGGTGGCCTACAGTGACTTTCTGGGCTGGTCGCTGTTCCGGCACCAGGACGTGCTTCGCGTGCTGAATGACTCCGCCACCTTCAGCAGCGTGGTGTCCCGGCATCTTTCGGTTCCAAACGGCATGGACCCGCCCGAACACACCGGTTACCGCCGCATTGTCGAGCGCTACTTTCAGCCTGCCCGCATGCAGGCTTTCGAGCCGCCATGCCGCGAGATCGCCGCCCGCCTGGTGCGCGATCTCGCGGGCCGGGACACGCTGGAATTCATCAGCGTATTCGCCCAGCCCTTCGCGGTGCGCGTTCAATGCGCCTTTCTGGGCTGGCCGGCGCACCTGCACGAGCCGCTGCGCGTGTGGACGCAGAAAAACCGCGAAGCCAGTCTGGCGCTGGACCGGCCTGCCATGGCCGCCCTGGCGAGCGAGTTCGCGCGCCATGTCAACGAATTGCTGCAAAACCGGCGCACCAGCGACGCACTGGCAGAGAGCGACATCGTGACCAGCCTGCTGGCGCAGCAGGTCGACGGCAGGCCGCTGCGCGACGAGGAAATCGCCAGCATCCTGCGCAACTGGACGGTGGGCGAGGTCGGCACGATCTCAGCATCGGTCGGCATACTGGCGCACTACCTGGCACAGCATGGCGATCTGCAGCAGCAATTACGCGCCCAGCCTTCGCTGCTGCCCGAGGCCATCGACGAGATGCTGCGGCTGCACGGCCCGCTGGTGGCCAACCGGCGCAGGACGACGCGGCCGGTGGAAATTCGCGGCCGTCAGATCGCAGCGGGCGAGCGCCTCTCGCTGAACTGGATGGCGGCCAACCGCGACCCGCGCGTTTTTGAGGCGGCAGACACGTTCCGGCTGGGCCGCGACCCCGCTGCCAACCTGCTCTACGGCGCGGGCATCCACGTCTGCCCCGGCGCGCCGCTGGCCCGCATGGAGCTGCTTGTGGTTATGCAGGCGCTGCTGGGCGGCACGACCCGGATCAGCCTGCCGGCAGACCCGCCACCGACGCTGGCGGTTTACCCGGCCAGCGGATTTGCGAGCCTGCCGCTGCGCGTCCAGTAAGCTGTCGGCTGCAAGGCCCGGCAACGGGATACGCTATTATTTTTATAGCTAAAAGTAACCGTATTCATTGGACAAGAGGCCGTTTTTACTGAAAAACGGGCGCGCATCCTGCCCACAAGCCCTTCGCGCTTCAGTCCGCCACCTTGTGCAGCGCCGTGCCCTTGTGCATGGCGATGTGATCGGACTTGTCGCTCTTGATCTCATACTGCGGCGCGGCCTCGCTGGCGTGGTGGGTGTAGCCCTTGTAGTCCACATCGCGGCTATGCACCTTGATGATTTTTCCGCTGACGTGGCCGGCTTCGGAGTTCCATGTGACGTGGTCGCCGACTTTAAAAGGGTGGGGCATGGTGGCTTGCCTTCTGGTTCAGTGAGGGGTCTCAAAAAGCTTCATTCCACGGAGCAGCGCGGAGCTCAATCCGGGATCTGGTTTTGCACACCATACGCTTTGAGCCAGCCCAGCCCGGCCGACGTGGCACCGGCTGCAAGTCCGCGCGCGGGTTTGTACTCACAGCCCACCCAGCCGCTGTAGCCCAACTCGTCCAGCACGGCAAAAATATAGGGATAGTCGATTTCGCCCACATCGGGCTCATGGCGACCCGGCACGCCGGCGACTTGGATATGGCCGACCCGGCCCGTCGGCAGGTATTGGCGCAGCTTCATTGCCAGATCACCTTCTACGATCTGGCAATGGTAGAGGTCCATCTGCACCTTGAGGTTGGCAGCGCCCACCTCGCCGACGATCTCGTGCGCCTGGTCCTGCCGGTTCAGAAAGAAGCCAGGGATGTCGCGCGTGTTGATGGGCTCGATCAGCACGTCAACGTTGGCCGCTGCGGCCCGCGCGGCCGCCCAGCGCAGATTGCCGACATAGGTCGGGCGCAGCGCTTCGCGCTCGGTGCCCGAGGGCAGCACGCCGGCCATGACGTGAATGCGGGGGCAGCCCAGCGCGCCGGCGTAGTCCAGCGCCCTGACAATGCCACTGCGGAACTCGGCTTCGCGCCCAGGCAGGCAGGCGAGTCCTTTTTCGCCAAGCTCCCAGTCGCCTGGCGGCGCGTTGAACAGCACCTGTTGCAAGCCGTGGGCTTGAAGGCGCGCCGCGAGTTCGCGGCTTTCCCAGGCGTAGGGGAAAAGGTACTCAACCGCCTTGAAGCCGTCTTTCGCCGCCGCTTCAAAACGGTCGAGAAAATCGAGCTCGGGATAAAGCATGGACAGGTTGGCAGCGAATTGGGGCATGGGGTTTTACCAGTGTGCGCCAAAGCGCTGGCGCAGCTCGTCAATCTGGAGTTCGGTGAGGGGCTCGGGCTTAGGATTTGCCAGTAACCAGAGCTTGGCTGTTTCTTCAAGTTCTTCGAGCGTAGCCATCGTGGCGGCAGGCGTCTGGTGCCAGACATGGGGGCCCAGGCGCTCAAGCATGACAGCGCGGATCGGCGCGCCGCGCCTGCCGTAATCGGCAATGGTTTGCGCCACCTGCTGCGCCGCGCGCGGGTCGCCGGGGTGGTGATAGGCAATCCGCGGCACGCGGCCGACTTTCATCACGAAGTAGGGCGTGACCGGTGGCAGCAATTCCGCACTGTCCGCCTGCAGGCTGAGCGCGACGCAATGCGTGCTGTGGGTGTGGATCACGCAGCAGGTTTGGGCATCGAGGCGGGTCGCGGCGGTGTAAATTCCCGCATGAAGTGCGATGGATTTGCTGGCGCGGTCGCCGCTTAACTGCCTTGCACTGGCGTCGAGCCGAGCCAGTTTCGACGGGTCAAGAAAACCCAGGCAGGCATCGGTCGGCGTCATAAGAAAACCGCCGCCGTCAGACGCCGCAAGTCGCACGCTGATGTTGCCCGCCGTGCCATGCACATAGCCGCGATCAAACAGGCTTTTTCCGATGCGGCAGATCTCGTCTCGTGACTGGTTTTCAGTCATGCTGGCGGCAAGCAGGCGTGAGCGCCTGTTTTGAAATTTCGTTTCATCGCTGCATGGTAAAGGCTTTGCTGAAGAAGTCGTCGCTGCCGAAATTGCCTGACTTGAGCGCCAGGTGCAATCCAGGGGCTCCGGCCACATCGGTCAGTGCATGGCACCAGGGCACGCCGGGGTCAATTTGCGGGCCGATTTTCAGCTGCCTGATGTTCAGGGACTGCACGCAGGCACCGGAAGTTTCGCCGCCGGCCACCAGCAACTGGCGTACGCCACGCAACACCAGACCACGCGCAATCGCCGCCATGGCGCACTCGACCATGGCGCCGGCCGCCTCAACGCCGAGCCGGCCTTGCACCGATTTCACCGCGTCCGGATCGGCCGTGGAGTAGACCAGCACCGGTCCTTGCGCAAGCTGCGTTTCGGCCCAGGCCAGCGCTTCGGCCACGACATCGATGCCGCACGCTATGCGTAGCGGATCAATGCCCAGCGCCGGGCGACCGGCGTCAATAAATGACCGTACCTGACGCCGGGTGGCCAGCGAGCAACTGCCCGACACTGCAGCCTGCAAGCCTGTAGCGGCGGGCAACCCACCGGCGTCGGCGCAAGGTGAGATGCCGAAGTTGGCCGGCAGACCGACGCCCAGCCCGGAGCCCGCAGTGACCAGCGGCATCCCCTTGAGCGCTGCGCCCAGATGCAACAAATCGTCGTTGGAAAGCGTATCGACCACCGCCAGCCGCACGCCTTCGCGGCGCAACTGGTCGATGCGCGCGCCAATCGCGTCGGCGCCGGCGGCGCCGCTTCGGTAATCGATCAAGCCGACCTTGCCGCGGCACTGCGCCTGCAACACGCGCACCAGATTGGCATCGCGCATCGGCGTCAACGGGTGGCTCTGCATGCCGCTTTCGTTCAACAGCAGGTCGCCCACAAACAGGTGCCCCTTGAACACCGTGCGCTGGTTGTCGGGAAACGCCGGCGCGGCGACCGTGAAGTCGGTTCCCAGCGCCGCCATCAGCGCCTCTGTCACCGGGCCGATGTTGCCGGCTGGCGTGCTGTCGAAGGTGGAGCAGTATTTAAAATAGATCTGCTGCGCGCCCCGGCGCTGCAGCCAGGCCAGCGCCGCTAGCGATTGCGTCACGGCGTCAGCTGGTGCAATGGTTCGCGACTTCAGCGCGACCACCACGGCATCCGCGTCGAGCCCGACGTCCAGCGCGTCATCAGGCACGCCTATGGCCTGCACCACGCGCATGCCGGCGCGCACCAGGGTATTGGCCAGGTCGGTAGCGCCGGTGAAGTCGTCTGCGATGCAGCCCAGGAGAATTTTCGTCATCTTGCGGTCAATGGCTCAAGCGGTAAGAACGGTCGTGTCGGCGCAATAACCTGCTCCTGCTGAAGAGACACCGGCCTGGCGCGCCCGGTGGCTCACCCCCATGCGGCAGGCCAGGTCAAAGGCACTGGTCATCGCCGTGGCCTGGGCCGTGCCCTGGCCGACAATGTCATAAGCGGTGCCGTGCGCGGGCGTGGTCACTGGAATCGGCAAGCCGCCTTCAACCGTCACGCCGATGTCAAAGCCCATCAGCTTGGTGGCGATCTGACCCTGGTCATGGTACATGGTGACGATACCGTCAAGGTCGCCGCGGCGCGCGCGCAGAAAGATGGTGTCGGCCGGAAACGGCCCCCGTGCCGGAAAGCCCCAGGTATCCGCCAGCCGCATGCCCGGCTCGATGATATCGCTCTCTTCCGAGCCGTAGTTGCCGTTGTCGCCGTTGTGCGGATTGAGGCCGCACACGCCGAGGCGCGGCTGCGCAACGCCGGCCGCGCGCAGGGCAAGAGTCAGCATGCGGATGGCACCGGCCACGCCCTCCGGCTTGAGCAGACCGGAGACTTCCTTCAAGGCCACATGCGAGGTCACGCGCGCCGTCCACATTGGCCCGAGCACATTGAATTCGCTGCAGGGACCGCTGTAGTCCAGCAGCCTGGCGAACCAGCGCATTTCGTCCTCCTCATGCATGCCGCCCAGGCGCATCGCGCCCTTGTTGAGCGGTGCGAAACACAGTGCGCCGGCCTGCCCGCTGGACACCATCTGCGTGCCCAGCTTCAGGCTGTCGAGGATGAAGCGACCGTTGGCTTCGCCAGCCAATGAAGGGGTGAAGCGCGCATCTCGGCCAGCCCAATCGACCAATTGCAGGTTCGGACCCGCCATCGGCAGCGGCACGCCAGCGGCTCGCGCACCGGCTTGCAGCGCTTCATCGCTGGCGATCAGGTGAATCCGGGCCTTGGCAGCGGTAGCGGGATCAGCCAGCAGGCGAGCGATGATTTCAGGACCGATGCCGGCGGGGTCGCCAATGGTCAGTGCAATGCGGGGAATCATGGGCTTAGTCCAGTTTGATGTTGCGTTCTTTGATCAACGCCGCAAACCGCGCGTTGTCGGCGGCCTGCAGTTGCACAAATTGCTCGCGTGTCAGCGTGGAAGGTTCCCCACCCAGGCCCTTGAGCCTGGTCAGCACCTCGGGCAAGCGCAGAGCCTTGTTGAATTCCAGGCTTAACCGGTCGAGTACGGCAGGCGGCGTCTCGGCCGGCGCGTACATGGCGTACCAGGTGCTCATCTCGGCGCCCTTGACGCCCAGCTCGGCCAGTGTCGGTACATCAGGCATCTCGGCAGCGCGCTTGGGCGTCGTCACAGCGAGCGCGCGGAATTTGCCGGACTTGATCAGGCTGATCCCGGACGACGTGATGTCCAGCATCATCTCCACCTGGCCAGCCAGGATGTCCTGGTGCGCCTGGGCGCTGCCCTTGTAGGGGATATGGCTCATCCGGGTGTCGGTGGCGGCCATGAAGAGTTCACCGGCGATATGCTGCACGCTGCCCATGCCCGAGGAGGCATAGCTCAGGCCGTCAGGCCGGGCTTTGATTATTGCAAGCAACTCCTTGAAGTTTTTCACCGGATAGTCGCTTCTGACCAGCAGCACATGCGGCACCACAACCACCATGCCGACCGGTGTCAGCTGCTTGAGCGGGTCAAAATTGAGCTTGATCAAATGCGGCGCAATCACTTGCGGCGAATTGGTGGCCATCAGCAGGGTATAGTCATCAGGTTGGGCTTTTGCCGTCAGATCAGCGGCGATGGTATTGGCAGCGCCCGGCCGGTTGTCCACAATGATGGGCTGGCCAAGCAGAGCCGTCATTTTTTCGGCAAAAAGCCGGGCAATGATGTCGGTTCCGCCACCGGCCGACGCGCCTACGTTGATACGGATCGGTTTGCTGGGGAAACCCGTCTGGGCATGGCTGGCAAACTACGCCGTTAGCGTCGCAGCGGCAAGGGTGAAGGTGAAGGTGAAGGCCAAAGGGCGCATCCGTTTGAATGTCATGGCAAGTCTCGGTTGATTTTGGAAGCAGCGGGGCCAAGTGCCACGTTGACGCTGGCGACAGTTCAAACGCCTGACGCACTGTAAAAGCCAGGCACGCGGGGCGCCATCATTCATTTACTCAGACAGGATTCGCAGTTTGCGAAATCACCCCGGACAAGGCCTGCACCACGGTGAGCGCCGCAGAAGACATGGCTAGCGCCGGCTGGTGGCACAGCACGAAGCGCCGCGCCGCCCAATCGCCATCAATGTCGAGGCGGCAAAAGCGCCTGCCCGCCGCAAAAGCCCTGGCTACCGCCTTGGGCATCACGCCAATGCCAATGCCCTCGGCAATCATGGCCGTCATGCTTTCAAAACTCCTGACCCGGATCGGCATGTGCAACGCGTAGTTGACTTCGGCGGCCATGCGGGCCAGGGTGCTGGAAATGGCAGACCCTTCGCCCAGCCCGATCACCTCGTAGCCCAGAAAATCTTCTAGCCGCACGCGCTTGCGCTCCGCCAGCGGGTGGTCCCGGTGCATCACCAGTACCAGCCGGTCCTCGTTATAGGGCAGGGACGGCAGCCCGACCGCGCCCAGCGTGCTTTCGTAAAGACCGATGTCAGCCACGCCACGGCTGACGGCCTGGATAACGCCGCCGCTGTTGAGCTCTTGCAAGTCGATATTGATGCCCGGAAAATCCGTTTGACAGCGTCGCAAATCCAGCGGCAAAAACTGCAACACCACCGAAGTGCAAGCGGCAATACGCACCACACCCCTGTCACCGCGCCGGAACGCCTGGGCATCATCATGCATGCGTGCGACGGCATGCGTCCTGACTCGCGCATGGGCCAGCAAAGCCATCCCGGCGTCCGTCAGCGCCATGCCATGCGGCCGCCGCTGGAACAGCACGATGCCAAATTGTGCTTCCAGCTCTTTCATCCGGCGGGAGGCTGCCGCGGGCGCGAGGCAGATACGCTCAGCCGCCCGAGTGACGCTGCCAGTCTCGGCGATCGCGATGAAGAGGCGCACTGTGGTCAGATCAAAGTGAAGGCGCAGCGGCGCCAGGACGACAGGTCGGGATTTCATGGTCTGCTCAGGCACTCGGTGCAACAGGCGCCGCCGGTTTTGCAGCGGGAGGCAGCGGAACGGAGGTACATTCCCGGAATATGCGCGCGCTGCAATGAAGGCAAATCTCAGGGTCAAGTTTCCTGAAAATGGTGGAAATCGCAGTGGCCTTGTCGGAAAATTGGTGCTCAGGCCCCAACACGTCGGTGAAACCGGTCTTGCGCCACATGCGGATCACTTCGGGCCGTGGCCGGTGAAAGTACAGGTTTCCACCCATGGCACGGCGCGCGCTGAGCTCGGCCTCCCACAGTTCGGCGCCGGCCAGGTCAATGAAGTTCATGCTCTTGGCCATCACCAGCAAGTGCTTTTGCGGATGAGGCTGGCTGCGCAGCGCGTGCAAGATGTCTGCCACATGCTGGACAGCGCCAAAGTAGACCTCGCCCTCCATGCGCAGCAACTTGAGTTGCGGGCATTCGGGCAGGAATGTGGCCCCCACGCTTGTCACTTCGTGTACTGCGCTGCCCCCCAAGGGGGCTGGCCTTGCTTGGGGCGGCCCGGCGCTGCGGCCGGTGGCCCCCTCGCTTGTCACTTCACGCACTGCGCTGCCCCCCAAGGGGGCTGGCCTTGCCTGG
>NZ_JABBPF010000035.1 GCF_012927415.1 Polaromonas sp. | reverse complement strand
CAGGTGCTGTTTGAAGCCGCTGTCGCACTGGATCATCAGCGCCTGCATGGACTGCAGTGAGCCGGTTTCAGGCCGCAACCACTGGCCGGAGTCGTTTTGCTCCAGCGCCCAGCGCATGATGTCCAGGCTTTGCGCTACCACTTGTCCTTCACAAGTGATCAGCACCGGCACCGTGGCTTTGGGCGAGGCATCGAGCAAGGCCTGCGGCTTGTCGCGCAAGACCACTTCGCGCAACTCACAAACCTGGCCGCTGGCGGCCAGCGCCAGCCTCGCCCGCATAGCGTAAGGGCAGCGGCGAAAGGAATAGAGAATCGGCCAGGCTTGGTCGGTCGGCGGGCAGGGCAGCAGGAAGGTCACGGCCACCTCAGGCACTGCCCGGTTGCCGAAGGCCAATGTGCGCCCGGTGGTGCGCGCCTGCCAGCTCGACCTGGCGCTGGCGCTCGCGGTAGCCCTGCTTTTGCTGTTCAGTGGTGTTGCCATGGCAATGCGCGCAGCTCACGCCCAACTCGTATAGCGGCGATGTCCGGTCGTCAGGGCTCAAGGGGTCACGACAGGAGCGGCATAGCGTGTAGTCACCCATGTTCAAACCATGCCCGACGGAAACGCGTTCATCGAACACGAAGCACTCGCCTTGCCAGTAACTCTTGGCTTGGGGCACAGTTTCAAGATACTTCAGGATGCCGCCTTCAAGATGATAGACCTCGTCAAAACCCCTGGCGCGCAGAAATGCCGTGGATTTTTCGCAACGGATGCCACCGGTACAAAACATGGCAACCCTGGGTTTTTTACCGTTGGTCGCGGCCAGTTTGCCACCCTCGGCCATTTCCTTGTCCACCCAATCGGGCAGTTCTGAAAAGCTGTGTGTCGCCGGGTTGATGGCGCCCTTGAAGGTCCCGATGCCCACTTCATAGTCATTGCGCGTGTCCACTAGCACCACACCGGGTTCATCGAGCAACTGATTCCAGTCCGCTGGCTTGACGTACTGGCCCGCCATGAGCGCCGGATGCACGTCAGGAACGCCCAGCGTGACAATTTCCCGCTTGAGCCGCACTTTCATCCGGTAAAACGGCATCCGGGCGGCATGCGCTTCCTTGTGTTCCAGCGTCGCCAGTCGCGGGTCAGCGCGTAAAAAGGCCAGTACCGCGGCGATACCCCCGGGTGTTCCGGCAATCGTGCCATTGATGCCCTCGGCGGCCAGCAGCAGCGTGCCTTTGACTTCTTGCGCTTCGCAGCACGCAAGCAGCGGTGCCCGGAGCTCGGCAAAATCGGGCAATTCCACAAATTTATACAGTGCTGCGGTCAGAAAATCTTGCATGAGTGCGAAAAAGGAGGTTGCTCTGGGGTCAACCGTGATCCTAACGGGTCCGGCCGCCACGTCGTTTGATGCGTGTCATTCCACGCGCAATTCGCTGCGATATGGCCTGGACCCTGCAAGGGGAGGGTCTGCAGCGCTGCAACTGGTCGCGCACTGAACCGGAGCATGGGATCAGGATGTTGTGGCGGGCTGGCGCCTTCTGTAGGCAAGCGCCGATAGACGAAATTGCTGCATTGCAGCAAAATGCCTTGAAATGAATTTACACACCATGGCGCCTTCGTTTCGGCTTCATCCTGACGCAGTGGCCATGACATTGCTCCCGACTCCAAATTCCTGACACCATGGCAAAAAATCTGACCAGCCTCTGGCTCAAAAACCTCAAGCGCATGGGCAAGGCTCAACAAGTGCGGGGGCGCAAGTTGTTGACCATCATGATGCCAAAGCCGGCCCGCAGCCCGCCGAAACGGCGTGCCAAACCACTCATGGCAGCCAAACTTCCGAAAGTTCTCAGGGTTGCCCACCCAAAAGCGGTCAAGCCGTTTCGCAAGCCCTCTGTGGCTTCCGCCCGACCCGGCCCCACCTTGCCCGGCGTCTGGCAAAAGTCCTATTTCTCCCTGCCGGCTGCCGGGCAACTGGCCCCGTTACGGCGCATGCTTTACTGGTTATATCTGCCCTCAGGCGTGGCTCTCACACCTCGCCCTCTGGTGGTCATGCTGCATGGATGCCAGCAAACTGCGACTGATTTTGCCGCCGCAACGCGGATGAACAAACTGGCGGAACGCAAGGGTTTTGCAGTGCTTTATCCACAGCAGGCGGCGGCGGCCGACAGACACCGCTGCTGGCATTGGTACCGGCGCTCCGATCAGCAAGGTGTGGGCGATGCCACCCTGATTGCCAAAATGATTGCGCAGGTACAGGGCAAACACCGGCTCGACGCTTCGCGCACCTACACTGCGGGCTTGTCGGCTGGCGCGGGCATGGCCACCATCGTGGCTCTGCATTACCCTGAGTTGATTGCTGCGGTCGGTTTGCATTCGGCGCCGGTCTTTGGCACCAGCGACTCTCCCATGAGCGCTTTCCGAGCCATGCAGCAGGGATCCATCCTGGCATACCGCGAAACAGCCCACCAATTTTCAACGGCGCAACCGCAGTTCCCAGGCATGCCCGTGATGCTGATTCACGGCAACCGGGATCCGGTCGTGCGGCGCGTCAACATGGATCAGCTGGCAGAGCAATTCGTAATTCTCAACGGCGCCGCAATCAACGGCAGCGAACCGGTCCGGCGCAGCTATCTGGCGCGCTCGGGCGGACGCAGTCCGCGTCATGCCTATGAGACCTCTACCTATTACGCTGGCCGAAAGCCGAGGCTCGTAAAAGTGGAAATCAACACACTCGGTCATGCCTGGAGCGGTGGCGACGGCAGCCTGGCCTTCAGTGCGCCAGAAGGCCCTGACGCGACACTTCTGTTGTGGACCTTCTTTTCGCAACAACAACGTGTGCAAAAGGCGCCCGGCGCAGTGAAGCTTTGAACTTGCAATTCGCGCAGCCGAGCCGCTCATTTCAAAGGCTGTCCCTGGCACTCATTTCTGGTCACCGTGGCGACGCGCGTGATGACTTCGCCCAGCGACCGGTCGCACCGCCTTTTGGTTGAATTGGAGCGTATGGGTCACCCTGTCCCTGGGTGTGCCCGTCATTGCCACTTTTGCGTTCCCCCGGTCTGAATTGAAGCACTCGGCAAGGGACAGGATGTCCGGGCGTGAGGTCATAATCAATCTTCCGTGAGTTTTAGTCTCGCAGAACCTGGTGATCGTAAGCCCGGTAGGTACTGGCTCTGCAGCTATTAAATCAGTAATACGGGGCTTTTTGATTGATCAGCTGTGTTGACCGTGCGAGGATGGACGTGAAACGATTTGAGAAATTTACCCTGCGGCGGGGCCACAAAGCGAACTCGGCACCATGAACGAACTGGCGAGTCTTGCTTCTTTGGGACTGGAGTTGCCCAGCCCGTCTTACATCGCAGGATCGATTCTTTTTGGCATCGTCGGCTATCTGGCATTTCGCCGCGGCCGCAAAACATCAAGATCCGAGCTCACATGGTGTGGGGTTGTCCTGATGGTCTATCCCTATGCCGTTTCACAGACCTGGCTGCTATGGGTTGTCGGCGCTGTCTTGTGCTTCTGGATTTTTGCCAGGTGGGATTGAACGCCCGTATCAGTTTGAATGTTCCAACAGGGGAATTGCCAGCTGTGCCTGCCTGGCCACTCGAATGCAGTCTTTCATGTGTTCCTCGCCAAAATAGCGAATCGCTGCAAAGCCTACGGTCGCTGCAACTAATTGCCCAGCCAGCGGCACATACTTGGCAAGCTGTTTGCCCGTCAAGCGAAGGCCGATTTTTGCGGTGGCCTTGATGATCAGGTCGCGGCTGATGAATTTTCCGATCAGCACCGAGCCGACCATGGCGGCGGCTTTCTGAACCTGGTCGCGCTTCTTCGGGTCCAGTTGGTCGAGTTGCGCCGGGGTCAGGCCAAACTCTTTGTTGATTTCGGGAATCAGCTTTGAAAGCAGGGCAGCATCCACCGCCCAATCCAGCCCAGGCACAGGCACTGCGCTGGCGACAGCGGCAATCATGGCGCGCTTGTTGAGCAGTTTGCGGCTGCGTTTGACGGCGGCTTGCATCGCTGTATCGTCAGCGGCCATGTGCAGTGCGTTTGGCATAAATCGCTTCCCTTTCAAATTTGTCAAAAACCGGTGAAGGGCCGCCGAGCGTCCACCTTCACGCCGTGACGGTTTCGATCTGGTCGGTCAGTTCAAGCCAGCGTTCTTCCAGCTGGCCCAGGTCGTTTTCAATGGCTTTGAGGCGTTTTCCGGTTTGGGCGATTTCTGCTGCGGCCGAGGTGCTGGTCAGCAAGGCTTGAAGGTTGCCCCGTTCCGTGGTGAGGGACTGCATCTTCAGGTCAATCTTGTCCAGCTCCTTGCGCAAGGGTTTGGTCGCGTCTGATTGCTGCTGGCGCCGCTGGGCGTCATCTTTCTTGCTGGAAGAATTTTTGGCATCAGATATGCCTTTGGCGCTGGCCGGGTCTGGGCTTGCATTTACAGTTTTATCCGCAACCGGCACAGTCGGGTTGTTGGCAGATTTCTTGGCTTCCTCACGCAGGCGCTTGGCCTCGTCGAGCAGGTAGCGCTGGTAGTCGTCCAGGTCGCCGTCAAATGGTTCGACGCCGCCGCGCGACACCATCCAGAACTCGTCGCACACCGCTCTCAGTAAGGCGCGGTCATGGCTTACCAGCATGACGGTGCCCTCAAACTCGTTGAGCGCCATCGACAGTGCTTCGCGCGTGGCCAGGTCAAGGTGATTGGTTGGCTCATCAAGCAGCAGCAGATTGGGCCGCTGCCAGACGATCATGCACAGCACCAGCCGGGCTTTTTCGCCGCCGCTCATGCTGCCGACAGCCTGCTTAACCATGTCGCCGCCAAAGTTGAAGTTGCCCAGAAAACTGCGCAAGTCCTGCTCGCGGGTCTGCTGGCCACTGATTTTGCCGGCGGCGCTGACTTCCTTGACGAGCCGGATCATGTGCTCCAGCGGATTGTCGCCCAGGCGCAGCACGTCAAGTTCCTGCTGGGCGAAGTAGCCGATGTTCAAACCCTTGCCTTCGGTCATGTCACCGCTGATGGGCGCCAAAGCCCGTGCCACGGTTTTGACCAGCGTCGATTTACCCTGGCCGTTGGCGCCCAGAAGACCGATGCGCTGGCCGGCCAGCACCGATTTGCTGACGTTTTGCACGATGACCGTGGGCGGCGTGCCTTCCGCTGCGTCTTCGGGCGCAGGGTAGCCGAAGTAGGCGTTTTGCATCGACAGCATCGGGTTGGGCAGATTCGCCGGTTCCTTGAACTCGAAGGTGAAGTCAGCTTCGGCCAGCAGCGGTGCGATTTTTTCCATGCGGTCCAGCGCTTTCACGCGGCTTTGTGCCTGCTTGGCCTTGCTCGCCTTGGCCTTGAATCGGGCAATGAACTTTTGCAGGTGGGCAATCTTGTCCTGCTGCTTGTTGAACGCACCTTGCTGCAGCGCCATCTGCTCGGCGCGCAGGTCTTCAAACTTGCTGTAGTTGCCGCCGTAGCGCGTGAGCTTGGCGCTTTCAATATGCACCGTGACGTCGGTCACCGCATCGAGGAATTCGCGGTCATGGCTGATGACCAGCATGGTTCCCTGGTAGCGTTTGAGCCAGGCTTCCAGCCAGACCAGCGCGTCCAGATCCAGGTGATTGGTCGGTTCGTCAAGCAGCAACAGGTCCGACGGGCACATCAGTGCGCGCGCCAGCTGCAGGCGCATGCGCCAGCCGCCGGAAAAGCTGTTGACTGGATTGTCAAGCTCGCTGAGCTTGAAACCCAGACCGAGAATCAGGGCCTGCGCCCGCGCCTGCGCATCGTGCGCGCCAGAGTCGTACAAATCCATATAGGCATGGGCCATGCGGTCGCCGTCGCCGCTGGCTTCGGCCGCATCGACCTCAGTCTGCGCGGCCAGCAGCACCACATCGCCTTCAATCACATAGTTGGTTGCGCTTTGCTCGGTCTCGGGCATGTCCTGCGCGACCTGGGCCATTTTCCATTGCGCGGGAATGTAGTATTCGCCGCCGTCTTCGTGCAGTGTGCCGTTGAGCATGGCAAACAGCGAGGACTTGCCCGCGCCATTGCGCCCGACCAGGCCAATTTTTTCGCCCGGATTGAGGGTGACAGACGCGCTGTCGAGAATCACTTTGGCGCCGCGACGCAGCACCACATTTTTAAGGGTAATCATTTGACAAACAGACTCAAGAAAATTAGTCGGGCAGCAGCACGCTCGGCAGGACGCGTGATGCCCGAAAGACGGAAAACCGGAATCAGGCCAGCTGTTCCCGTGTCAGCAACAGCACCTGCTCACTGCCAGCGCTGGTTTCGAACCAGAGCGGCTCCAGGTGCGGAAAAGCGCGTTCGAAATTCTCGCGCTCATTGCCAATTTCCAGCACCATTACGGTATTTTCGTTCATTTGCGCGGTGGCGGTTAGAAAAAGGCTTCGAATGAAGTCCATGCCATCGGTGCCACCAGCCAGTGCGAGGCCGGGTTCAGCCCGGAATTCAGCGGGTAATGCGGCCATGCTGGCGGCATTCACATAGGGTGGATTGCACAGAATCAGGTCGTAATTGCCGGTGCAAGCCGCCAAACCGTCCGATTTGATCAGGGTGATGCGGTCCGCCAGCTGGTGCCGGTCCACATTGATGCGCGCCACGGCCAGGGCGTCCGGGCTGATGTCGGCGGCATCGACCCGCACGCCAGGGTAAGTCATGGCCGCCAGCACGGCCAGGCTGCCGTTGCCGGTACACAAATCGAGCACCCGATGCGTCTGTTCGCTCAGCCACGGATCGATGCTGCCGTCAGCCAGCAACTCAGCGATGAAGGAGCGTGGAATGATGACGCGCTCATCGACATAAAACGGCACGCCCATCAGCCAGGCTTCATTGGTCAGGTAGGCAGCCGGCTTGCGGGAAGTGATGCGGGTTTCAAGAAGTAGCGCGACCCGCGCTTGATCGACTGGGGTTACCGGCCTGTTTTCCACTGAATCGAGGTCGTCAAGCGGCAGGCCGAGCTGCCACAGCACCAGCCAGGCGGCTTCGTCGAAGGCGTTGGTCGTGCCGTGGCCGTAGCCGTCGGAAAAACTCAGGCCGGCATCTTCCAGCCGGGCCGCCATCAGGTCGATCAAAGCCGGCACGGTCACTGTCGTGTCGGGAATCGCATTGCTCATGCTGCGGCCAGGCGCGCCAGAACGCCCTTGTAGATGTTTTTTAGCGGTTCGAGCGATGCCACCAGGACATGCTCGTTGATCTGGTGAATTGAGGCATTGATCGGTCCCAGTTCGATGACTTGCGGGCAGATTTTGGCGATGAAACGGCCATCGCTGGTGCCGCCTGTGGTGGACAGTTCGGTTGCCAGGCCGGTTTCGGCGTGGATGGCGCCGCGTACTGCTGCTACCAGCGTGCCCGGGGTGGTCAGAAAGGGCAGGCCGCCCAACGTCCATTTCAGGTCGTATTCGAGCTGGTGCTTGCTCAGCACCGCCTGCAGGCGCTGCTGCAGGCTCTCGGGGGTGGATTCGGTGCAGAAGCGGAAGTTGAAGTCCACCACCAGATCACCCGGAATGACGTTGGACGCGCCCGTGCCGGCATGGATGTTTGATACCTGCCAGCTGGTGGCTGGAAAAAAATCATTGCCCTCATCCCAGCGGGTGGCCACCAGTTCGGCCAAAACCGGCGCAAACAGATGAATCGGGTTTTTCGCCAGCTGCGGATAGGCAATATGCCCCTGCATGCCCTTGACAGTCAGCTTGCCGCTTAAAGTGCCGCGCCGGCCATTTTTGATCATGTCACCGAGCTGCCTTACTGATGTGGGCTCGCCGACGATGCAGTAGTCCAGCGCCTCGCCCCGCGCTTTGAGCTGTTCGCAGACCACCACCGTGCCATCGATACCCGGGCCTTCCTCATCGCTGGTAATGAGCAAGGCAATCGACAGGGAGGGTTGCGGATGGAAGGCTAAAAATTCCTCGATCGCCACGACCATGGCGGCAATCGAGGTTTTCATGTCCGCCGTGCCGCGACCGTACAACTTGCCGTCCCGGTGGCTGGGCGTGAACGGGTGGCTGTGCGATTGCTCCAGCGGGCCGGTAGGGACCACGTCGGTGTGCCCCACGAAGACCAGGGTCTTGATCCTGGCCATGTCAATCGCTGAATCTGCTATTAAATCAATAGCGTTATGTACCGATATCTGTTGGACCTGAGGACTAAAACCCTCGAATTTTGCCCAAAGATTGGTGACCCGGAAATGTTCAGGGCCGCTGACGATGGTTTCGCACTTGAAACCGAGCGGCGAAAGCCTTTCAACCAGGATTGCCTGGCAGCCCGCATCGTCAGGCGTGACGGAAGGTCGTGAAATCAGCTGTTCAGCCAGACGCAGTGTGGAACTCATGCGGTAGTACCGGTTGGTGCATGGCAGGCGGATAAAAGCGGAGGCAACGGAGCCCAGGCAGGGGCGGGCGTGGGTGCATTTGTGAGCCGGGCTTGGTCTTTCCGCCAGCAGAGGCCGCGGAGCCGGCTTTTTCGGGCTGCAGGCACAGCGACAGCGGCCCCAACAGGGGGCGGCGCAACACACGCAGTGGCAAGTGTGGGGGCCATCTGTCTAATACCTGACGTCGAGCGTAATTTCAGTGAAGGAGGGCTCGTTATCCGGGTCTTCTTCCGCTTCTGCCGCCTTGGCCTTGGCCGCCGAAAAGTCGTTCTCAAGCCGCCACATCAAATTGGTCGGAGAGTCGGCATGCGCAAGGCCTTCCTTGCGTGTCACGGTGCCTTCAACAATCAGCCTGGCAATGTCTTGCTCAAAGGTTTGCGAACCTTCGGCCAGTGATTTCTCCATGGCTTCCTTGACACCCGAAAAGTCGCCTTTTTCGATCAGTTCGGCCACCAGTTTGGTATTGAGCATGACCTCTACCGCCGGGGTGCGGGTGCCGTTCTCCCTGCGCAGCAGGCGCTGCGACACAACGGCCTTGAGGGCCGCCGCCAGGTCGCCCAGCATGGTCGGCCGCACTTCAACGGGGTAAAAACTCAGAATGCGATTCAAGGCCTGGTAGCTGTTGTTGGCATGCATGGTGGCCAGGCACAGATGGCCCGACTGCGCATAGGCAATTGCCGCCGACATGGTTTCGCGGTCACGGATCTCGCCGATCAGGATCACGTCTGGCGCCTGGCGCAGCGCGTTTTTCAGCGCCACCTGCAGTGACTGCGTGTCGCTACCCACTTCGCGCTGGTTGACCACGGACTTCTTGTTGGTGAAGAGGAACTCGATCGGGTCCTCAATCGTCAGGATATGCCCCGGCGCGGTCGCGTTACGGTGGTCCAGCATAGCGGCCTGCGTGGTGCTCTTGCCGGCGCCGGTGGAGCCGACCATCAGGAGCAGACCACGCTTTTCCATCACCAGATCGCCCAGTATGCGCGGCACATTCAGGCTGGAAAGAGCCGGAATCTGGCTTGGAATATAGCGAATCACCGCCGCATAACTGCTGCGCTGCCGGAAGCCGCTGATGCGAAAGTTGCCCAGACCCTCCATGGACACGGCCATGTTGAGCTCGCCGATTTCTTCCAGCTCTTCAATTCGGGCCGGTGGCAGGATTTCGGCGAGCAGATTGCGCGGAGCGTCCGGCGGCAAAATCTGCGCGTTGATGGGAATGGCCTGGCCGTTGATCTTGATCAGCGCGGGCGAGTGCGCCGAAAGGTAAACGTCCGAGGCTTTTTTGTCCACCATCAAACGCAGAATTCTTTCCATCGTGCTCATAGCTACCCTTTGATCATCATCAATTTACCCGCAATCCGCGGTCTGGATCAGTCGCGCAGGAGGTCGTTGAGGCTGGTTGTCGCGCGCGTCTTGGCATCGACCCGCTTGACGATCACCGCGCAATACAGGCTGTATTTGCCGCCCGCCTTGGGCAGGTTGCCCGAGACCACAACCGAGCCGGCTGGAATACGGCCGTAGCTGACGCTATCCAGTTCGCGGTCGTAAATCGGCGTGCTCTGGCCGATGTACACGCCCATGGAGATGACCGAGTTTTCTTCGACGATCACGCCCTCTACAATTTCGGAGCGCGCGCCGATGAAGCAGTTGTCTTCGATGATGGTCGGATTGGCCTGCATCGGCTCCAGCACGCCGCCAATGCCGACGCCGCCAGACAGGTGGACGTTCTTGCCAATCTGGGCGCAGGAGCCCACGGCAGCCCAAGTATCGACCATCGTGCCTTCATCCACATACGCGCCAATGTTGACATAACTGGGCATCAGAATCGCGCCTTTTGCGATGTAGCTGCCGCGGCGCGCCACGGCGGGCGGCACCACGCGAACGCCGGTGGCGCGCATTTCCTGCTCGCTCAGGTGCGCA
Organism: Polaromonas sp.; assembly: GCF_012927415.1. Classification (GTDB taxonomy): domain Bacteria; phylum Pseudomonadota; class Gammaproteobacteria; order Burkholderiales; family Burkholderiaceae_C; genus Polaromonas. Next base: position 2,805 of record NZ_JABBPF010000035.1, on the reverse strand, counting down.
AATTTGGTGGGAACCTTGTCGTAAAAACCGAGGTCGCCAGCGCGCATGAGTTCGTTGTCTTTCAGGCGAAAACTCAGCAGCACGGCCTTTTTAAGCCACTGGTGCGTCGTCCATTGGCCCACGCCATCGCGCGTGGCCACGCGCAACTTACCGCTGTTGAGCTCCTCAATCGCGTGCTCAACGGCATCCAGCACCTCCTGGGGCGCGACGGCAGGCGACAAGTTGGCACGGTTTTCCCAGGCAGTGTCGATGATGGCTTGCAGATTGTCTTGAGTCATTTGGTTGGGTTTTCAGTGAACTTTGGATTGAATGAATTGCACGATGCGCTCTGCCGCTTCCACGCACTCGGCGGTGCCAGCCACCAGCGCCATGCGGATTCTGCCAGCGCCCGGGTTGAAGCCCTGCGCATCGCGCGCCAGGTAACTGCCCGGCAACACGACGACATTGTAAAGAGCGAGCAGTTCGCGCGAAAACGCCGTGTCCGAGCCTTTGAAAACCTCTGGAATTGCCGCCCAAAGGTAAAACCCGGCGTCGGGCAAGACCACATCCATGACGGATGCCAGCAAGGGCGTGACTCTGGCAAACTTTTCACGGTACAGCGCGCGGTTTTCAATGACGTGCTGCTCGTCGCCCCAGGCGGCAATGCTGGCCGCCTGCACGATCGGGCTCATGGCGCTGCCGTGGTAGGTGCGGTAGAGCAGGAATGACTTGATGATGCTGGCGTCGCCCGCGACAAAACCGCTGCGCAGGCCGGGTACGTTGCTGCGCTTGGACAGGCTGGTGAGCGAAATCAGGTTTTTGAAATCGTGCCGCCCCAGCTGGCTGGCGGCCTGCAGGCCGCCCAGGGGGGGCTCGTCACGGAAGTAAATCTCGCTGTAGCACTCGTCCGACGCGATCACAAAGCCGTAGCGGTCACTCAGCTTGAACAGCAGTTCCCATTCGGGCAGCGACATCACCGCCCCGGCCGGGTTGCCGGGCGAACAGACAAACACCAGCTGGGTTGTTGCCCAAACGGCTTCGGGCACAGCCGCCCAGTCGATGCCAAAGTTGCGCGCCGGCTCGCTGGGCGCAAACCAGGTTTGCGCGCCGGCCAGCAGCGCCGCGCCTTCGTAGATTTGATAGAAAGGATTGGGGCAGACCACCGTTGCGCCGGGCTGGCTGGCATCCAACACGGTTTGCGCCAGCGAGAAAAGTGCCTCGCGTGAGCCATTCACTGGCAGGATTTGCGTCGCCGGGTCCACTTTCAGCCCGCCATACCGGCGCGCCAGCCAGTCGCTCATGGTTTGGCGCAATTTGGGCTCGCCCAGCGTGCCGGGGTAGTTCGCCAGCCCGGCCAGGCTGCTGGTTAGCGCGTCCTTGATTAGCTGCGGCGTGGCGTGGCGTGGCTCTCCAATGCCCAGGCTGATCGGTTTGTAGACTGAGTTGGGCGTGATGTCGGCATGCAGTTGACGCAACCGCTCAAAAGGATAGGGCTGGAGGCGGGAAAGCATGGGATTCATGCCCGGATTATCCCGCCTTGGCCGCCGCCATCTCACCCGTACTCGCCGGAGGGCAAAAGATATCTACTTTTGCTGTGCTATAAAAAATAGAGCAAACTGTAACCGTACTTGTTGGACCTGAAGCTGATTTCGTTCATATTTTCGTTGCCGGCGCGGGTTTTCGGGTTGGCGACGGGCCAGGGCCGGCCGCCGACTTGTCCAGCCGGGTGTGGCGCGCCCGCGCTCGGGTAACATTGAAGCCCGTGCACCGCCTGCAAGATGGTGCATCTCGTGCAAGCGCATCAGCCAAGCGCTGCAGGCATTAACGGGTTGGCTTCAAGCTCAAGAAACAAAAAAACAGCTGTGCGTCTCAATTCGATCAAGTTAGCAGGGTTCAAATCATTCGCGGAGCCGACCATTTTCATGCTGCCGGGGCAACTGGTCGGCGTGGTCGGGCCCAATGGTTGCGGCAAATCCAACATCATGGACGCCGTGCGCTGGGTGCTGGGTGAAAGCAAGGCTTCGGAGTTGCGCGGCGAGTCGATGCAGGACGTCATTTTCAGCGGCACCACCACCCGGAAGTCGGCCAGCCGCGCCAGCGTCGAGCTGGTGTTTGACAATGCCGACCACCGCGCCGGCGGCCAGTGGGGCCAGTTTGCCGAGATCGCCGTGAAGCGCGTGCTGACGCGCGATGGTACATCGAGCTATTACCTCAACAACCAGCCAGTGCGCCGCCGCGATGTGCAGGACGTGTTTCTCGGCACCGGCCTCGGTCCGCGTGCCTACGCCATCATCGGTCAGGGCACGATCAGCCGCATCATCGAGTCCAAGCCTGAAGAATTGCGCCTCTTCCTCGAAGAAGCGGCCGGGGTTTCCAAGTACAAGGAGCGCCGCCGCGAAACCGCCAACCGGTTGTCCGACACGCGCGAAAACCTGACCCGGGTGGAGGACATCCTGCGCGAGCTCAATGCCAACTTGGAACGGCTGGAGAAGCAGGCCGAGGTCGCCCTGCGCTACAACACGCTGCAGGCCAGCGGCACGCTAAAGCAGCACCAGTTGTGGTTTTTGAAGCGCGCCGAGAGCGAGGCGGACCAGGTCAGGGTGAAGGCGGACGCTGAAAAATCGGTGAACGACCTTGAAAGCCGTCAGGCCGACCTGCGCCATATCGAGGCCGACCTCGAAACCATACGTCAGGCGCACTATGCGGCCGGCGACCAGGTTAACCAGGCCCAGGGCAAGCTTTATGAAGCCAGTGCTGAAGTCGGGCGGCTGGAATCTGAAATCCGCTTTGTGGTCGATGGCCGGCTGCGCGTCGAGCAGCGCCTGG
>NZ_JABBPF010000031.1 GCF_012927415.1 Polaromonas sp. | reverse complement strand
GGGTAGCGCAGATGCATAGCGGCGGACGCAGTGGACGCGGCATTGCGCTGATCTTGTCGGGCTGGCGCGGCTTTTACAGCTGGTTGGGTCGCGAAGGCCTGGTGGGCAGCAACCCTGCACAGGACGTGCGCGCGCCCAAAGCTGCCAAGCCGCTGCCCAAGGCCTTGAGCGTTGACGAGGCGGTTCAGCTGGCCAGCTTTCAGTCCGCCGAAGCCGACGTCGACCCGCAGCTTGAGGCGCGCGATCAGTGCATCACCGAACTGCTTTACGGCTGCGGCCTGCGTATTGGCGAACTGGTCGGTCTGGACGCGCAGGCTAGCGCCAAGGCGCGCGGCTGGGTCGACATGGACGCGGCCGAAGCCCATGTGCTCGGCAAGGGCGGCAAGCGGCGCAGTGTACCGGTAGGACGCGCGGCCCTGCTATCGCTGCAGAAATGGGTTGCGGCCCGCGGCAACTGGGCGCTGGCTGGCGTTGCGGGTGGGGAAGCGCTTTTCATCAGCCAGCGCGGCACTCGGCTCACGCCGCAGCATATCCGGGTTCGCCTGAAGCAGCGTTCACAGCAGGCCGGGTTGGCGACGCCGGTGCACCCGCACATGCTGCGCCATTCCTTTGCCAGCCACGTGTTGCAGTCGAGCGGTGACTTGCGCGCGGTGCAGGAGTTGTTGGGTCACGCCAACATCACGACCACGCAGGTCTACACACGGCTTGATTTCCAGCATCTGGCCAAAGTCTATGACGCGGCTCATCCCCGGGCGCATTCAGGCCCCAAGCGGGGTGTCGCTGCGGCACTGCCTGTCAAACCGGTCGCCGAAGTTGTCCACAAAGGCAAGTCAGGCCGCTGATCCGGCTGCCAGGCGCCGCAGGTATCGGGTGGGTGCTTCGGCGGAGTCAATGGCTGCATGGGGCACTTCAAGACACCCGCGTTCTGCCTCGGCGCGGGTGGCTCGTTCTGGGGGGAAACCACAGGGCGTGGCCCGCTGTGACGGGGTAAATGGCGTTTGCCCGTGTTGGCTGCCGCTGGAATTTATCCAGTAGTTGCCCCAATCCTGCAGGGCGACCGGCTTGGGCGCCGGCGTTCAGGACGAGCACTCAGCGCGTGCGAGCGCCGGGGCAGGTTAGCCGCAGCAGAAGCCCGGCCAGCACGCTCATGGCCGCCATCGCCACAACGCGAACCAGCGCGGGGGGTGGCCCGGAGGTCATAAAATTCTTCAAAACGACCCGAGAAGGATCGATTTTTTGAGGAGCGATATTTTTCAGGCATATGGTCGTGGCCCGGGTGAATGACGTGAGCACATGCGACTGGCAGCCCGGTCGCCGGGCTCAAAGGCTGGCCGCGCCGGCCCGCCCGGGCAAGCCGCGACAATAGCCGCATGAAAACACTACGACTGAAGGATGGCAAGGAACGTTCTTTGCTGCGCCGCCACCCCTGGATTTTTGACGGAGCCATTGCCAGTGGTGGGGGCGATGCGGGTGAAACAGTACGAGTGGAAAGTAACGCTGGTCAATTCCTGGGCTGGGCGGCTTTCAGCCCGAGTTCCAAAATTCGGGCGCGAGTCTGGAGCTTTGACGAGTCACAACGAATTGATGCTTCTTTTTTCGCAGCGCGCATCGCCCAGGCCATCAGGGCAAGAGCGCGGTTTGATATAAAAAGTGACGGACTCCGGCTGATTCATGGCGAGTCCGATGGCCTGCCCGGTCTGGTGGTGGACCGGTACGCCGATACGCTGGTTGCGCAGTTTTCAAGCTGTGGCGCGGAGAAGTGGAAAAGCGTGATCGTCGAGTCCTTGTTGGCGCAGACAGGTTTGATACGCCTGTATGAGCGCTCCGATGCCAGCGTGCGGTCGCTTGAAGGCTTGCCCGAAGTCACTGGCTGGTTGGCCGGTTCGGGCGACTCCGGCATTACCATCATGGAGCACGACTGGAAGCTGAGCCTGGATGTGGCAGAGGGCCATAAAACCGGCTTCTACCTGGATCAGCGCGACAGCCGCCAGAAGTTTGCAGCCTACACGCGTCGCCTGAACTTCGGCCAGGTACTCAATTGTTACTGCTACACCGGCGGATTCACTGTGGCTGCGCTGGCTGGCGGGGCCGGGCATGTCACTTCCATCGACTCCTCAGGCACGGCAATCGAGCGCGCGCGGGCCAATGTGGCCTTGAACGGGTTTGAGGCCAGCCGGACCACCATGCTGGACGCCGACGTCAACGCATCGTTGCGCCAGTATCTGAAGGAAGGAAAAACCTTCGACGCGATTGTGCTGGATCCGCCGAAGTTTGCGCCCACTGTCTCGCATGCCGAGCGTGCCGCGCGTGCTTACAAGGATATCAACCGGCTGGCGCTGTCCATCCTCGCGCCGGACGGCGTGCTTTTTACCTACTCCTGCTCGGGAGGCATCAGTGCCGACCTGTTTCACAAGATCGTGGCGTCAGCCGGCACCGATGCGGGGGTAGACGCCTTCATTTCTGAACGCATGAGCGGCGCCCCCGATCACCCGATGACCGTCGCTTTTCCCGAAGGGGAATACCTTAAAGGACTGGTGCTGGTCAAAAGGTGAGCGGTCAAGTTGATTTCAGGTAAAACAGCCTTGTGGTCCAGTTTCTACGGCTAATTTCAGCTATCGAAATAATAGTGAAACAGGCAGAGAAAAGTGCTCGCTGTCAACGGCTGGCCGGGCTTGCCAGCTTTCGCCCAAGGCCTTGCTTGCGAGGCGGAATTGTTAAAGACGCGCCAGCGGCTCGACGGGGTCGCTAAACTCCCACGTTTGAGTCTTTGGCTCGTTGACGCAAGTCGTCGGCGTATTGATGGCATTTCTTTCGTTTTTTAGGTGGACACCATGAGCCTGATTCCAGTTACCATCCTCACCGGCTTTCTCGGCTCGGGCAAAACCACGCTGCTCAAGCGCATCCTGACCGAAGCTCACGGTCAAAAGATTGCCGTTATCGAGAACGAGTTTGGAGAGGAAAACATCGACAACGAAATCCTCGTCAATGACACTCAGGAAAACATCATCCAGATGAACAACGGCTGCATTTGCTGTTCGATACGCGAAGATCTGCGCGAAACGCTGCAATTGCTGGCCGCTAAAAAGCGCAAAGGACTGCTTGACTTTGACCGTGTCGTAATCGAAACCACGGGATTGGCCGACCCGGGCCCGGTGGCGCAGACCTTTTTCATGGATGAGGAAATTGCCGAGCAATACCTGCTCGACTCCATCCTGACGCTGGTCGATGCCAAGCATGCGCAGACCCAGTTCGATGACCGCCAGGAAGCGCGGCGCCAAGTGGGTTTTGCGGACCAGATATTCATAAGCAAGAGCGACCTGGTGGCCGAAGACGAAGTTCATGCGCTGATGCACCGTTTGACGCAAATGAATCCGCGCGCACCACAAAAAGCCGTGCATTTCGGCGAAGTTGCCATTGCGGACGTATTTGACCTGCGCGGGTTCAACCTTAACGCCAAGCTCGACATCGATCCGGATTTCCTGAAGGCCGAAGAGCATGGGACGCACGGACATGACGAGCATGACCATGCACCCGGTGAGCACTGCGACCATCCTTCCCATGTCCCGGGTGATGGCCGCCACCACCACCATGATGACGACGTTAAAAGCTTTGTATTTCGCTCGGACAGGGCTTTCAGTCCTGCCAAGCTGGAGGACTTTCTGGGCGCTGTGGTGAATATCTACGGCCCGCGCATGTTGCGCTACAAGGGTGTGCTGCACATGGAGGGAACCGAGCGCAAGGTGATTTTCCAGGGTGTGCACCAACTCATGGGAAGCGACCTTGGCCCCGCTTGGGCGGAGGGCGAGGTTAAAAACAGCAAAATGGTCTTCATCGGCATCGACTTGCCAAAAGATATTTTTCTGCAGGGTCTGGAGCAGTGCCTGGTTTGAGGTAGGCTGTCCGCATACTTCCTATTGAAGACCAAAAATTTGATGTTTGTCTTGTCTTTACAACGGTTTATGCGCGGGGCGGGAGCACATCCCGGCGGGCCGTTACAATCGCGCGCCGACCAAAATACCCGGAAATCCGAATCGGGAGGCCAGTCAGAGAAGCATGAGGCAACGCGGCCAAAGCGCGCTGATAAGCGCGCCGGCAAGCAGATTGCGACTAAAACGATGTCTTCGGATGGAGCGGCGGCAGACATACCAGAAAATCTGGCAACAGCTAGGGCCGAACCGTCTGAAGGCAGTTTGGCAAAGAGCCGGTCCAGGGATCATCCCCAGGCCGCTTCCCAGAGGAGAGACATTGTGAATGCCCAAGCGAAAAAGAGCATGACGCTAGGCCGGGCCTCGGTCGCGGCAGCGCCTGCGGCCGCCGTCAAGAAGGCAGTTAAAGCCGTTAAAGCCGTAAAGGTCGTTGCCAAAAAATCTGCCGCTGTTACCGGCAAGTCCGCTGCAAAAGTAGCGCTTAAAAAAGAGCCGGTTGTGGCAAGCCGCGACAAAGCACCCGGAAAACCGGTATCCCCTCGCGCCGAAGTGCCCGTTCAACCCTCACATATCGAGTCAAAATCCGTGTTAAAAACTGCTGCTAAAGCGCCTGCCAAGCCGGCTGTTCAAGACAGCAAGGCGAGAAAAATCGCCGATAGGCTGAAATTATCATCACCCGTCGCTGCGCCTGTTGCTGCCTCCGTGCCCAGCCGAACTGCGGTGCGCATGGCCTCCGCGCCGTTGAAACCCGGACGAAGAAGTTCGGCTCGAACCGCTGTCCACTCTACTCCGCCCGCACCGATGGTGCCAACCCATGCGCCTGACGCCGCCAAAGCCAGTTATTCAACGATGATCGAACGTGTGATCGCGCCGCCTATTCATGCGGCCGCCCCCAAAAATCCCAAACTCGCTAACAACTGGAAGACCAAGCCCGCTGACCAGCTGTCTGACGAAGAAGTCAAGGCCATGCCAGACTCCGAGTACATGAATGAAAAGCAGCTGGCTTTTTTCCGCCACAAACTGTCAGTGCTCAAGCAGGATATTCACAACAGCGCCGGTGAAACCACGGAACATCTTCGGGAAGATACCTCGGTCGTTCCTGACCCCGCGGACCGCGCCACCATTGAAGAAGAGCACGCGCTTGAATTGCGGACCCGCGACCGGGAGCGCAAATTGCTTAAAAAGATTGAGCAATCAATTGCACGTATCGATTCCGGTGATTACGGTTACTGCGATGAGACTGGCGAAGCCATCGGCGTCGGCCGGCTGATTGCGCGTCCTACGGCCAATCTGTCGCTGGAGGCACAGCAACGCCGTGAACTGAAACAGAAAATGTTTGGCGATTGACGCCTCCAGTTCTGCATTAAAGCTTTTGTCGACCTAGATGTCCAAAGACGACACCGCATCAAACTTGCTGTCCAAGATGGTCAGGTTCGTCCGGAATCCGGCGACGAGCTGGTCTGAGCTGGATTCTGTCCAGACGGACAGGGATGATTCAGTGAGCAAACAGCTGCTCAAGGAAATGATTGAGCGCAAGCGGCGAAACGATTTTGTGCGCAAGCGAGAATTCGACATGCTGCGCAAGATGCGCAAACACGAGGCCATGGTCGGCGTGGGCCAGGAGCTTGCGGGCGGACCGTCATTCTTTCAGAGCAGCATGGCCTCCAGGCCTGATGATCGTGCGACAACGCTGAAGAAGATCGATGAAATCGAAGCGCAGATGTCAATGCAGTGGTGGAAGACCAAGGACCAAAACGCGGCGAGCAATTCGGTTGATCCTTTGGTCCCGCCTCAGGGCGAAGGCGCTGTCACCCGGCATTCCCTGCTGGACAACGCCCTGCCAATGGCTTACCGACCGACTGCTCCGGCGGAATTGCCGCTATCCGCCCGGATGGCTGCAGCCGACGGGTCAGCCGCAGCCGGTCAGCTTCGCAGCAAACCTCCTGCTGCTTCGCCTCAATTCCCTGCCGTGGGCGGCGGTATGCCCGGCTTTGGCGGGGCCGCGGAGGATAGCCATGCATCAACTTTTTCGCCGTCCAGAAGCGCTGCGGTTGGCGTCCAGGAAATGGTGGCGCACGACGCAGAACTGGAAGAAGCTGCCATCCTCTTCGCCAATGGCGAAGATGCAGGCGCTGAAGCAGGTTTGCTACACATCCTGGCGCCTGGCGCGATCCGGGAAAGTCACATGGAAACCTGGTTGACACTGTTTGACCTCTACCGTGCGACAGGAGAGCAGGACAAGTTCGAAACCGCTGCCATAGAGTTTGTCGAGCGTTTTGACCGTTCAGCACCGCAGTGGTTCTCATTGCCTGACATGGTAAAAATGCTCGGTGGAGCTGCTGACAAAGCCACCGAGAGAGTTGCTGCCGACTGGATCTGCCCTTCGGTTTTGGGACTGCAGACTGTTGCCGCCCTCAGGGCGGCCATTGCCCGTGCAGCGATGCCTTGGCGGCTGGACTGGAGTCATCTCAAAACCATAGATGCAGCGGCGCTGGAGCCCTTGTACAGGGTATTTGTCAACTGGGCTAATCAGCCGGCGCAGTTGCGGTTTATGGGCGATCTGCAATTGCAAAATGTACTGCGCAATGCCACGCCCTCTGGCGACCGGAATACTGACCAGAACTGGTGGCTGTTGCGCATGGAAGCGCTGCGTGTTACGCACCGTCCTGACGATTTTGAACTGACAGCGCTTGACTTCTGCGTAACCTACGAAGTGTCGCCGCCGGCTTGGGAGAGCGCGCGTTGCGAATACAAAACGCTGGATGAACAGGGTGGGCTCCTGGGCGGCACCACGATTATTGGTGAGGTTTACCGCGACTCCATGCATTCTGGGTTCTACGCGACAGGCCGGGACTCAGATCAGGGCGCGGATAGTTCGTCGGTAAGCCAACTTCTTTCGGTTGAATTGTCGGGCCAGATTCAGGGCGATGCCATAGCTGTGTTGGACAAGCTCGAAGCCAAACTTGCGGGTGCCGACGTGATGCTTATTTCCTGCGCCAAGCTGATCCGGGTTGATTTTTCTGCGGCGGGCACACTGCTCAATTGGGTTTCGGCTCGCGAAGCAGAAAACCGCTCGGTCCAGTTTTCGGAAGTCAATCGCTTGGTCGCGTCATTTTTCAATGTGATTGGAATTAGCGAACACGCGAGGGTAATCGTCCGTTCCGATTGATTCGGCACCTCCTGATTGCGTCCAACAGGTGCAAGCCTGGCGTCTCTAATCCGGCTTCAGGCAATGCATCACGCATAAATCCCTGCCACGCCCCGATCCTGACAGTCGTCTTATCCTGCGGCGGGCGCTACATCAAAAAGTGCGGTTCCCCGGCTGTGTGGATTCCGGGACTATGTTCTCCATTGATGCTTGTGAACACGAGTGACGCGCTCGGGTGGAAAGCCCTGTTCAACCTTACTTCTGCTTTCACACCCACTGTCCAAGGCAGCCATCTTCCAGAAACCGGACCCCATTGGAACCCTCCGCTCGGGTTTTTAATGCGCGCTGGATTAAGACACTACTTTCAATCACTGACCTAAGTACTTAATCTAGAACATATTTTCGATAAAATGCCACTTTACGCGCTTGCTTCTAAGTCCTTGATTCCATTGAAAAAATTTGTTTAAAACCTCTTGCTTGCGAATAGTTTCCTGATAAAGTGGGAAAAAGTGCAGTTTAGTGGTGAAAAGTGTTTTTCGAGGGTTTTAAACGGTGTTTCAAGGCGCGTCATCTTTAGCTCTCGATACCAAAGGTCGGCTTTCTGTGCCGACCCGGTTTCGTGACGTGCTGGGTACAGCCATCTCGGGCCAGCTAACCATCACCAAACACCCACATGGTTGCCTGATGATTTTCCCGCGTACCGAATGGGAGAAATTTCGCGAGCGCATTGCGGCTTTGCCGATGCAGGCGCAGTGGTGGAAGCGGATTTTTCTGGGCAATGCCATGGATGTCGAAATGGATGCCGCGGGCCGTGTGTTGGTATCGCCTGAATTGCGCGCTGCTGCGGGCATCAGCAAGGATGCGGTCTTGCTCGGCATGGGCGCTTATTTCGAGCTCTGGGACGCTGCGACTTACGCCGCTCAGGAAGCCGAACAGATGAAGGGCGAGATGCCTGATGTCTTCAAAGACTTTTCGTTCTGAAAGAAGACGGTGAACGGCGCATGGACCCACCGGACCGTCTTGTTGAACGAAGCCATCACGGCGCTTCAGGTCAACCCGGACGGCCGATACATCGACGCGACCTTTGGTCGGGGCGGGCATTCACGCCTGTTGCTGTCGAAACTCTCTGAGCTCGGCCGCCTCACCGCTTTCGACAAGGATCTGGACGCCATTTCAGAAGCGAATACCATCGTCGACCCCAGATTTTCAATCCGCCACGAAGGTTTCATGCATCTGGATCAGATGCCGGCTGCCAGCGCTGCGGGTGTGCTCATGGATCTGGGGGTCAGTTCGCCCCAAATTGACAACCCGGTGCGCGGCTTTTCTTTCCGACAGCAAGGTCCTCTGGACATGCGCATGGACACCACGCGTGGTCAAAGCGTCGCTGAGTGGCTGGCCGATGCTTCTATCGAAACAATGACGGAGGTGATTCGTGACTATGGCGAAGAACGGTTTGCTGGGCAGATTGCAAAGGCGATTGATCGTCGCCGACAAGAGCGGGGGCCTTTGCAAGGCACCGCCGAGCTGGCCGAAGTCGTGGCTGGCGCGGTCAAAACCCGCGAGCCGGGCAAGGACCCGGCAACGCGCACCTTTCAGGCTTTTCGGATTTTCATCAACGCCGAGCTCGAAGAACTGCAACGGGCGCTGCAAGCCACTTTGAAAGTGCTTCAGCCCGGAGGGCGTCTGGTGGTGATCAGCTTTCATTCGCTGGAAGACCGTATCGTCAAGCAATTCATTGCGGGCCATTCCCGTGAGGTATTTGATCGGCGGGCTCCTTTTGCAGCGCCCAAAGTCATGCAGTTGAAGGCTCTGGGTCGCATTAAGCCCAGCGAAGACGAGGTAGCTGGCAATCCACGCTCGCGCAGCGCCGTGATGCGGGTGGCAGAGCGTACCGGGGATGTGCCGTGAATACTTTAAGGCTCGCATACGCAAGTGAAAAAGATTTTCCTGTCGCCGTGCTGGGAGGCATCTCGTGGCGCGCTTGAATTTTGTTCTGTTGTTGGCCGTTCTGGTCAGCGCGTTGTACTTGGTGCGCATCCAGTACGAATCGCGCCGTCTTTACATGGAGCTTGAGAAAGTCACAGCGCAAAGCCGGAAAATAGAAACCGAAAAGGAGCGGCTACAGGTTGAAAAGCGTGCCGAGGCCACGCCTCTCAAAGTTGAAAAGCTCGCCGTGGACCGCTTGAAGATGCGAACTACAACGCCAGCCATCACGCAATACGTGACTTACGGGAATGTTGCTTCAGTACCCGCGGGGGGCGCGCAGCATGAGTAGAAGCATTCTCTACACATCCAGCCCATTGCTGGCCAGTAAGACGCCGGTTTGGCGCAGCAAATTTATTGTTGCAGCGATTGCGCTAGCTTTCGCCGGGCTGGCCGGGCGGGCTGCTTACATCCAGATTATTGGCAATGATTTTTTCCAACGTCAGGGACAGGTCCGATTTGTAAGGACGCTTGAATTGCCCGCCAACCGGGGACGCATTTTAGACCGCAATGGCTTGATTCTGGCCTCCAGCGTCCCTGCGCCCAGCATTTGGGCCATTCCAGAAGACGTTGAGGCAAGTCCAGCCCAATTTGTGGAGCTGGCCCGGTTGCTGGAAATGCCACTGGCCGAGCTTAGAAAAATGCTCGGCGACGACGACAAGACCTTTGTCTGGGTCAAGCGCCAGGTCGATGAACCGGTCGCACTGAAAATTCAGGCAATGGGAATCAAGGGTATCTATCAGCGCAAAGAATACAAGCGCAAGTATCCAGAAGGCGAAACAATTGCGCATGTCGTTGGTTTCACCAACGTGGAAGACAATGGCCAAGAGGGCATTGAGCTGACCTTCAACAAGGAACTTTCGGGCAAAGCCGGTTCAAGGCGTGTCATCAAGGATCGCCTCGGCCGTGTCGTCGAAGGTATCGGTGAACAGGTGCCTCCGGTCGAAGGTCAAGACATCCAATTGAGCGTTGACAGCAAAGTGCAGTTCTTCGCATATCAAAAGCTGCGCGATGCAGTGATTGCGCGCAAGGCCAAGGCAGGTAGCGTGGTCGTGCTCGATTCGATCACCGGCGAGGTGCTGGCGCTTGCCAATTACCCGAGCTACGTTCCCGACAAGCGCAAGAACCTTACGGGCGAACAGCTGCGAAACCGCGCCTTGACCGATACCTTCGAGCCGGGCTCGACGATGAAGCCCATCACGGTGGCCATGGCCCTGGAAGCCGGCCGCGTGAAGCCGCGAACCCTCATCGAAACCGGACCTGGCCGCTTTAGCATAGGCGGCTTCACCATCAGCGATACCCACAACTACGGAACACTCACCGTCGAAGGCGTGATCCAGAAGTCCAGCAATGTCGGGGCGCTCAAAATTGCGCAGAAGATGACTCCCCACGAGATGTGGAATACCTACGTAGCGCTCGGCTACGGGCAGAAGCCGCAAATCCAGTTTCCTGGCGCAGTGACGGGTCGGTTGCGGTCGTGGAAGACTTGGCGGCCAGTTGAACAGGCGACCATGGCTTACGGCTATGGACTGTCTGCTTCACTTTTCCAGATGGCGCACTCGTACACTTCTTTTGCGCACGATGGGCAGATCATCCCGGTGACCATGCTCAAGACTAGCGAACCAGCCGTCGGTGTCAGGGTTTTTTCTGCCGAAAATGCCCATGCAGTGCGTCGCATGCTCCAAATGGCCGCTGGACCGGGCGGCACTGGCCAACTTGCACAGACGGTCGGCTATTCGGTTGGCGGCAAGTCAGGCACGGCACACAAACAAGTCGGCAAAGGTTATGCAAGCAACAAGTACCGTGCATGGTTTACCGGCATGGCTCCCATTGAGGCGCCGCGCATCATCGTCGCGGTGATGATTGATGAGCCGGGTGATGGAAAATACTATGGTGGCCTGGCGGCCGCGCCCGTGTTTAGTGAAGTGGTTCAGCAGACATTGCGCATGATGGGTGTGCAGCCCGATATGGATGTCAAGCCGCAAATCGTGACGCAGGCTGTGGAGGAGTCGTTTTGACAACGCAACTCCACACACCCGGGCAAGCAGCCTTCTGGTTGCGAGAGCGCGTGACGGGTAATCTCTGTACAGACAGCCGAAAGGTAGGGATGGGTGACGGGTTTGTAGCTTGGCCCGGGGCCGCTACCGACGGCCGCAAGTATGTCGACGAGGTGCTCGCTGCAGGTGCTCTCGCTTGCCTGATTGAGGAGAATGGCGCCGAAGTTTACGGGTTTAACGATGAACGGATCGCGACTTATGCCGGACTCAAGGTTGCTACCGGGCCCATAGCCGCCGCTTATTTTGGCGCGCCCAGCGAGCAGTTACAGATCGCAGCGGTGACTGGCACGAACGGCAAGACCACTACCGCAATGTGGCTGGCGCAAGCACTGGACCGACTGGGTCGAAAATGTGGCGTGGTTGGAACTTTGGGGATCGGACAGCCGGGCGCCATGGTTGCCAACGGATTGACCACTCCCGACCCGGTGTTGCTGCAGCAGCAGTTGCGGCGCTTCGTCGATGAAGGCTTCAGCGCGTGCGCGCTTGAGGCTTCTTCCATCGGTATTGAGGAGCGGCGCCTGGATGCAACCCTGATACAGGTCGCTATCTTCACGAACTTTACGCAGGACCATCTCGACTACCACGCGTCGATGCAGAATTATTGGGCTGCCAAGGAGATGCTTTTTGGCTGGCCAGGGCTGAAGGCGGCAGTCATCAACATCGACGACGTCAAGGGCCTTGAACTGGGTACAACGCTCGCAGGTACGGGTCTGGATGTTTGGACATTTTCATGTACTCGCTCGGCGCGGTTGCAAGCGCGAAATATTCAACACGGTTCGCAGAACCTGAGCTTCGACGTGATGGAGGGCGGTGAGAGCTACAGGGTTTCGACCTGCATGGTCGGGCATTACAACGTCTCCAACTTGCTGGGCGTCATGGCGGCTCTCAGGTCCATGAGCGTGTCGCTAGCGGATGCGGCGAGGGCTTGTGCCGACCTGCTGCCGGTGCCTGGCCGCACAGAGACCCTGGCGACACAAGGTCTACCGCTGGTCGTCATCGACTACGCGCACACGCCGGACGCGCTTGAAAAAGTGCTCGCCGCGCTCAAGCCAGTGGCCACGAGTCGAGGCGGCCAACTCTGGTGTGTCTTTGGCTGCGGCGGCGACCGTGATGCCACCAAACGTCCGCTAATGGCTGCGGTGGCAGAACACAATTCGGATCATATCGTCGTCACCAGTGACAACCCGCGCAGTGAAAATCCGCTGGCCATCATTAGCCAGATCCTATTGGGATTGAGTCATCGCGATGCAGTGTACGTGCAGGCCGACCGGGCAGCTGCCATTGTCCAAGTCTTGAATCTGGCGCAGCCCCAGGATGTGCTGCTGCTGGCAGGTAAAGGGCATGAAAGTTTTCAGGAAGTAGGTGGCCTGAGACTGCCATTTTCCGACCGGGAGCATGCACAAGCCGCCTTGCGAGCGCAACTGGCGACGCGTGGGACAAGGAGCGCGGCATGATGAACCTGCAACAAGCTCTGGACTGGATTCCCCTGGCTGTGTTGGTGGGCGACGGCCGGACAAGATTTGGACGCGTGCATACCGACACGCGCAGCCTGCAGGCGGGAGACCTTTTCGTGGCGCTCAAGGGCGAGCACTTTGACGCACACGAATTTCTGGCGCAGGCGAGGGCAAAGGGCGCCGTGGCTGCGATTGCGCAGCAAGGTCTGGTGGACGCGGATCTGCCGGGCCTGGAAGTCGTCGACGCCAAACTGGCGCTGGGCCATCTGGCCTGCGGCTGGCGCTCGCAATTCAATTTGCCACTGGTCGCAGTCACCGGCAGCAACGGTAAAACCACCGTCACGCAGATGATTGCGTCGGTATTGCAGGCCTGGAAATCCGGCGAAGCTTTTGCCACCGCAGGAAATTTGAACAATGACATCGGGGTACCGCTGACGCTGTTGCGCCTGCGTGCGTCGCATCAGGTGGGCGTGGTCGAGCTGGGCATGAACCATCCCGGTGAAATCGCGTACCTGAGCGCATTGACCAAGCCGACGATCGCCTTGGTTAACAATGCCCAGCGCGAGCATCTTGAATTCATGGCGACGGTGG